>CABUWA010000099.1 GCA_902495085.1 uncultured Collinsella sp. | reverse complement strand
TCTTCCAGCACCCAAATCGCATCATTCAGTTGGCTGCGCGAGAGAAGATGAAGCGGGGCTATGCCCCAAAGCAACGGTATATGGTTCGTTTCATCTGCGTTTTCCGTCGCGAAGCTTAAAAGCTATTATGCGAAACCGCCCTGTCGATTGCAAGCGACGATGTCGGATTGAAACGGGAAACCTGCTGCTTGCCAGTCTTATGGTCAAAAATAAGTGCGGAGCGGCGATATGGAAAAGGGCCGAGGCGCAAGCCCCGACCCTTTATCGCATTGATGACTATCGCTGCGTTTGGATGACAACCTAGAACGTCTGCTCGTAGTCGCTGTGCTTTTTGGCCGAACGCACCAGGAACTCCTGGTTGGTGTTGGTGCCCTTAAGACCCTTGATAAACGATGCGGCTGCGCGCTCGGTGTTGTTCATGCCGGCAAGAATGCGACGCAGACCAAAGACAAACGGACGCATCTGCTCGTCAACCAACAGGTCCTCGTTACGCGTACCGGAGGCAACGGGGTCGATAGCCGGGAAGATGCGGCGGTCGGCCAGGTCGCGGTCGAGCTTAAGCTCCATGTTGCCGGTGCCCTTGAACTCCTCAAAGATGACCTCGTCCATCTTGGAACCAGTGTCGATGAGGGCAGAGGCCAGGATGGTGAGCGAGCCACCGTTCTCGATATTACGGGCTGCACCCAGGAAGCGCTTGGGAGGATACAGTGCCGCCGAATCGACGCCGCCCGAAAGGATGCGGCCTGAGGCGGGCGCCGCCAAGTTGTAGGCGCGGGCAAGACGCGTGATGGAGTCGAGCACCACCACAACATCGCCGCCCAGCTCCACGATGCGCTTGGCGCGCTCGATGACAAGCTCTGCCACGCGAGTGTGGTTATCGGCGGGCATATCGAAGGTCGACGCCACAACCTCGCCCTTGATGGAACGCTGCATATCGGTGACCTCTTCGGGGCGCTCGTCGACGAGCAGGCAGATGAGGTGCACCTCGGGGTTGTTAATCGAGATAGACTGGCAGATCTTCTTGAGGATCGTGGTCTTGCCGGCCTTGGGCGGGGACACGATCAGGCCACGCTGACCCTTGCCGATCGGCGACACGATGTCGATGGCGCGACCGGTAATGGAGTCCTTGCCGTGCTCCATGCGCAGCGGCTCATTGGGATAGACCGGGGTGAGGTCGCCGAACTTGGGACGGTTGCGAATCTGCTCGGGGTCCAGACCGTTGACGGTCGTGATTTTGGCGAGGCCGGCGCGCTTGTCGCCGCCGCGCGAAGGACGCAGCGAGCCCTCGATGACGTCGCCCGTGCGCAGGCGCGCGGAGCGGATGAGGTAGGCGGGCACGAAGGCGTCGTCGTTGGACTTCATGTAGCCATGGGCGTGGATGATGCCGGAGCTGTCCGGGCGAATCTGCAGAATGCCCTTGATGTCGCGGAAGCCCTCTGC
Organism: uncultured Collinsella sp.; assembly: GCA_902495085.1. Lineage (GTDB taxonomy): Bacteria > Actinomycetota > Coriobacteriia > Coriobacteriales > Coriobacteriaceae > Collinsella. Next base: position 5,483 of record CABUWA010000099.1, on the reverse strand, counting down.
CTTCGCGGCGGTGACGTAGATCTCCTCGACGAGCTCGGCTTTCTTCTTGCCGGTCGTCTCGATCTCGAACTCCTTGGCCTTCTCGCGCAGTTCGGCGACCTTCATGGCAGCGAGCTCCTCACGCGAAAGCGTGGGCTCGGTGGGGGCGGCGTTGCGCTCCTTGTTGCGCTGTTTGCGATCGCGCTGGCGGTTGCGGCGGTCGTTGTTGCGCTCGTCCTTGCGCTCGTTGCGCTCCTCGTTGCGCTTGTGCTGGCGACGGTTGGGACGAGTGCCGTCTTCGCCCTCGGCAGGCGCGGCGCCATCGTTTGCGGCGGCATCGGCGTTAGCCGCAGTATCATCGCTGGCCTCGGCCTTGGAATCGCCCTGCAGCCCGGCATCAGCCTGCTGTTCGGCGGCCTTGGCCTTAGCGGACTTCTTACGACCGCGCTTGGGCTTCTCGGACGCAGGCCGTTCGACGTCTTGGGGCTCGGCGGCATCAGTCGATGCATCGGCGGTTGTCTCGGCGGAATCCTCGGACGCACCCTTCTTGGCAGCCTTGGCCTTGGACGTGCGCTTAGCAGCAGTACGATGGCTGCGACCAGGACGGACGTCGGCGGGCTCGACATCGGCGGGAGCGGCCTCGGAAGTCGTAGCATCCTGGACGGGTGCATCGGCAGCGGTTGCAGACTCGGCGGTCGCCGCAGCATCCCGAGCGGCGGCGGCTGCGGCTGCGGCCTTCTCTGCCTCGACGAAGGCCTTGGGCTTGCGACCGCGACGGTGCGGGCGCAAAGCCGGATCGACAACGGGAACTTCGCTGGCCTCGACAGGCGCAGCGGGCTCAGTTGGCGATGCGCCCTCCCCTGCCGCGGAACGGACCGAAGCCTCAGTGAGCTCGGGGGTTACCTGTTCAGCAACCTGCTCGGCCTTAGCAGCCGTGCGACGGCGTGTGCGCGGTGCCGGCTTCTCGGTCGGTTGGTCGGCGGCAGGGGTCTCGGGCACAGACGGGGCTGCAAGCTCGGTCAGAGCCGCGGCCTCGCGCTCGGCAGCACGACGGCGGGCGCGCACCACCTGAGCCTCGCTAATCTGCGCCAACGCACGTGCCTGCGCGACCTCATCGGAAATCGGCGCCGAGGAGTCAGCTGCAACGGTGCGCTTGGCGCGCGTCGTGCGCGTGGTACGGCGCTTGGGCTTGGTGACCTCCTCGCCGTCAGCAGCAGGCTTGGTCGTGCGGCGCGTACGCTTGGGCTTTGCCGGAGCAGCCTCCTCACCAGTTGCAGGCACGGCCTTCTCAGCCGCTGCAGGCGTAGGCGTCGAAGCAGCCTTAGGCGTCTCAGGAGCCGAGGCTTGCGCGGGCGCCGCGACCTGGTCCGACGCAACCGGTGCAGCGGGAGCGGTCTGCGTCGTCGTTATTTCGTTTTCTTGCTGTTGATCAGACACAGTGTTTGCTCAACTTTCTTTTCAAGCCCTGTGATCACATGCTCCCTGCATAAACCTTCAGGGCGGCTAAACAGTCTAGCTCCGTCAAATACCGACGGACATCATTGATCTGTATCGAGATATTTGCGTCATATACGCAGCGTTAGTGTAACACAACCGCCGCCACCTGCAACTTAGTCATTGGGGACGTTCTTAAACGACTAGTCAAAAGGGACATTCTTCCCCTAAGGCGCCTTGAAATGGAGCGACTAAGGAGCAAATCCGTGGCGTCGGGATTCGCCGTGTCACGAAACGCGCCTATCTACTACGCTTGCCCCCGGACCCCTGACCATACCCTTGTTTTTTCAAAAACAACGAGTCTGCTACCTGCGGTTTTAATATCGTACTTTTCGGCATGGTTCGGGATATGCGTCCAAACGTAGGAGATGAGCCCAATTCGTGGCGGACGGTATCCCGCCACCCCTCCTCGAGACAAAAATGATCCGTTTTCCTCCGTCCCAAGGGACAATTTTCAAAACTATGCCAGATTACGGGGCCCGAATGATGCAAGCCAACCATACCCTGCATTTTCAAGAAACAATAAACCGTCTACCTGCAGTTTTATTTTCACTGCTTTCGCCATGGTCGCTAGGCAGCGATTCAGCCCCGTAAAGCGGTATAGTTGCTTTTTTGTAGCATTTTCCAACACGCCCAAAAGCCCCGCCAAACGAAAAAAGCCCGACCTCCGCATGGAGATCGGGCTTATAGGGCTCAGCAAAGCCGAACCTACACGGTCAAATGACTCGCAGATTACATCTGCTCGGGCGCAGAAACGCCAACGAGGGTGAGCACCAGGGCGAGCGTCACGCGGACGGCGTCGCAAGCGGCCAGACGGGCGCGCGAAAGCTCGGGGTCGACGGGACGGCCCTCGCTCGGCAGAACCTGGCAGGCAGCGTAGAAGCTGTGGAAGTCGCCGGCGAGCTCCTCAGCAAAGTGCGTCAGACGGAACGGGGCGCGGTCGCGAGCGCAGCTGGCGATGAGGTCGGTGAGCTCGTTGAGCTTGCGCGAAAGGGCGAGCTCGGTCGGGTCGGTCAGCAGCGAGTAATCGACGTTCTCACCGATGGCCTTGGCGGCGACGGCCTTCATGCCCATCTCGTCAGCCTGCTCGGGCGTAACGTCAGCGGCACGACGCAGGATGGAGCACACGCGGGCGTGAGCGTACTGCACGTAATAGACCGGGTTGGAGTTGTCGCGCTTCTTGACGGCCTCGATATCGAAGTCGACCATCTGGTTGGAGCTCTTGGAGATGAGCGTGTAACGAGCGGCGTCGGAGCCGACCTCGTCGACGAGCTCCTGCAGGGTCACCATGGTGCCCTTACGCTTGGACATACGGACGGGCTTGCCGTTGCGCAGCAGGTTGACGAGCTGGCCCAGCAGAACCTCAAACTTGCCGGGATAGCCAAGAGCGTCGCAGACGCAGCGGACGCGCTCGATGTAGCCGTGGTGGTCGGCACCCCAGATGTCGATGACGTGGTCGACGCGCTGGAACTTATCCCAGTGATAGGCAACGTCGGATGCAAAGTAGGTGTACTCGCCGTCGGACTTGATCAGGACGCGGTCCTTGTCATCGCCCAGGTCGGTGGAGCGGAACCACAGGGCGCCGTCCTTGGTGTAGAGGTAGCCCATCTTGTCGAGCTTCTCAAAAGCGCGGTCGACGGCAGAGGTGCCGGCGGTCTCGCCCTCGGTGTCCTTCACGTACAGCGAACGCTCGGAGTACCAACGATCGAAGTCGCAGTTGACGGCATGGCAGAGGTCGCGCATGTTGTCGACCATCTTCACGTAGCCGCGCTCACGGAAGCTCTCCATGCGCTCCTGCGGATCGGCCTCGACCCACTTGTCGCCGTCGGTGCGCCAGAACTCGGCAGCCTCGTCGATGATGTAGTCGCCGCCGTAGGAATCCTTGCCCAGGGTCTCGGCAAAGTTGTCCTGATACGGATGGGTCTCGGGGTGCTCGTCGTTCTCGTCGGCAACAAAGGCGTCGCGGTCGGCGATCAGCAGCTTGTGAGCCTCGTCGATATCCACGCCCTGCTTGGCGATGATGTCGGCAAGCTGCATATAGCGCGTGCTGATGGAGTTGCCGAAGGTGTTCATCTGAGAGCCGTGGTCGTTGATGTAGAACTCACGCTGGATGTCGTAACCGGCGTGGTCCATGACGCGGCAGAGCGAGTCGCCCAAAGCGGCCCAGCGGCCGTGGCCGATGTGCATGGGGCCGACAGGGTTAGCGGAAACGAACTCGACCTGGGTCTTCAGGCCACCACCGACGTTGGACTTAGCGAAGTCCATGCCCTTCTCGCGGGCCTCGCCAAAGATGGCATTCTTGACGGCAACGGAGAGGTAGAAGTTGATAAAGCCGGGGCCTGCGATCTCGACCTTCTCAATCGCGGGGTCCTCGGGCATATGGGCAACGATGGCCTCGGCGATCTTGCGCGGGGCGCAATGGGCCAGCTTGGCGGACTTCAGGGCCATGGTAGAGGTCCACTCGCCATGAGAAGTGTCAGCCGGTCGCTCGATGGCGCAATCGTCAAGTTCAAATGCGGAAAGGTCGCCGGCCTCCTGGGCCGCAGCAAGCGCAGCGCGTACCAGCTCTTCAATCTTCTCGGGCATAGGTCCTCCTTGTGTTAAAGCCCCCGAGCTCTTGGTCACTCGTAGGGCAAAAGCCAGAGTTTGTAGCACTCTATCACAAGCAGTAGCTACTGTCGCAGGGTAAAGCCAATCGATATTGCATATGCACAAAATTGACTACAGCTTGTATGGAGTCACTCAAAGATGCCGGTCTGCCTGCAGATTATGCAAGCGTTGAAAATGCATAAAGGTGTGAATGAGCTGCGTCTGTTATCGAATACTCTTACCTATCGGAGTTGTGTGCTTTTCCTGCATAAAGTGAGGATTTGCGCACGTCAGCGTGTTATTCTAGACATACGTAAATACGTATAAGTTGGAGGTAGCATGTTCTCAATCGGTCAACACGTCATTCATCCGGGTCAGGGAGTCTGCACTGTCGTCGGTTTTAGGGACGACACGCCGCAGCCCATGCTGCTGCTCGAGACCAAGCAGGGACATGCGCAGACAATCCTCATGTACCCCGTGGCGCAGGCCGACCGTTTGCACGCCGCTATCTCGCAGCAAGATGCCGAGCACCTGCTGAGCCACTACGACGAGCTGGAGTGCGACACCTTTACCGAGCGCAACAGCTCACTTGAGGAGACGCACTTTAAGCAGCAGCTCAAGCTGGGTGCGCCCGAGACGGTCCGTGTGGCAAAGACCATGATGCACCGCATTCGCCAAGCCGAGGAAGCTGATAAAAAACCCAGCTCCTACTACATGCGCGTACTCAAGGAAGCCAAGCGCCGCTCCATCGAGGAGTTCGCTGTGGCCTTGGGCGTCACCGAGGAGAACGCTGAAGCCCGCCTAGCCCAAGCCGCCCTCAACTAACCCATCCGCGCCAAAAACCACCACAAAGGGGACAGGCACCTTTGTGGTGGTTTTCTTGTTCTAGTAGTATTCATTCTTATCGATACCCACGAGCACAAGGAGTCTCCTATGGCAGAGCCGCTTACCGCCGGAATCACCCGCGACCGCGCGTTCGAACTGCTCAACGAGCACAACAAGGACCCGTTCCACATCACCCATGGCGAGACGGTCGAGGGCACTATGCGCTACTTTGCGCGCGAGTTCGACCCCGAGAACGAGGAGTTTTGGGGCATCGTCGGTCTGCTGCACGACCTAGATTGGGAGGAGCATGAGGACGACCCCATGAACCACACCATCTATGCTGCCGAGATTCTTGAGGGCGAAGGTGCGTCTCCCGAGCTCATTCACGCCATCCAGACGCACACGTCCGACTTCAACACCTCGCTGCCCAAGCCCGAGCTGCAGATGGAAAAGATCCTGTTTGCCTGCGATGAGCTCACCGGCCTGATCGGCGCTGCAGTCATCATGCGCCCGAGCAAGAGCGTTATGGACTTTACGACCAAGTCGCTCAAGAAGAAGTTCAAGGACAAGCGCTTTGCCGCCGGCTGCTCGCGCGA
>CABUWA010000098.1 GCA_902495085.1 uncultured Collinsella sp. | reverse complement strand
ACGGAGAAGATAAACGTTGTGACGCCGATAAGCGATACAGCGGGAACGATGTCGACCGAAAGCGCGGCGAACGAGATGCCCACGGCCAGGGCGTCGATTGAGGTGGCGATGGCGAGGATCAGATACTCGCCTAGGTCAATCTTTTCGGCATCCTTGCCGTCGCCTTCATCCTCGTCTTCGGTAAAGGCTTCCCATAGCATTTTGCCGCCGATGAAGGCCAAAAGGATAAAGGCGATCCAATGGTCGATGGGTCCGATGATGCCCATGAATTGACTGCCGAGCGCCCATCCGATTACGGGCATGCCGGCCTGAAAGCCGCCAAAGAACAGGCCGAGCACCACGGCGACTTTAAGGTTGATCTTCTTCATGCCAAGGCCCTTGCAGATGGAAACGGCAAAGGCGTCCATCGAAAGGCCAACGGCGACCAACACGAGCTCTGCGAGTCCCATAGTCTGGCTCCCTCTCTGCGGGCGGGCCCGCGTGTACCTCTTGGGGGAGTAACAAAAAAGACCCGTGGCGTACGCGTTGCGCGCACAGCCACGAGTCTCGTTCATTAAGGCAAGCCAGGCCGCATCGGCCAGTGTGTTGACTTGCCGCGCCACCGGAGGCGAACCCGATCACGCGACTACTCCCTCATTTATGCGAATCCCGATGCTACCACATAAGCAGCTCATTTGGATTGGGGCTCTCAGCTGTGTTCGCTCATTCTGTAAGCATCGGATTTTGCGGGCGTCACAGGGGCAAACCGTGAGAAACTTATTGGCGTTTATGGAGCGTATACGATGGGAGCGATGCCTTGGATAAGAACGAGCTGCAAAAGCGTATGGAACAGGCCATCCGCCTGACGGCACCTGGTCAGCCGATCCGCACCGCCCTCGACATGATCATCGCCGGTCACCTGGGTGCCCTTATCTGCGTCGGCGACACCGAAAACGTGCTCGCTGCCGGTAACGACGGCTTCCCGCTCAACATTTCGTTCACCTCGAACCGTCTGTTCGAGCTCTCCAAGATGGACGGTGCCATCGTCATCGACGGCGACCTCACCCAGATTCTGCGCGCCAACTTCCACCTCAATCCCGATCCCTCGCTTGCCACGAGCGAGACGGGCATGCGTCACCGCACCGCCGCTCGCATGTCGGTGCTCACCGACGCCATCGTGATCTCGGTCTCGGCTCGTCGTGCTGTCGTCAACGTGTATGTCCACGGTAAGAGCTACGAGATTCAGCCTGTCACCACCATCATGAGCTCGGTCAACCAGCTCGTCGCCACGCTCCAGACTACCCGCCAGTCGCTCGATCGCTCCCTGCTGCGCCTGACGGCCCTCGAGCTCGACGACTACGTTACGCTCGCCGACATCACCGGCATCTTCTCGAGCTTCGAGATCATGCAGCAGGCAAAGACCGAGCTTAAGGATTGCATCGTCAAGCTGGGCAACCAGGGCAAGCTCGTGCAGATGCAGCTCGAGCAGCTCGCGGGCTCCAGCATGGATACCGAATACGACTTGATGATCCGCGACTACGCAAGCGATTCCTCTGAGGCCAACGCCGAGAAGATCCGCGCCGAGCTGAGCCGCATGACGCCTAAGGACCTGTCCGACCCGCAGCACGTGGCGGCAGTTCTGGGCTATGACGACCTGGACGAGGACTCCGTCATGACGCCGCTGGGCCTGCGCACGCTTTCTCGCGTGTCCGTCGTGCGCGACGGCGTGGCCGAGAAGATCGTCGACGAGTACGGCTCGCTGCAGGAGCTCATGGACGACATCAGCGAGGATCCGGAGCGCCTGGGCGACTTTGGCGTTAACAACCCTGCCATTCTTGCGGACTCCCTGTACCGCATGAAGGGCACCAAACAGGGGAACGCATAATGGCGCCCGTATGCGCCGTGGTCGTTGCCGGTGGCAGCGGCCAGCGCTTTGGTAACCCCGGTGGCAAGCAGCTCGTCAATGTAGCGGGCCGTCCGCTTATGAGCTGGTCCATCCGCGCGTTTGACCGTAGCGATAAGGTCGGCCACATCGTCGTGGTTTGCCCTGCCGAGCGTCGTGCCGAGATGCGCCGCCTGGCCATCGACCCGTTTGAGTATGACACGCCCATCAGTTTTGCCGATGCCGGCGATACCCGCCAGGACTCCACCCGTGCCGGCGTGCACGCGGTGCCGGCGGGCTTTGAATACGTCGCTATTCACGATGGCGCTCGTCCGCTCATCACGACCGAGGCCATCGATCATGCGATCGACGTGCTTGTGGGCGACCGCTCGCTCGACGGTGTCGTGTGCGGTCAGCCCGCGATCGACACGCTCAAGATCGTCGATGGCGACAACATCGTCGAGACGCCGCCGCGCGAGCTGTACTGGGCCGCGCAGACGCCGCAGATCTTTAGCGTCGATGCTATGAAGCGCGCCCATGCCGCGGCGATTGCCGAGGGCTTTATCGGCACCGATGATTCGTCGCTGGTCGAGCGCATGGGCGGACGCGTCCGCTGCGTCCAGAGCCCGCGCGACAACCTTAAGGTTACGGTGCCCGAGGACCTGCGTCCCGTAACCGCGATTCTGCTTGGCCGCATGGCCGAGGGAGAGGACCTTCCCCATGTTCAGTAACCTGCGCATTGGCCATGGCTACGACGTTCACCGTCTGGTGGAGGGGCGTCGATGTATCATCGGCGGTGTCGACATTCCCTACGAGCGCGGCCTGCTGGGCCACTCGGATGCCGATGTGCTCGCACACGCCTTGGCCGACGCCATTCTGGGCGCCTGCCGCGGGGGAGACATTGGAAAGCTATTCCCCGATACCGACCCCGCCTATGAGGGTGCCGATTCGATGGTGCTGCTCGCTCGCGTGATGGACTATGCGCGCGAGCTGGGCTTCGAGTTTGTCGATGCCGATTGCACCATTGCCTGTCAGCAACCCAAGATCACCCCGCACCGCGATGCCATGCGCGCCAACCTCGCCCATGCTCTGGGCGTTGACGTCGAAAACGTGGGCGTCGCCGCCACTACGACCGAAAAGCTCGGTTGGGAAGGCCAGGGCGAGGGAATCGGCGCCTGGGCCGTCTGCCTGCTACAGAAAACCGTTAAGGAGTAACGAATGCGTATCTACAACAGCGCTACCCATAAAAAGGAAGAGTTCCAGCCCATCGAGTCCGGCAAGGTCCGCATGTACGTGTGCGGCCCCACGGTCTACGACAACATCCACATCGGCAACGCCCGTACGTTCATCAGCTTTGACGTGATTCGCCGCTGGCTCATCGCGAGCGGTTACGAGGTCACGTTCGCCCAGAACCTCACCGATGTCGACGACAAGATCATCAAGCGCGCCAACGAGCAGGGCCGTACGGCCGCCGAGGTCGCGACGGAGTTCTCCGACAAGTTCATCGGCGTCATGCGCGCCGCCAACGTGCTCGATCCCGATGTGCGCCCCCGCGCCACCAAGGAGATCGGCCCCATGATCGCCATGATCAAGACGCTTATCGAGCAGGGCCACGCTTACGCAGCCGATAACGGCGACGTGTACTTTGCCGTGCGCAGCGATCCCAACTATGGTCAGGTCTCGGGCCGCAACATCGACGACCTTATGGTTGGCGCACGCATCGAGGAGAACGAGGACAAGAACGACCCGCTCGACTTTGCCCTGTGGAAGGCCGCCAAGCCCGGCGAGCCCAGCTGGCCGAGCCCCTGGGGCGAGGGCCGTCCCGGTTGGCACACCGAGTGCGCCGCCATGGTGCATCGCTACCTGGGCACTCCGATCGACATCCACGGCGGTGGCTCCGACCTTGCCTTCCCGCATCACGAGAACGAGTGCGCCCAGGCCACCTGCGCCTGGCACCAGGGCTTCTCCAACACCTGGATGCACACGGGCATGCTGCTGGTAGACGGCGAGAAGATGTCCAAGTCGCTCGGCAACTTCTTTACGTTGGCCGAGGTGCTCGAGCAGCACTCCGCTGCCGCCCTGCGCCTGCTGATGCTGCAGACGAGCTATCGCTCGCCGCTCGACTTCTCCTGGGAGCGCCTGGAGGGTGCCGAGAACTCGCTGACGCGTATCGCCGGTACGGTCGAGAACCTGCGTTGGGCCGCGAACCATGCGACGGCCGATGCCGATGAGGCAGCATCCGAGGCGTTTGCCGCCAAGGCCGCCGAGATCCGTGCCACCTTTAAGGAGTGCATGGACGACGACTTTAACACCGCTGGTGCCATGGGTGCCGTCTTTGGCTTTGTCACCGAGTGCAACCAGTACCTGGAGCAGGCGGGCGACGCTGCCGACAAGACCGCCGCGCTTGCCGCCGCCGACACGCTGGCCGAGCTGCTCGATACGTTTGGTGTTGAGCTTCCCGAGCCCAAGGTCGAGCTGCCGCTGGGTCTGCTGGGTGTTGCCGCCGGTCTGGTTGCCTATACGGGCGACGACGTGGACGAGGCTGCTGCCAAGATTCTCGAGGCCCGCGCCGAGGCCCGTGCCGCCAAGAACTGGGATCTGGCCGACGCCATCCGCGATCAGCTCAAGGACCTGGGCCTCACCATTGAGGATACGGCCGCTGGCACCCGCATCAAATCTCTCTAATCCCCGCGGGTTTCCCAAGCACCCGACCTTGCCGTTCAAACCGTCGCTCGCGTACTCAAGTACGCGTCGCTCCTCTTTCACGGCAATCTCGGGCACTTGGAAAACCCGTACCGACCGCTTGAGCTATTTGTCTTAAGCGGTCGCTTCTTTTGTCCTGTTTGAAAATTATTTAAAGGAGGCCGCTTTATGGCCGACAATCGCAAGCGTGCGCCTCGTGGCGGCAAGCAGGCTGCTTCTGGCTCGCGTCCGATTCGCCGCAATGACCGCACTGCCGCTCTCAAGGGCCAGCGCGATCGCGCCCAGGCCGCACGTCCGCAGCGCGATCGCAACCGCGACGCTGTTCAGGTCCCCAAGGGCGAGTTTATCGAAGGTCGCCGTGCTGCTGCCGAGGCGCTGCGCACCGGTTTTCCCATCAAGTGCGCGCTCATTGCCGAGGGCGGGGAGCGCGACGCCGCCTTGTCGCGCCTGGTCGACGACCTCAACGCCGCGGGTGTCCGCATTAAGTATGTGCCGCGCGCGCAGCTCGACGCACTGTCGAGTCATGGCGCTCACCAGGGCATCGCGCTCGAGGTTGGCAACTTCCCCTATGCCGATGTCGTCGATATTCTCGACCGCGCAGGCGAGGGCCCGGCACTTGTCGTGGTGCTCGACCATGTGACTGACGACGGCAACTTTGGTGCCATCGTGCGCTCCGCCGAGGTTGTGGGCGCGGCCGGCGTCATCATCGCCAACAAGCGTGCCGCCGGCGTGACCGTGGGCAGCTACAAGACTTCAGCCGGCGCCGTCATGCATCTGCCTATCGCGCAGGTGCCCAACATCGCCCGTGCACTCGACGATCTTAAGGCCGCTGGCTTTTGGGTGGGCGGTGCCTCTGAGCACGCCGAAGGCAGTTGCTGGGATGCTCCCTTCGAGGGCCGCGTGGCGCTCGTCATGGGCTCCGAGGGCGACGGCATCTCGCGCCTGGTGCTCGAGAAATGCGACTTTTTGACCAAGCTTCCCCAGCGCGGCATGACCGAGAGTCTCAACGTTGCCCAGGCGACCACCGCGCTGTGCTTTGAGTGGCTGCGCCGCAATGCCGGCGAGCTCATGGGGGAGGAGTAGCGCATGTCCAAGAAGAACCGCGCTAAGTCCAAGGCCAAGCGCTTTGGCGAGGGCTCGGCCAAGCCGATTGTTTCGGCCGCGACCTACGGCGTGGGCGGCAATGCGTTTGCGCAGGCTATCGCCGACCCGGTCTCGACGGTGCACTCCAACAAGCCCGAGCTGCTGGTGGTCGACGGTTACAACGTGATCCACTGTACGCCGCGCTACGAAAAGCTCGTGTACGACCATTCTGACGATCCGTATTCCAGCGACGTTCACGATATGGCGCGCACGGCGCTCATTAATGACGTAGCTGCGTTTGCCCAGGGCCGCTACGAGGCTGTGATCGTATTTGACGGCGCGGGCAATATCTCCAGCGAGCGCCCCAATCTGCCGGCCCGTGGCGTGCGCATCGAGTTTTCGCCGACGGGCGTCTCTGCCGATACCGTGGTGCAGAAACTCTGCATCGAGGCACGTGAGGAAGGCCGCGCGTGCTCCGTGGTATCGAGTGACGGCACAATCCAAGCCGTCGTCATGGGCAAGGGCGTCACGCGCATCTCGAGCCGTATGCTGGTGGACGAGATCAAACAGATCGATAATGATGTTCACGAGGCAGAGGAAGCCCCGCAGATCAAGATGACTCTGGGCAGTCGCCTGAGCCCCGATGCCCTGGCCAAGCTCAAGGCCCTGCGTGGCCGGTAGGGGAGTTGGCGGGGCAATGCTGCCTCGCTAACTCCATTCAGCGATGTCGATCATTCTTTCGAGGCGCCACGTTAGCGCCTCTTTTAGATAAGGCAGTCTCGCTGCTAGGGCATCGTTTTTAGACAGAATCTCGATCGCCTCGTCGACAAAACCTTTGAGTTTGTCCCCGTCAAACCAGTTCATATCCTCAACAAGCAACATTTGTTTCGCGGGACTTGAATGGAACTGCGCGCTGGCAAAACTGTGCTCTCCTGCCCTAAGCTCCTCTAGAGATATGTTGCACCAGAGCGATGAGCCCGAATCGAAGATGGGGGCTGGTCTGCAGACTAGTGAGTTGACGTTTCGCACGAGGCCGAAGTTGCGCCAATGACGATCGTAGTTGGCGATGATGTCGTCGCACACGATCATGCGGTCAAGGGCATCCTTGACGCCTGTCACCCCGAGCTCCTCGCAGTTTGCTACATATCGCTCGTAGTCGGTTAGCCGTTCATCTGCGTTTGCGTGCTGGTTTACATAGAACGCAGGGACATACTCTTCTTCATCAGTTAAGAAGACATCGCATATGCTCAGGGCGGAAGTGCCCGTGCCCTCGAGCGAGTAAGGCACATAATCGCAGGCGTT
>CABUWA010000097.1 GCA_902495085.1 uncultured Collinsella sp. | reverse complement strand
TCCCAAGCGCCGCGGCCTCCCCGTGCGGCGCACGAGGGATAAGGAGCAGCCATGTCCAACGCACCCACGCACTCTGTCCACAGCGCAATCGCAACAGGTCCGCTGCTCCTGCTCCTCTTCCTGCTTTTCGGCTGCCTGGCACCGGGAGCCGCATTTGCCGTCGATGGCTACGACCAGCTCGGCTTCCGCACTATTAGCGATGATTGTGGGCCCTTCTTCATCGGCAAGTATGAAGCTCAAGACGCCTCAATTGCCTACTGCATGAACCAGGAGCGCCCCGGCCCCACCAAGCCGGGCGGCCCATGGCTCAACTTTGATCAAGGCTGGGTGTGGCTCGACGACGAGTTCGCGGCAATCGTTTGTCACGGATATCCCACCACCACGTCGTTTGGCGGTTACCATCTTTCACCCGATCGCGCCCGCGCCGCCACCCAGCTTGCCGTATGGATGCTCAACGGCACTACCCATGTCGACGGCACCTACTCCTACACGACCGCTCAGGGTAAAACCAAGAGCGGACACTTTACCGCCGACAATGAAGTCGTGGCGGCTGCGCGGTGGCTCCACGACAGCGCAAAATCAGGAAGCATCAAAGCCGCTCCGCACCGCGCGCGACGCTATCTAGGGGCCGTATCGGGCGGCAGCAAACGTCAAGACATGCTCTATGTACTGCCGGCGGTGTCTGTTTCCTTCCAAAAGCAGTCTGCTAACACCGTTATTACCAGCGGAAACAATACCTATCAGTTTACCGGGGCAACATTCGATATTTTTGAGAGCGCCAGCGGCGCGCGTGTCGGCACCATCAAGATGGACAGCAACGGTCGAGCGCAAGCAACACTTCTGCCCAACATGGCATACTACCTAGTTGAAACGAAGGCGCCGGCCGGCTATGTCCCCCGTCGTGATCGCATCGCCTTTACCACGGGGAATGACGGTGGACAGGTCGCCATTGATGAACAGCCCGGCACCATCAACCTGCGTATCGTAAAACTCGATGCCGCGACGAATGCCGGCCCCCAGGTGGGATCTTCACTCGCAGGAGCAGAGTTCACGTGTGTGTCGCAATCAACCCCTGGATGGGCGCAGATCCTCACGACCGACGAAAGCGGTCGGGCTACCCTCGTCGATGTCCCCTTAGGAACCTTTACCATCTACGAATCAAAAGCCCCCGAGGGCTACCTGCCATCCAACGACAGCTGGACCTATACTGTTGGAGCCGACCAGCTCGGCGATTCAGGCGTAGTCGAGATCGAATCTCGCATTTCCGATATCCCCATTGCGTTTGACCTTGAGATTTCCAAATTCAAGGATTACGGCAATAGCGACCAATCCGGCCTGGAGCAACCGGCGGAAGGTGTTGTCTTTGAGGTTGTCAGCAACAGTTCTCAGCAGGTTGTTGGCACACTGACCACAAACATTTATGGCTTTGCCTCCACCAAAGATCAGCCCGAAGCATGGTTCGGCACAGGCAAGCGACCCGCCGGTGTCCACGGAGCTGTCCCATACGACCGTGCCGGCTACACGATTCGCGAGGTTCCGGAAACCGTCCCCGAGGGTTTTAAACGTGCAGGGGAATGGACCGTCGGGGCCAATCAGATTTCCAACGGCGCCGAGCTTCAATATATCGTGGACAACCACGCGCTGTCGACGCATCTCCAGATTGTAAAACGCGATGCCCAAACAGGCGCTTCTGTTCCACTAGCCGGATTCACCTTCCAATTCCTCGACAGCAATCACGAACCTGTCTCACAAACTTGCTGGTATCCAGCACATAACGTAATGGACACCTTTACGACTGACGCGACCGGGACCGTCACACTGCCCGAATCGCTCGTGCCGGGCACCTATTATGTACGCGAAACCTCGGCCAAAGAGCCCTATCTTGTCGGCGAGGAGATCGAGGTAAACATACCCGCCGACATGAACCTAACGCCCGTTGCAATCGCCTCGTATTATGACCACGCCGCGACCGGAAACATCAGGATCGTTAAAACCGATGCCGTAGACGGCAGCAACCTCGCGGGCGCCGTCTTTGAGATCCGTGCCTCGGGTGATATCGTGCGCCCCGACGGTAGCATTGCCGCGCTCGACGGTAAGACTGTCGCTACCGTCACGACGGATGAAACTGGAGAAGCACGCGCGGACGACCTCCCGCTGGGATCTGGCACCGCACGCTACGAGGTTGTCGAGACTCAAGCGCCGGCAGGCTTCTTACTCGATCGGACATCCCATATTGTCGACCTTACTTATGCCGACCAGAAAACACCCGTTGTAGAAGCACGGCTTAACGTATCCGACGATTACACCAAGGTTGATATCTCCAAGGTCGATGCAAGCGGTGAGCAGGAAGTGGAAGGCGCACAACTCACCTTATATGGTCCCGATAAAACCGAAATAGACTCCTGGACCTCATCCGACAAGCCACACCGCGTCGAACATCTTGCACCCGGCACCTACTCGTTGCGCGAAATGATGTCTCCGCGGACCTATGACCTTGCCGAGGAAATAACGTTTGAAATAAAGGATACGGGAGAAGTCCAATCCGTCGCGATGAAGGATGCGCCCATCGAGATCAAGGGACAGGTCGACAAGCGTCAGGAACTTGCCCAACCTATCGAAAAGGGCCTGTTGGCTAACGGCGATGGTAAAAACCGCGCCACGACGCAAACCAATAGTGATGGGCTTTTCTCCTATACCATCGATGCTCGAAACGATTCCGCTACTTGGGTTGATGAGTTTACGATTACCGATGATCTTGAGTGCGCCAAAGACGGCACGGCGAGATTCATCTCAATCGAAACCCCCGTCGCCATCGGCGACCTCAACGGTCTGTGCAACGTATGGTATCGCACGACGCCGTTGGACTCGACAGACGTCGATGAGCCGGCAAACGCGACACTTGACGATGGGCACGAAAATCCTTGGCTTGAGTCCGACGAAGTAAAAGAGAGCCTGGGTGAGGACTGTCGCCTCGTCGATTACGACGGTTGGCACCTCTGGAAGGCGGATATCTCGACCACGGAATCCACCACACTCGAGGCGGAAGAGCTCGACCTTGCATCCAATACCGTCGTAACGGGCATTCGAATTGAATACGGTGCGGTAGCCGCCGACTTTACGACTCGAAGCGATGCGGATTCTTGGACCCGCGATGATCTCAAAGATGAGCACGACGACCTTGACGATGCCAAAGCAATCCTTGGCACAGACGCTCGGGGCGCAGTCGTGCACATGCAGGCAACGTCGGCTTATACGCCACAAACCGCACTCACCAACAGCGCACGCGTCGATCTTTGCCGCAACGGCGGCGGCGATAAACTTGAGTCACATGACGAGGACTGTGTCATTCAACGCTGTACCCTACCGCAGGACCTACCGGCAACAGGATCAGTTCCCATCGCCGCTTGCATCACCGCGCTCCTGACCTCGGGCGCCGCAGCCCTATGGTTCGCTCGCCTTAGGTCGATCCCAAAGAAGCGCTAGCGCGATGAAAAAGCGGGCGAGCCAGTCCCCTGGCTCGCCCGCTTTCAATCATGTAAATCGCCGTATCTACTCTGCAGACGAAGATCCACCATCAACGATTGCCTGCTCGGACTCAGGAATCCCATCGGCGCCCGTGCTCTGTTCTTGCTCCACCTCTTCGCTGATTGCGGAGGCGGGGGTCGAGCCCTTTGCACCCACGATGTAGGCAGCCCCAAATCCTAACGCAATGGCAATCAAGGTCAAAATCACGTAGACAGGCCAATGGCGCTTAATATACGAAAACACGTTGACTCCTTAGAGCTCCGTCTACGAACGGCGGATAACCTCGGTCACGACCTCGGATACCGTAGCAATGTTCGTCGGGTTGACATTGTGGGGCAGGTCGTCCTCGGTACGAGCGCAAGCCAGACGTGTGCCGTCCACACCGGCGATGGTGAGGGCTCGGCGGCTCGCCTCGAGCGCGGCGTAGGCATCGGTCTTGGCATAGGGCATCTCGAGCGCGCCACAATCGACATGGAACGACTTGCAGACCTTGCTGACCAGGTTCATGATGCGGCGATCGCCCTTGAGCAGCTGTTGTTCGCCCTCGACCGTCACAACCGAAAGCCTACCGGCGCCGACGGATTCAAGATTGATAAAGAATACGCCGCGGAGCTTATCGCGATGCGAAGCCAAGAAGGCCTTCATGCCGGCGCCATCACAATCCGAGGCACCCGTTGCCACAAACCAGATATCGTGACCGAGCAGCTCATCATCGCCCATAGAGGCGACAGCCGAGAGCATATCTTCGGAAGAAGCGCCATCGGAAGACGTAGCGCCGCCCTTCCAGCCATCGTTATCGTCCTCGAAGTTATCCCACGAACCGATACCGCGACCGGATTTCTTGGCATCGTAATCGTCTTCGACGCCCAGCCAGTCACTCATGCTGTCCTGCTCGTTTTTCTTTTTACGACCGAACAGGCCACCCAGGCCGCGCTTACGAGACTTGGGTGCCGCCGGGGCGGGAGCCGAAATGGTCTCGATCGGCTGCGCGCCCGACGCAACGGGCATAGGAGGCGCAACGGGTGCCGATGTGGGTTCGGGACCCTGGGCAGTAGCAAAGGGGTCGTTGACTTGGGCAGAGGGATCGGGAAGGTCGAACAGCGACGTGCGAGACGCAACGTTTGCCTGCTTCATAGACGGCAGCGACGGATCGGGGACTGAAGCCAGCGGAGACGAGGAAGGTGCAGGCGACGGTGCCGACGCCGGATCGGGAACATTCATCTGCGGACGCGGCGATGCCTGGGAGGAAATCTGGGCCATAAGGGAATCGACCGTTTCGTCCTGGGTGGGAGCGACATTGGCAACCGTGGCACCGGAACCACTCGGGGTCGGCATGGTGAAAATCTGCGTGGAATAAGGCCTCGACTCATCCGTCTCGGGAGTCTCGGAAACCGCAGGCACTTCCTCCTGCTCGACCTCGGTCGAATCACCTTGATCGGCTGCCGCGTATTGCTCTTCGTCAGAGTTGGCCTCGACGGACTCGTCCTCGGCGGCATCTTGGATTTCGGCAGCATCAATGGGCTCGTCATCGTCCACCGCGTCGCCCTGTTCATCGGAAATAGGAAGGGGCTCAGCAATCGCGGTGCCCTGCTTTTCAAACGTTATCGTGGAATCGAACTTCGCGGCATCAAACGACATGGTGCTATCGACGTGCTGCTGAGCCTCGAAAGACGTCGTCGCCTCAACAACATCCGCGGACGCCGGTTGCTGGGACTCAAAGGACGTTGTAGCTTCGGCGGCGTCGACGGGCGCGGACTGCATAGCCTCGTTCTGCTCGAACTCTTGCGCCGCGTGCTCACGTGCCGCCTCGGCTGCCTGCTGCTGAGCGATAGCCTCCTGCTCGGCAGCCTCGCGTGCGGCAGCGCGCTTCTCCTCGAAATCGTCGACAAATTTCTTGCCCTTTGCAAGCGCACCCTTAAAGAAGTTGGAAGCGCTGGCGCCAATCGACGAGAACGCGGATGCAATGTCGGCATGGGGCGTTGCCGCGGGAATCTCGGCCGAGAAATCAGTATCGCTCTCGTAAGACACGCGCCTCGGCTGTTCAACGTAATCGTCGTCAGACTCGTCCGCAACGTCTTGCGCCGGCGCGTCGGGAGCCAAAATGTCCAGTCCTGCCGCGGGATCGATCGCGGACACCGCCTCGGGCTCGGCAACGGCAGCGGCAACCGCGGCAGACTCATCATCCACGGTGACAGCGGGCGCAGGCACAGTCACGACGGGGGCAGGCTCGGGCTCAAACGTCGGCTCCTCGCCCTCCTCGTAATCGAGCGTGCAGGACTCGGGAAGCATTCCGAGCGCACGGATGGCATCCGAACCAAAGCGGATGTTGCCGGCGGCATTGCGATAGAGCTTGGGCTCGGGCTCGGCCGCGACAGGCTCCTCCACCGGCTCGGCAGCGGAAACCTCGTCATTGAACTCTTCAGCCTGGACAGCCTGATTCTGATCCTCGGGCACGATGGCGCCAATCAGCGTCTCGTCGGCAGACGCACCCTCAAAGCCCTCGATCTGCTCGTCGAAAGCCTCACCCTGTTCGGGCTCGGTCTGAGTGTCGGGAGCAATCGGCTGACCGAACTCGTCCTCGGCGAAGGCAGGCTCTTCGTACTCGATGGTGTTGCCGTAGTCGTTTTGCTGCTGGGCCGCGGCATACTCCGCCGCTGCACGCGCCATTTCCTCGGCACGACGCTTTTGCTCCCCAAAATAGGTATCGAACGGAACATCGTCGGGAAACTCGTTTTCGCCCTGGAAGGGAGCAACGTTGTCCATAACGCCGAGCATAGCGGCGACAGAAGACTTGTTGCACACCGCGCCGGACGTATAGGGAAGAATATGGCGGTTAGAGATGATGTTTGCCGCGTTGGCAAGTGCAACGAGGGAAGCGAGGATCGCGACAATCCACAGCAGAACCTTGAGCGCGCCGGGGAGCGGCAGGATACGCAGGATGGCAACGGCAGCGGGGGCAACCGTGGCAACGGGCAACAGCTTGGCGATGAGCGCACGATACGAAGCATAGGGCTCGCGGGCGAGCAGCTCAGCACGGGGAGAGTCGTAGTGTGCGACAACGACCACCGGGCGGTTGCGCGGAGACGCGAGCGGGCCCGAGGCCTTGTGGTAGGCGATGACATTTTGGCTCACGCCCGTCTTGCCCAGGCGCGAAACCACGGGATGCCCTGTGCGCTCGAGCACGTAGAGCACGGCACCGACAATGGCCAGCAAGGTGCCGACCAAGCCGATACCGCCACCGATGCCCATCAGCAGGGCGCCGGCAAACGCAAGAATACCGGTAACGGCAAATGCCAACCTACTGGGCGCCGGGGCATTGAACTCCTGAACCTCGGGGTCAAAGCCGTGGTTGCGGAAGATCTGAGCGATATCCTCGGCAGCCAAGCGCTCTTCTTCGCTGCATGCCGGCGTAATGCCGGTGTTCTGCAGCAGGTGGTTAATATAGTTCTGGGTGTTCGCCATGTGCGCTCCACATCCATAATCCGACAAATAGGCCCAATGCATGCACATTAGAACCGTATA
>CABUWA010000096.1 GCA_902495085.1 uncultured Collinsella sp. | reverse complement strand
CTGTATGTCGATTGCCATGGATACGATTCGCTCGAGCAGGTGCGGGAGCTGTCACAGCGGTATGGGGTTCGGATTGTGGGGCTTTGTCCCGAACAGAACAACCCCAAGCCGTGGAATATCGCGGCGCGCGGGAATGAGGCGCGTGCCCGCACGCTCACGTACTTTAAGAACGTTGTGGATATCGCGGCGGAACTTGGAGCCGAGCAGGTCATGGTCTCGAGCGGCTGGGCATTTTTGAACGAGCCGATCGAGGACGCGTGGGGTCGCAGCGCCTCGATGCTGCGTGCGATTGCCGAGTATGCGGGAGAGCGCGGCGTGCGACTGGTACTCGAGGCCCTACAGCCGGTTGAGTCGATGATCGTGAACTCGGCGGCCGACACGAAGCGCATGATCGAGGCAGTTGACCATCCGGCACTTAAGGCGTGTCTGGATTTGGGCGCTATGGCGGTGGCAGGGGATACCATCGACGATTATTTCGATCTGCTTGGCGATGATGTCGCCCACGTGCATTTTGTCGATGTTGCGGCAGATGACACGACGCATCTTGCCTGGGGTGACGGCGACCGCGATATGCGCGCCGACCTGGATAGGCTGGTGGCGCGCGGCTATCGCGGAGTTGTTTCGGCCGAGACCTATGACGGGCGCTATTTTGCCGACCCCGCAGCTGCCGATGCACAGGTAATGGCAGAGTATCGTCGTGCGATTGGCGCCTAGGTGGGGTTGGGTTGCGGCAACCTATCCTATGTTTCCAAATGAATACGGTGTGAGCGGCTGCGATGGATTTTCCCCGCAAACACTCTAGTATGCTAAAGTACCCAGAAGACCGGCGGAGCTATGCCGGTCTTCTGTTCTATACGAAACACAGCATGAGGAGGCTCACCAGATGACGGCCACACCGTGGGGATTCCGGGACATATTGCCCGAGGAGGCTCAGGCGCGCGAGGAGATTGCGCTGACGGTGAAGGGCTGCTTTAGGGAGCATCATTACCTTCCGGTCGAGACGCCGCTGCTCGAGGACAAGGGTTCGCTCGAGGAGGGCGGCCGCATTGCGGACACGCCGTTTAAGCTCTTTGATGATGACGGTCGCCTGCTGGTGGTTCGTCCCGACAACACACTGCCGATTGTGCGCCTGGTTTCGACCCGCATGCGCGCGGCCGATCTGCCGCTGCGCCTGCGCTACGAGGCGCCGGTGGTTCGCGAGTGCCAGCGCAATGCCGGTGGCTCGCGTCAGTTTACGCAACTGGGCTTTGAGCTCATCGGTGCGGGCGACACCGCGGGCGATGTCGAGATCGTCTCGCTGGTGGCCGAGGCCGTGCGCAAGCTGGCGCTGCCCGATGCACGCATTATCGCAGGCAGTGTGCGTCCGTTTAAGGAACTGCTTGCGGCGTGCGAAGATCGCGAGCTGGCTGCCGAGGCGCTGAGCTGCGTGCACGCCAACGACTTTGTGGGCCTCGATGCCCGCGTGGCGGCAAGTGCCGAGCCCGAGGCCGTCAAGGCCGCCATTAGCGAGCTGCCGTGCCTGCACGGTGGTGCCGAGGTGCTCGACCGCGTGGATGCGCTGCTGGAGGCTGCCGGCATCGTCGCGCCGCTGACGCGCGAGCTGCGTGCCCTGGTCGAGGGCCTGGCACCCGAGGACGCCCAGGTGCTGTCATTCGACTTCTCCATCATGAACTCTTTCGATTACTACACGGGCCTGGTCTTTAAGGCCTATGCCGGCGGCCTGCCCGATCCGGTGGGCTCGGGCGGTCGCTACGACTCCATCTTTAGCGGCGCATTTGGCGACGGTATCGAGGTGCCGGCGGCGGGCTTCGCCTTTTCGCTCGAGCGTCTGGAGGCCGTGCGCACCTCGGCCGAGGACGCCGCTTCCGATGGCGACCACGCCGTGGGCCGTGGCGCCGAGGGTCCGCTGCGTATAGCCGTGCCCAAGGGCTCGCTTAAGGCCGACACGCTCGAGGTGCTCGAGGCCGCGGGCTTGGACGTCTCTGAGCTGCGCGACCCCGGCCGTCACCTGATCGTGCGCGGTCGCGACACGCGTGCCGGAGAGGGCACAGTCGGCGATATCGAGTTTGTCATCGTGCGCCCCAGTGATGCGCCTGCCTTTGTGGGCTGTGGTGGTGCCGATTGCGGCATCTGCGGTTGGGACTCGCTCATCGAGGCAGACCTCAACCTGCTGCAGCTGGTCGATTTGGGCTATGGCCTGTGCACGTTTATCGAGGCGGAGCCCGCAGGGCGCGCCGGCCAGGCCGAGCGCAACTATGCCCGTCGCGGGTCGCTTCGCGTGGCCACCAAGTACCCGCGCATCGCGAGTGCCTGGTATGCCGAGCACGGCGTGAACGCTGACATCGTTTCGCTGCACGGTAACATCGAGCTGGGCCCCATTGTCGGCATGACCGATCGCATCGTGGATATTACCGCCACGGGCGCCACGCTGCGCGACAACGACCTGGTCATCACCGGCCGCATCATGGACTGCACAGCCCGCTTCTTTGTCAATCCGGGTGCTGCGCGCCTTGATCCGCGCGTACGCAATCTGGCAGATCGCCTGGCCGCGGCCGTTAAGGACAAGCATTTTGAGCCCGTCGCGGGCTCGGCACAATAGCGCGAGCGCGCACGGGCGCCCCGACGTACGGGCTGCGGGCCGATTGGCGCCGCCGCCCGGCCTCTCGTTTTTCGAACACAACCTCGACCGATAGGGGATACCGATATGAAGACCATCAAGCTTGCTCCCGGTGAGCGCCTCGTTACCAACCAGCTCAACCGCAAGGGCGTGCTGCCGCAAAACATCGTCGACGCCGCCCGCGATATCGTGGCCAACGTGCGTGCCAACGGCGATGCCGCGGTGCGCGATTACTGTCAGCGTTTTGACGGTGTCGAGCTGCAGAGCTTCCGCCTGCCGCAAGAGCAGATCGATGCCGCGCTCGAAGGCCTCGACCCGGCCTTTGTCGCCGCGCTTGAGAAGGCCGCGCGCCAGATTCGCGAGTTCCACCAGCGCGAGGTCGAGCAGAGCTGGTTTACCACGCGTGTGGACGGCACGATGCTCGGCGTTAAGGTGACCCCGCTCGCGGCGGCCGGCATCTATGTACCGGGCGGCCGCGCGCAATATCCCTCCACCGTGCTCATGAACGCCATTCCCGCCAAGGTCGCCGGCGTCAAGCGCGTGGTTATGGTGACCCCGCCGCAAAAAGACGGCCTGATCAGCCCCTACACGCTCGCCGCGGCAAAGCTCGGCGGCGTGGACGAGATCTATATGGTGGGCGGCGCTCAGGCCGTGGCCGCACTTGCGTATGGTACCGAGACCATTCCGCGCGTCGACAAAATCACCGGACCGGGTAACGCCTTTGTTGCCGCGGCCAAGCAGATCGTCTCGGGTGACGTGGGTATCGATATGGTCGCCGGTCCCTCCGAGGTCTGCGTGCTGGCCGATACCACGGCCAAGCCTATGGTGGTCGCGGCAGACCTGATGGCCCAGGCCGAGCACGATCCGCTGGCAGCCTGCTATCTGGTGACTTGCGACGAGCAGTTTGCGCGCGAGGTCGAGGCTGGCATCGACATCCTGGTGGCGCAGTCGCCGCGTGCCGAGATCACGCGCGCTTCGCTCGACAACGAAGGCACCATCGTGGTGGCCGCCGATATGGCTGCCGCCGTTGAGGCCGTGAACACCGTGGCGCCCGAGCACCTGGAGCTGCACTGCAAGGATGCGATGGGCCTGCTTGGCGGCATTCGCAACGCCGGCGCCATCTTTGTGGGCGCTTGGAGCTCCGAGCCGCTTGGCGATTATGTTGCCGGCCCCAACCACACGCTGCCGACCGGCGGCACGGCCATGTTCTCCAACCCGCTTTCGGTCGAAGAGTTCGTTAAGCGCTCGAGCGTCATTTGCTATACGCCCGAGGGTCTGCTCTCCGACGCTCCCGCTACGCAGCGCCTGGCCGAGGCCGAGGGCCTGTGGGCGCACGCGCTCTCTGCCGCCCTGCGTCGTCGCGTGCTAGAGCAGGGCGAGGATGCCGTGAGTGCCGAGTCGCTGGCTGCGGCCGACCTGACCAAGGTCGCCTGGCCGGGTGATACGACCGCGACGGTCACCGAGGGCGTGGACCTGGCGGCGGCTGCGGGCGCGGATGGCGCTCCGACCGGCAAGGAGGCCTAATATGGCCGAGCTGACGCCTCGCATGAAGGAGCTTGTTCAGCCCTATCTGGCTGGTATTGAGCCCTATGATCCCAACTTTACGCCCACGCGCATTAACCTTTCGGCCAACGAGAACACCTATCCCGTGCCGGCCGGTGTGCGCGAGGCGATCGATGCGGCGCTCGCCGCTACGCCGCTCAACCGCTATCCCGATCCCATGTCCAACGACCTGCGCGACGAGCTTGCTGCCTGGTATGGCGTGGCGCGCGAGAATATCTGCGTGGGCAACGGCGGCGACGAGCTGCTCTACAACTACCTGCTGGCGTTTGGCGGCGCGGGGCGGACCCTGCTCAACTGCCCGCCGTGCTTTAGCGAGTACGCGTTCTTTGCGTCGCTCTGTCAGACCGAGGTGCGCGACGTGTGGCGTGATCCGGCGAACTTTGAGCTCGACCAGGCAGCCGTGCTCGCCGCGGCGCCGGAGTGCGACCTGGCCATCGTGACCTCGCCCAACAATCCCACGGGTGACGTGGCGCCGCTCGACTTTGTCGCGGCCCTGTGCGATGCGTGCCCCGGCATGGTCATGGTCGACGAGGCCTACGTTGAGTTTGCGGACGATTCGTTTGGCGCGGCTACCACGGCGCAGGGGCTTATCGCCGAGCATCCCAACCTGGTGATTCTGCATACGCTGTCCAAGGCGTTTGGCGCTGCCGGCACGCGTCTGGGCTATGTGATCGCGGCGCCCGAGGTCATCGATGCGTTTGCGGCGATTCGCCAGATCTACTCGGTTAACGTGCTGAGCCAGGCCGCCGCGCTTGCCTGCGTACGTGCTCGCGATGCGTACGCACCCGTGGTGGCACAGGTTGCATCCGAGCGGGAGCGCGAACTGTGTGCCCTGCACGCAATGGCTGCCGAGGGTCTGCCCGTGGAGGCATGGCCGAGCGCGGCGAACTTTGTGCTCGTACGCACGCCGCATGCTACGCGCGTGCGCGAGCGTCTGCGCGACGAGTATTCGATTTTGGTGCGCGACTTTAGCTACGCGCCGGGGCTCGCGGACTGCCTACGCATTACCGTGGGTACCCCGCAGGAAAACGACGAGGTGCTGGCTGCGTTTGCCGCGCTGGTGAAGGAGGAGATGTAGATGGACCGCTATGCCGAGGTGACCCGCAAGACGGGCGAGACCGACATTGTCGTAAAGCTCGACCTGGACGGAAGCGGCGTGTGCGATATCTCGACCGGCGTGCCGTTTTTCGACCACATGCTCAACGCTTTTGGCCGCCATGGTCTGTTCGATCTGACGGTGCACGCGGTGGGCGACGTGGAGGTCGATGCGCACCACACCGTCGAGGACACGGGTATCGTGTTGGGCGAGGCGTTTTGCCAGGCGCTGGGCGACAAGGCGGGCATTACGCGCTTTGCCGACGCGGCGATTGCCATGGACGAGACGCTTGTGATGGCTGCTGTTGATATTTCGGGCCGCGGGCAGGCCTACTGCGAGCTGCCCGTGCCGACCGAGCGCGTGGGCAGCTTCGATACCGAGCTGGCCGTCGAGTTCTTCTACGCCTTTGCGCGCGACGCCAAGCTCACGCTGCACGTGCGCGAGCTGGCGGGCGGTAACTCGCATCACATTATCGAGGCGGCCTTTAAGGCCGTGGGCCGCACGATGCGCCGCGCCTGCGAGCTCGATCCCCGCGTGCAGGGCATCCCCAGCACCAAGGGCTCACTGTAACCTGCCAAAAAGGGACAGGTTTTGAATGAGATAAGGGAGGGTCGCGTGGGCGAACCGAAGATCGTGGTGGTCGACTACCACAAGGGCAACTTGTCGAGCGTTGTGCGCGGGCTTGCGCGCGCTGGTGCCGTCGCCTGCACGTCGGACGATCCGGATCAGATCCGCAACGCCGACGGCTTGGTCATCCCGGGCGTGGGTGCGTTCTACGACGCGATTGCCTTTATGCGCGAGAGCGGCGAGGCGGACGCGGTGCTCGACGCCGTTGCCGCCGGAACTCCGCTGCTCGGCATCTGCCTGGGCCTTCAGCTCTTTTTTGAGCGCGGCGACGAGGGCGTGCCGGCGGACGAGGACGCGGACGCGGACGACGATGCCTCCGAGCAGGCCGGTGGCCCCTGGGTCGATGGCCTGGGTATTATGCGCGGTTCGTGCACGCGTCTGGAGTCGAGCCGCCTGAAGGTACCGCACGTGGGCTGGGACCAGGTGCACATGACGCCTGCCGGTGCGGCCGACCCGCTGCTCGCCGGTTTTGCCGAGGGCGCCAATATGTACTTCACCCACAGCTATGCGGTGGCCGACGATGCCGATGCCGCCGATGTTCTGGCACGCACGCACTACACGCGGAGCTTCCCGTGCATCGTGCGCCACGGCAACGTGTGGGGCTGCCAGTTCCATCCCGAGAAATCCTCTGCGCTGGGTCAGCGCATCCTTAAGAGCTTCGTGAGCATCGTCGAGGGGGCCGGCCGATGATTCTGTTTCCCGCAATCGATCTGATCGGCGGCAAGGTCGTGCGCCTGGAGCGCGGCGACCGGAGCCGCTACAAGGTATATTCCGACGACCCCGTGGCCGTCGCCCGCTCCTTTGCCGAGCAGGGCGCGAGCTGGGTGCACGTCGTCGACCTGTCCGCTGCCTTTGGCGAGGACGAGGACGCGTGCGCTGCCAACTCGGCGGCGATCGAGGCCATCTGCGGTATCGACGGTCTGTCCGTGGACGTGGGCGGCGGCGTTCGCTCGCTTGCGCGCATCGACCAGCTGGCCGGCTACGGCGCGCGTCGCATCGCACTGGGTACGGTGCTCGTGACCGAGCCGGGATTTGCCGAGGTGGCGGCTCGCGGCTTTGGCGAGCTGCTGGTGGCAGATATCGCCGCGCGTGATGGTCAGGTCAAGGTGAACGGCTGGCGTGACGGCGCGGGTGTGTCACTCGACGACGCCGTGGCGCAGCTTTCCGAGCTGGGCTTTAAACACCTGGTCTATACCGATATCGCGCGCGACGGCAT
>CABUWA010000095.1 GCA_902495085.1 uncultured Collinsella sp. | reverse complement strand
CAAGCCGCTCGGGTCGTTCCCGGGCGGCTTGTTTGTGGAGAGAGATGGGAGTTTCTAATGGTTAACGAGAAGAAGGTCGCTATTGTCGGCTGCGGTTTCGTCGGTTCGTCTTCGGCGTTCGCTCTGATGCAGAGCGGTCTGTTCTCCGAGATGGTCCTCATTGACGTGGACAAAAACCGTGCCGAGGGTGAGGCCCTGGATATCGCGCACGGCATGACGTTTGCCGAGCCGATGAAGATCTACGCCGGCGATTATTCCGATGTCGCCGACGCCGCCATGATCGTCGTCACTGCTGGCGCTGCCCAGAAGCCCGGTGAGACCCGCCTGGACCTGGTCAACAAGAACGTCAGCATCTTTAAGTCCATTATTCCCGAGATTAAGAAGTCCGGCTTCGACGGCATTCTGCTAATCGTCTCCAACCCGGTCGATGTTCTGACCTACGCCGCCATCAAGATGTCCGGCCTGCCCGAGGGCCACGTCATCGGTTCCGGCACCGTGCTCGACACCGGCCGCCTGCAGCAGATGCTTGGTGCCCACGTCGAGGTTGACCCGCGCGATGTCCAGGCCTATGTCATGGGCGAGCACGGTGACTCCGAGTTTGTCGCTTGGTCCAGCGCTCAGGTTGCCGGCGTTCCGCTGAACACCTTCTGTGAGCTTCACGGCCACCTGGAGCATGAGGCTGCCGAGAAGCGCATCGCTGAGGACGTCAAGAACTCCGCCTACACCATCATCGAGAAGAAGCATGCCACCTACTATGGCGTCGCCATGGCCGTCAAGCGCATCTGCACCGCCGTTATGCGCGATGAGCAGACCGTTCTGCCCGTCTCCTCGCTTATGGTGGGCGAGTACGGCCTGTCCGATCTGGCCATCTCCATGCCGACCGTTGTTGGCCGCGATGGCGTTGTCTGCCGCGTCCCCGTGCCGCTGAACGATGACGAGCAGCATGAGCTCACCGTTTCCGCCAAGGCCCTCAAGGACATCATCGACAGCGTCGACTTCTCCTGCTAAATTCGGCTCGTTTGAGCAGCAGGCTGCAATGAAGGCGCCCGGGTCCATGTGATCCGGGCGCCTTTTTGGTGCATTGGGGACAGGTTTGTTTGCATCAATCTTCGATGCGCCTGGGGCGGGATCGACCGCTATACTGGTTCGTGCCGAAATCGATCTAGAACGGAATGCCGTATATGAAAATCAATCACGCGATTCTGCATATCCTGGACTTTGACTCTGCCGTCAACGTCATGAGCCAGCGCGAGCTCGATATCGAAAGTCGTACCGTGCGCAATTTCGTAACCACGCATCTGCGCCGCGCCCGCACCTCGGCCGACAATAAACGCGCCACGTTTGCCGAGAACTCTGCGTTTGGCGGCGAGCTCAAGGGCTATTTCTTTGGCGAGCGCGAATTCGTGGACCTGTCGCAGCAGATTGCGGAGTTTATCTCCTCCGAGCTCACCAAAGCCGAGAAAGCCGAGTCTACCGATGTGCTCGTGGCTGATTTTGACGACGATGAGGATGCTCGCTGGTTTGCCGTGATGCTGCTGGGCTCCAAGCAGGCTTTTATGCACGAGGTGGGCCGCGAGGAGGGGGAGGTACGCAACGACATCGCGCGCCACTACGCTATTCTGCCAAACCCCTCGCAAAAGGTGCCGAGCTATGCCATCGTGCGTGCGAGCACCATGGAGATCGGCTATGTGGACAAGAAGCGCAAGATTGCCGGCGAGGACCGTATGCTTATCCCCGATGGCCTGCTTCAGTGCGACACGGGCGTATCGGGCAAGGAGGTCATCGACACCGTGACGCGTGTGGTCGAGGAGGTCGCCGAGGAGCACGGTGCCAATACGGCCGTAGCGCTCGCTAAGGTTAAGGCTGCCGTTGCCGAGAAGGTCGAGGATGACGAGGAGCTGCCGCCTTGGGATATCGTCGATGAGGTCTTTGAGGACGAGCCGGTCATCAAAGAGAGCGTGCGCGCGGCACTGACCGAGGAGAAGGTTCCCGAGCGCGTTCCTGTGGAGCGCAAGCAGGTCGAGCGCGCGGCCGTGCGCAATCACAAGATTCGTACCGATACGGGCATCGAGATCAGCTTCCCGGCCGAGATGGGTTCGAACTCCGAGTACATCGAGTTTGTCAACGAGCCCAACGGCCTCATCTCCATCGAGCTCAAAAACATCGGAAGTATTGAGAATCGATAAACTGCTCTTGGACGTTGCAAAAAAACAAAGGCCGAAGCCCTTTGGGACTTCGGCCTTTTTTGTTTTCGGCTTGGTTGCTGACATTGCGCCGCAGGTTGAGCTCACGTCAGCGAAAATGCCCCTAGGCGAGCAAGGTGACGTGAAAGAGGAGGGAAGCGTACTTCGGTACGCGACCAACGATTGAACGTCAGATTGTCGCTTAGGGGCGTTTGCAGCGTCGAGCCGTTATGCGGTTTGGTAAAACCGCGTAACTTCTACAGCTGGCGCAGACCTTCTTCGAGGCCGGTCTTGCTGTCGGTCTTCTCGTCGCGCATTTTGATGACGCGGGCGGGGACACCGGCCACGACGGCGCCGGCGGGGACGTCCTCTACGCACACGGCGCCGGCGGCAACGACAGCGCCCTTGCCTACGTGCACGCCCTCTAGGACCACGGCGTTGGCGCCGATCATGACATCGTCCTCGATGATGACGGGCGTGGCGCTCGCGGGCTCCACGACGCCCGCCAACACGGTGCCGGCGCCGATGTGGCAGTTCTTGCCCACGGTGGCGCGGCCGCCCAGCACGGCGCCCATGTCGATCATGGAGCCCTCGCCAATGACGGAGCCGATGTTGATGATGGCGCCCATCATGATGACGGCACGGTCGCCAATCTCGACGCGGTCGCGGATGATCGCGCCCGGCTCGATGCGGGCGTTGATGCCCTTAAGGTCGAGCATAGGCACGGCGGAGTTGCGGCAATCGTTTTCAACGTCGTAGTAATCGATGGAATCGGCATTGGCATCGAGGATGGCCTTAAGCTCATCCCAGTCGCCAAAGACGGTCTTGCCACGACGACCGCCGTAGACATGTGCGTTGCCCCAGGCAACCTTCATGCCCGGCTTCTCGCGCACGTACAGCTTGACGGGC
The DNA here is from genome assembly GCA_902495085.1 of uncultured Collinsella sp. Taxonomy (GTDB): domain Bacteria; phylum Actinomycetota; class Coriobacteriia; order Coriobacteriales; family Coriobacteriaceae; genus Collinsella. The sequence goes on along the minus strand of CABUWA010000095.1, from coordinate 4,048 downwards.
GTCTTTTTGGGCGCGGTGGCGATGTAGTTGATAATCTCTTGTGCATCCATCTCGGCTGCGTTGCTCATTTGCTATCTCTCCTTTGGGTGGATTCGGTTGATACCCGGTTAGGCAAACATGACCTTGTCGAACGTATAGAAGCCGGGTTCGCGGACGACGAGCTTCTGCGCGGCTGCCAAGGCGCCGTTGACAAAGATCTGACGGCTCGTTGCGCGGTGGGTGAGCGTGACCTCCTCGTCCTGGCCAAAGAAACTAACCTCGTGCACGCCGGCGACGGTGCCGCCGCGCAGCGAGTGCATTCCGATCTCCTTGGGGCCACGCGCGCCGCACATGCCCTCGCGGCCATAGACGGGGTGGTAGCCTGCCTCGGGTTCAGCTTCGACGACGGCGTCGAGCAGTAGCTTGGCGGTGCCGCTCGGGGCGTCGACCTTTTGGTTGTGGTGCGTCTCGACGATCTCGCAGTCAAAGCCGGGCAGCTCGCGTGTGGCCTGGGCCACTAGATGACGCAGGGCTGCGATGCCGATGGAGTAATTGCCCGAGTGCATGACACGGGCATTCTGGCCCAGCTCACGCAGGCGGTCCATCTGCTCAGGTGAATAGCCCGTGGTGCCGGAAACGAGTGCGGCGCCCGTGCGCTCGACATAGGCGACGACGGCATCGAAGGTCACGACGTTCGAGAAGTCGATAATCACATCGGCAGCCGGTGCGTTCTCGAGCTCGCTCAAATCGAAGCCAATCTGGGCCACGATATCAAAAACGGGCTGCCCGGCGGCATCGACAATGCTTTCGGCGGTGGTGCGGATGAGCGAGCCCATGCGGCCCGTTCCCATAATGACGGTCTTAATCAAGCAGACCAGCTCCCTTCAGAGCATCGGTAAGTGCGGATCGCGTGTCGTCTGCCATGGGGCACAGCGGCATACGGTAGTTTGCCTCGATCATGCCCATCTGGGCGAGCGCTTCCTTAACGGGGATGGGGTTGACCTCGCTAAAGAGGGCGTTGATGAGCGGCTGGCCGGCAATCTGGATATCGCGGGCGCGCGCTACGTCGCCGTCCAGATAAGCGCGGCACATGTCGTGTACGAGCTGCGGCTGCACGTCTGCCCACACGCTGATGGTGCCCGCGGCGCCCAGGCTCATGAGCGGCACGGTAAGCGCGTCCTCGCCCGAGTACATGCGGAAGTCGTCTGACAGCAGGTGGGCGATCTTGGCCGCGTAGGCGACGTTGCCCGAGGCTTCCTTGATGCCCATGATGTTGGGATGTGCTGCCAGGCGCGCAACGTTGCGCTCGCTGATGCCGCAGCCGCAGCGGCCGGGGATGTTGTACAGGATGCAGGGGATGTCCACGGCATCGGCCACGGTCTTAAAGTGCTGATAGATACCCTCTTCATTGGACTTGTTGTAGTAGGGGGTAATGAGCAACAGGCCGTCGGCGCCCAGGCCCTGATAGGTGAGCGACTTGGTGAGCATGGTCTGCGTGGAGTTGGAGCCCGAGCCGGCGATGACGGGGACGCGTCCTGCAACATGCTTGACCACGGCGGCGACGACGGAGTTGTCCTCGTCATCGGTCATCGTGGCGCTCTCGCCGGTGGTGCCCAGGGTGAGAATGGCGTCGGTGCCATTTTGCAAGTGGAAATCGATAAGGCGCTCGAGCGCGTCAAAGTCGACACTGCCGTCCTTTTTAAACGGCGTAACCAGGGCGACGATTGAGCCCTCGAGATTGCGGATGTCCATGTTCTTCTCCTTCGCCTCCGCGATCTGGATGCGTTTGTTCCATTGAGCTGCGACTGCCAGGCGCTCGTCTTCGGCGCGACGGCGGGCACTTTCGGCGCGCGACTTGGCCAGCAGCTCTCGGCCGCACGGCAGCACGTCGAGCGTGGCAAAGTAATCGCCCGGGCGCTCGGCGCGGCGGATGAGGTCGGCCGCGCCATCGGGGCGCAGCAGGACCTCGGCCGAGCGCAGCCGTCCGTTGTAGTTGTAGCCCATGGAGTAGCCATGCGCACCGGTATCGTGGATTACAAGCAGGTCACCCATGTCGATATGCGGCAGCTTGCGATCGATAGCGAACTTGTCGTTGTTCTCGCATAGGTTGCCCGTAATGTCGTACGTGTTTGTAACAGACGCCGCGGTCTTGTCGGCGCCACCCGGCTGACCCATCACCGTAATGTGGTGGTAGGCGCCATACATGGCAGGGCGGATCAAATCGACGGCGCTTGCATCGACACCGATATAGTCCTTGTAGATCTGCTTCTCGTGGATAGCCTTGGTGACCAGGCAGCCGTAGGGGCCCATCATAAAGCGGCCCATCTCAGTGCAGATGGCCACATCGCCCATGCCGGCGGGAACCAGGATCTCGTCGTATGCCGCGTGTACTCCCTCGCCGATGGCGCGAATGTCGTTGGCCTGCTGCTCGGGCAGGTAGGGGATGCCGACGCCGCCGGACAGATTGATGAAGGCGACGTGTGCGCCGGTCTCGCGCTCCAGGCGTACAGCAAGCTCAAAGAGGATACGCGCGAGCTCGGGGTAGTAGTCGTTGGTGACGGTGTTGCTGGCAAGGAATGCGTGGATGCCAAAGTCCTCGGCGCCCTTGGCTTTGAGCATGCGGAAGGCCTCGAAGAGCTGCTCGGTGGTCATGCCGTATTTGGAGTCGCCGGGGTTATCCATGATGCCATTGGAGAGCTGGAACAGGCCGCCCGGATTAAAGCGGCAGCTGACCGTCTTGGGGATGGGCCCCGCAACGCGCTCAAAGAACTCGATGTGGCTGATGTCGTCAAAGTTGACGATGGCACCCAACTTGTCGGCGAGCTCAAAGTCCGCCGCCGGTGTGTCGTTGGACGAGAACATGATGTCGTGTCCCGTGATACCCAGCGAGCGGGCGATCATGAGCTCGGTATAGCTCGAGCAATCGCAGCCGCAGCCGTATTCGTTGAGAATGGAGATGAGCGCCTGGTTGGGGTTGGCCTTGACGGCAAAGTACTCCTTAAAGCCCGGGTTCCATGCAAAGGCGTTGCGCACTTCCTGCATGTTGCGGCGGATGCCCGCCTCGTCGTATAGATGAAACGGCGTGGAAAACTGCTCGACGATATGCTCAAGCGTCTCCTTGTCCACAAACGGCTGCTTGGCCGCATATGCCTCGTTGGGGGTCAATGCCATGTCCCGTAAACCTCGCTATCCAGACGGCGCCATCTGCGCATCGAATCCGCATAGCGTGGACCCAATGTCCGGATAGCGCTCCCGCATTGCTGCAGACAGTCCTGCGGGTGTTTCCCGCAGGCCCACCAGGTTGTTCGTGCCTGAAAAACCCAGTTCGGCGGGTTTCGCCTCCCCACGGGGTCAAAGTCTGCCGACTCGCCCGCGGATCTTCGTGCCCGCGCCTCTATCAAGTGGTAACGACCCTACCATGTTACACTTTACCAAACAAGAGTATTCGTATATAACGTTTAAAAAATGCAGGGATATGCTGGAAATAAGGGTGTGGCAATCTTGCGGCACAATAAGATGGCAACTGGCGCGCACCTATGAAAGGAACCTTTATGACCGAGCTCCAAGAACTCCGTCGCTATCGGCGCGATCTCCATCGCATTCCGGAGCTCGACTTCGATCTTCCGCAGACTATCGCCTATATCGAGGGCGTGTTGGCGCCGCTCGCTTGCGAGGTGACCCATCCGTGTCCCAGCTGCGTTTGTGCCTTTTTCGATGCCGGTGTGGGCGCTACGCATGCCACGGCGATTCGCGCCGACATGGACGCCCTGCCCATCGCGGAGGCGACGGGAGCTGATTTTGCCTCGACGCATCCCGGTAAGATGCATGCGTGCGGTCACGACGGTCACATGGCCATGGCGCTCGCGGCGGCGACTTTTGTCGACCGCACGATTCGTGAGCAGCCGGGCGCCATCAAGCGCAACGTGCTCTTCGTGTTCCAGCCTGCCGAGGAAACGACCGGTGGCGCCAAGACGGTGTGCGAGAGCGGCGTGTTCGAGCGCTATGGGGTTGACCGCATCTTTGGTTTCCATGTGTGGCCCGATCTTCCTGCCGGTACGCTGGCGAGTTG
>CABUWA010000094.1 GCA_902495085.1 uncultured Collinsella sp. | reverse complement strand
TGAGCGCGCGAGGCGTCGTTGAGCGAACCCAGGACGGTCACCTTGTTCTGCGCCAGGGTGATGTCCTTCATGCCCTCGAGCTCCTTGGTCATAACCTTGGCAGCGGTGGGCGCCCAGGAGCCGGCCTCAACGAGCGCCACCGTACGGTTCTGATAGGCGTGCTCTGCAAGCGTGTGGATAAAGGTGCTCATGAACGGGAAGATCTCGCCCTGATAGGTGATGGAGGCGAGCACCAGACGGTCATAGCGGAACGCATCCTCAACGGCCTCGGCCATGTCGTCGCGAGCCAGGTCAAAGACGGAGACCTTCTGACCGCGAGCCTCGAGCGCAGATGCAAGCTCCTCGACGGCAGCCTTCAGATGCCCGTACACGCTCGCATAGGCGATCGTGATGCCCTCGTCCTCGGGCTGATAGCTCGACCAGGTGTTGTAGGTGTCGAGGTAATAGCCCAGGTTCTCGCTAAGAACAGGACCGTGAAGCGGGCAGATGATCTGGATGTCCAGATTGGCGGCCTTCTTGAGGACGGCCTGCACGAACTTGCCGAACTTTCCCACGATGCCAAAGTAGTAACGGCGTGCCTCGCAGGCCCAACCCTCGGGATCTTCGATGTCGTTGGCGCCAAACTTGCCAAAGCCGTCGGCGCTAAAGAGCACCTTGTCGGTGGACTCGTAGGAGAAGAGCACCTCGGGCCAGTGCACGTTGGGAGCGCCGATAAACGTTAGGCTGTGGCCACCCAGGTCGAGCACGTCGCCATCTTTGACGACCATCTTGCGCTCGGGGAAGTCGGTGCCAAAGTAGTTGACCATCATGCGGAAAGCGCCCATGCTTGCCACGATCTGCGCCTGGGGATAGCGCTCCATAAAGGCGGCGATGCCAGCAGAGTGATCGGGCTCCATGTGATGGACAACCAGGTAGTCGGGCGTACGGCCGTCGAGCGCGGCCTCGAGGTTGCCGAGCCACTCGTCGACAAAGCCAGCGTCGACCGAATCGGCGACAGCGATTTTATCGCCCAAGATAACGTAGCTGTTATATGCCATACCGTTCTCGGACACGTCGTACTGGCCCTCGAACAGGTCAATGTCGTGATCGTTGACGCCAATGTAGCGGATATCCTTGGTGATCTCCATCAGGCAAAGCCTCCTAGATAGACAAAAGAACCCGTCTATCATAACACTCGCCTTTAGAGCCACAGCTATCTGCCGGCATCCTTACCGATTGTTATTGAAATGCGATAAAGCGCCGTTTACCTGCACAAACTATGCGCGCGGTATCGCCGTGCTATGTCGAATGATGAGCTGGCCGGGAATACGAATAGCAACGGTTTTGCCCGCCGTACCCGCCTCGGGAACCGCATGCTCGAATACTTCGCGTCCACGCTGATGCAAATCGAATCGAACGGTCGTGAGCTCGTTGTGTGCCACAAAATCATCGAGCGAATCGTCGACGCCCACCACGCTCACGTCCTCGGGCACGCGCAGACCGCTATCACGCAGCGCGGCAATCGCGCCATTTGCCATCTGATCGTTTGCCGCATAGATCGCCGTCATGGTGCGATCGTGCTCGGCCAGGTACCTGCCGGCCTCGTAGCCGCTGTTGGCAGACCAGTCGCCCTCGAGCGGCTCTGCCGGCTCGATGTGTTTACGCTCGAGTACATCCTGCCAACCGGCGCGACGAAATTGTTCGTCGACTGAGAACGACGGGCCGCCAATATAGCGAATCTGCTCGTGCCCTAGCTCAAACAGGTGATCCATAAGCAAGAGCGAGCAGCCGTAATGATCGGAGTCGACCGTGGTCACCCGCGGGTGCGCGTACATGGTGACGATAACCGTGCCAATGCCCGGCAGTGGATCAAACGTCTCAAAATCGGGCGCCATGCGGCTCATGCCGATGATGATGCCGTCCACCGGCAATGCGGCCATACGACGCGTGGCCTCGGCAAGCGAAAACTCCTCGGTCTTGGACATCTCGACCAGCGTGATGGCACAATTATGCTCGCGAGCAGCGCTGGCGATGCCGTCGATCATTGAGAGGTTGCCAAACTTGGTGACATCGTTGACGCATAGGCCAACCGAATGGTATCGACCGTCGCGCAGCGAGCGACCGGCATAACTCGGACGAAAGCCGAGCTCTCGCATAGCGGACTGCACGCGCTGGCGCGTCTGCTCGTTAACGTTGGGCAAGCCGTTGGCGACGCGCGAAACCGTCTGCTGCGAAACGCCAGCAGCGCGAGCGACGTCGGCCATGGAGACCGGACGCGTACCTGTATCGTTGGACGGGCGCCTTGCCACAGGATCACCTTCACCCTTGCGAGATCTGAATAGCGTGAATGCCGGCCCGGGCAGGAGTTTAGCCCGCGCCGAGGCCCGCTATCGTCGGACGCATGTTAACGTACTCTACTTTTTCAATCCGCATCTCTTCTGCTTTATAAGTCCATACGACAATACCGTTCACGGCTGAATTTCTACCGATTACCAGATTCTCAAAAAGTGACAAGAGTTGTGTTATGAGTACGTTAACATAGCCCGTAACGTGCGGTATCGTGAACACTTGGTTCACGCCGCTTCAAGTTGTTAACGTACTCATAACGACGCAAAACTCGCCCGTGCGCACCAAGGAAAGGACTCCTATGACCACCCCCGACGAAAAGACATTCGCCACGCTCACCAAACTGTTTGAGGAGGAGTTTGGCCCCATCGGCGACCGCCAGGTGCTCTATGTGCACGCGCCCGGCCGTTCCGAGATCAGTGGCAACCACACCGACCACGAGGGCGGCCACGTCATCGCCGGCTCGCTCGATGTCGCCGTTGACGGCATTGCCGTAGCGACCGACACCAACAAGATTCGCGTCGCCGACGAGGGCTATCCCACGTTTGAGATCACGCTCGACACGCTGGGTATTCAAGAGTCCGAGAAGGGCACGTCCGCGAGCCTCGTCCGCGGCATGGCCCACGAAATCGCTGCTCTGGGCGTTGAGCCCCAGGGCTTCGACTTCGCCTTCACCTGCTCTGTCCCCTCGGGCGGCGGCCTTTCGAGCTCTGCTGCTGTCGAGGCGGCATACGGTCGCGCCATGGAGACGCTCTGGGGCGCACCCGCCATCGAGCCCGTCGCGCTCGCCCAGATGAGCCAGCGCACCGAGAACAACTATTACGGCAAGCCCTGCGGTCTGATGGACCAGGCCGCTGTGTGCCTGGGCGGCCTTGCCTACATGGACTTTGAGGACCAGGCTCAGCCTAAAACCCAGAAGCTCGAGCTCAATTTTGAGGATCACGGTTATGCGCTCGTGCTCGTTAAGGTTGGCGCCGACCATGTGGCAGCTACCGACGACTACGCCGCCGTTCCGCGCGAGATGCAGGACGTCGCTGCCGAGTTTGGCAAGGCACGCCTATGCGAGGTCGACGTGGCGGACTTTGACGCCAAGCTCCCCGAGCTGCGCGCCAAGCTGGGCGACCGTGCCTGCCTGCGCGCCGTTCACTACTGGTACGAGAACGGCCTGGTCGATAAGCGCTGGGCGGCCCTGAACGCCGGCGACATCGATCAGTTCCTGGTCCTGACGCGCGAGTCCGGCGCCAGCTCTGCCATGTACCTGCAGAATGTCGTTGCCAAGCTGGGCTCCGAGCAGCCTTCGATGTATGCCCTGGCACTGGCCGAGCATGTGCTCGACGGCCGTGGCGCCGTCCGCATCCACGGCGGCGGCTTTGGTGGCACCATCCAGGCCTTCGTACCGCTCGAGCTTGTCGACACCTTTATCACCAAGATGAACGGCTGGCTGGGCGAGGGTTCTGCCCGCCACTACGCTATCTCTGACAAGGGGGCTTACGCGGCATGGCTGTAATGACTGACGTGCGCGAGGCCGCGCAGAACCTGATCGAGTACGCTATCCACCGATCGATGATCGGCCAGGACGATCGCATCTGGGCATACAACACCATTTTGGAGTGCATCGGCGCCACGGGCCCCGCACTCGACATGGCTTGGGCGCTCAAGACCGAGAAGATTTCGCTCTTGCACCCCGATACACTCCCCGACTTCGACCTAGAGGGCACGCTTGCTGTGCTTTCCGAGGCCGCCGTTGCCAACGGCGCTGCCGAGGACACGGCGTCGGGCCGCGACCGCATCGCCATGCGCATCATGGGCGTGCTGATGCCGAGGCCTTCGGTTGTAAATGAGGAATTCAACGGCCGCATGGGCGTCAACGAGCCCCGCGCCGCGACCGACTGGTTCTACGGTCTGTGCTGCGACGCCGGCTACGTGCGCCGCGCCGCCATCGCGCGCAATATCAAATGGAGCACCCCCACCAACTGGGGCGACCTCGAGATTACCATCAACCTGTCAAAGCCCGAAAAGGACCCGCGCGATATTGCCGCGGCCGGCGCCGCCAAAAACACGGGCGAGAAGTATCCCGCCTGCCAGCTCTGCATCGAAAACGAAGGCTATCCCGGACGCTCCGCTGCAGCCGACGGCGGCGCCCATCCCGCCCGCCAGAATCTGCGCGTTATCCCCATTAAGCTCGACGGCGAGCGCTGGGGCTTCCAATACAGCCCGTACGCGTACTTTAACGAGCACTGCATTGCCATGAGCTCCGAGCATCGCCCTATGCACGTTGACCGCAAGGGCCTGACGTGCCTGCTCGATTTTGTGGACCTGTTCCCGCACTACTTTATAGGCTCCAATGCCGACCTGCCCATCGTGGGCGGTTCGATTCTGTCGCACGACCACTTCCAGGGCGGCGCGCACGAGTTCCCCATGATGCATGCCACCGAGGTCTCGCAGTTTAGCGTGCCCGGCTTTGACCAGGTCAGCGGCACTGTGCTGCAGTGGCCGCTCTCGGTGCTGCGTCTGCGCTCGCACGACCGAGCCCAGCTGCTCGATGCTGCCGAAAAGATTATCCTCGCCTGGCGTGAGTGGACCGATGAGTCCGTGGGCGTCATCGCGCACACTGCCGACGGCGCGGCGCACAACACCGTGACGCCCGTCATCCGCCGCGTCGACTCCCGCGGCAATGCCGGCGGCGAGATCTACGAAGCCTACCTGGCGCTTCGCTGCAATATCACGACCGACGAGCATCCGCTGGGCGTATTCCACCCGCATGCCGAGTATCACCATATTAAAAAGGAGAACATCGGCTTGATTGAGGTCATGGGCCTGGCTATTCTGCCGCCGCGCCTGGTTCCCGAGCTTGGCGCTGTCCGTGAGCATCTGCTGGCGGCCAAAGCCGATGCCAGCTACGATCTTGCCAGCGCGCTCGAGGGCGACGACCTTTGCCGCAGCCACGCCGCATGGGCCAAGGACGTCTTTGCCCGCCGCGCCGACGAGCTTACGGCCGACAACGCCATCGATATCCTGCACGAAGAGGTCGGCGTGGTGTTTGGCCACGTGCTCGACAACGCCGGCGTCTTTAAGTGGGACGAAGCCGGCCGCGCCGCCCAACAGCGTTTTATCGACTCGCTATAGAGCACGGGCCCGAACGTTCAACAGCAGCCCGCACGACATAGCCACCTACACGACAACGGCGCCCGCCGGCAACATCGCCGACGGGCGCCGTTTTCTGATGCAAGGGTAGCTAATTTGCACCAAAACAAGGAGTGTTCCAAACTGCCGACAGAGAAGGAACGCTCCCAGGTGCCGACCTGAACACCCACATTATTCGATGGAAAAACGTGGTTGCCTCCCACATTATTCGATGGAAAAACGTGGTTTGCTCCCACATTTTTCGATGGAAAGACCAAAACGGTCTTATACTAACCATGATCGTTAGGAGGCAGTATGCAGCGACAGCTAATGGACGAACTCATCGCTTGGAAATCTAGGGCAAACCGTAAGCCCCTCCTGCTTAAAGGGGCCCGCCAGACGGGAAAAACCTGGCTTCTCAACGAATTCGCAGGCCAGCAGTATCAAAACGTCATCCGTTTTGACTTTATGCTCGAACCGGGCGCACGCTCGCTGTTCGACGGAAGCCTTGAACCCAAACGCATCATCTCCCAGATAGAGCTCCTGCGCGGCCAGACCATAACGCCGACAGACACACTCATCATCTTCGACGAAATCCAAGAGGCACCGCGTGGCATCACCTCGCTCAAATACTTCAACGAGTTGGCGCCGGAATACCATATCGTGGCAGCCGGCTCCTATATGGGGCTCGCGCTCCGACGCGAAAACGAGTCGTTCCCCGTCGGCAAGATTGACCAGCTTACCATGCGCCCCATGGGGTTTGTCGAGTTCGTTCGTGCCGTCGATGGCGATCCGCTCGCAGATGCCATCCTTGCCGCAGACATGGACCTGCTGGCAAACGTTTCCGAAAAGCTCGAGCGCCTGCTCAAGGAATACCTCGTTGTCGGTGGCATGCCAGAAGTTGTCTCCGCTTTCGCCGCCTCCCACGATTTCATCGAGGCCCGCAGGCTTCAGCAGCAAATCATCGAAGCTTACGAATCCGATTTTGGCAAGCATGCGCCAGCCCGCATCGTCGAGCGCATGAGGCTGGTTTGGAAATCCCTTCCCGGCCAGCTCGCAAAGGAAAACAAGAAGTTCGTCTACGGCGCGCTTCGTCCCGGGGCGCGCGCACGCGATTTTGAGGAAAGCCTCCAGTGGCTCATGGACTATGGAATCGTTCATAAGGTACCACGTGTTTCCGCCCTAAGAGCACCGCTCACAAGCTACGAAGATCTCTCGGGCTTCAAGCTGTTCTGCATCGACACCGGCATCCTCGGAGCACTCTCCGGCCTCACGCCAGCCATTGTTCTGAACGGGCCCGCTGTTTTTACGGAGTTCAAAGGCTCGCTGACCGAGCAATACGTCGCACAGGAGCTTTTGCTCCAAGGCAATACTCCCGCGTATTGGTCATCCTCCTCCGGCAATGCAGAGACTGACTTTGCCATCGACCATGCGGGGACCGTGCTTCCGCTCGAGGTCAAGGCGGCAGAGAATCTCAAAGCAAAAAGTCTGAGGATTGCCTGCGAGAAGTTCAAGCTCGAGCGCTGCGTGAGAACATCGTTAGCGGCATATAGAGACGAGGGCACGCTCGTCAATATTCCGCTCTGGGAGATTGGGCAAATCGACAAGCTGGCATAGGCGCTGTGGAGGGGGTGTCCCGTAAGGAGTGTCCCAAACTGCCAGCAGAAAAGGAACGTCCCTATCTGCCGCAGTCATTTAAGAACGTCCCCAATGACCACGCCGATGTTTTGGCAACGACAGACACTATGACCCAATCCGAGGGCACGGAGACGACAGGAGCCCCCGCTCGTGACCGCGGGTCGGGGCTGCGACAATGATGTTGAAGTGCCATAGGCGCAGCCGCGCCGCAACGAGGTTGGGAGGCTCCCATGCCAAAGTATTCTACCGCGTTCG
>CABUWA010000093.1 GCA_902495085.1 uncultured Collinsella sp. | reverse complement strand
TTGGAGATGTAGCGGCAGTCGATACCGGCGTCGGCATAGGGACGCAGAGCCTCGTAGGCCATGACCGGGCCCAGATCGGAGCCGCCGATGCCGATGGACACCAGGTGCTCGATCTTCTTGCCGGTAACGCCCTTCCACTCACCGGAGCGCACGCGCTCGGCGAAGGCATACATGCGGTCGAGGACCTCGTGCACGTCGGCGACGACGTCCTGGCCGTCGACGATGATCTGGCCCTTCTCGCTTGCCGGGCGGCGCAGCGCGGTGTGCAGGACGGCGCGGTCCTCGGTGGTGTTGATGTGCTCGCCGGAGAACATGGCGTCGCGGCGCTCCTCGAGCTTCACCTCGCGGGCAAGATCGCACAGCAGCTTGACGGTCTCATCGGTCACCAGGTTCTTCGACAGATCGAAGTGCAGGTCACCGGCGTCAAAGCTCAGCTTGTTCACGCGCTCGGCATCGGCGGCGAACCAGGCCTTGAGGTCGATACCATCGGCCTCGAGCTTCTCCTGATGGGCCTCGAGCGCCTTCCAAGCGGCGGTCGACGTAGCGTCGATAGGTGCGGCAACAGTTGCCATAAAGTCCTCCTCAACATACGGGCGCATACCTCCATGCGCCCGGATAATCAGATGACCCTATTCTAGCGCAGGTCAAGACCGTAATCAGCGAGCGTTGCCAATCCGCCCCTAAACGGCGACCGACCAAAAAGGGACAGGTTAATTTTGGCAGGTCAAACGCTTTACCTACCAAAATTAACCTGTCCCTTCCTGGCAGATATTAGGCCGCAGCGCAGACGCTACCGAGCAACTCACGCAAAGGAGACCCAATGCCCTCCAGCAGTTCGGGCGTGATAATGGCAAAAACGGGAACCTCGCCGGTGCCCACGACAGCAGGCACCTTGCCCTCCGAGACAATGCATCCATAAGGCACAAAGCCGTCTTCGCCGGCATCGAGCGCCGCCATGCGACGCGCGAGCTCGCGCGCAAAGCCGGCAGTATCGGCATCGCCAATCGCCAGGACAAAGTCCACGCCTTCGTCGGTCGCCAGGGCTACGGCCTCATCGACCAAATCGTCTCCCCCGTCGCCCCCGACCAAGCCGCAGCGAAAAAGCACGCGTTCGAGCAGAGCTCGATCAAGCGAGCCGAGCGCCGCCGAGACGAGCTCATCGTGCGTATGTTTGTCACCGCCCAGCACCACCAGCGCCTTGGTGCCACCGTAGTGAGCGACCAAGCGTCCGCACCAGCGAGCCACGTCTCCATCCGCAACAAGGCGCGTCGGCATACCAAACCCATAATTGACCATCTTTTCCACAACCCTTCCGTGCGTATAGGCGGTATCAATCGTTAGGCCCATGCTACGAAGCGAGGTTTTCCGAGCTGTTTCGCACTCTTTAGAGCTGCGTTAAAACCCGATCCAACCGCACGACCATACCTACCAAAACAAACCAGTCCCTTTTTGACAGGTTTTGACGATGTCCAGATGAGCGGGTATTATCGAACAGATATTCGATAAGAACATGTGTTTGATGAAAGGACACGGATGGCGCACGAGCAGCACACCTATATCTGCATCGACCTCAAGACGTTTTATGCCAGCGTCGAGTGCGTCGACCGTGGGCTCGATCCGCTCACCACCAACCTGGTCGTTGCCGACGAATCGCGCGGGCGCACGACCATCTGCCTCGCCATCACACAGGCTATGAAGGACTTAGGGATTCACAACCGCTGCCGCCTATTTGAGATTCCCGATGGCATCGACTACATCACGGCCGTACCGCGCATGCAGCATTACATGGAGGTGTCGGCGAAAATCTACGGTATCTATCTGGAATACGTCAGCCCCCAGGACGTGCACGTCTACTCCATCGATGAGTGCTTTATCGACGTGACGCCCTATCTGGACCTCTATCACACCGATGCGGAAGGGTTCGCCTGCACGCTGCGCGACGAGGTCCTCGCGCGCACCGGCATCACGGCGACGGTCGGCATCGGCCCCAACCTATTCCAGGCCAAGGTAGCGCTCGACATTACCGCCAAGCACGTACCCAGCCGCATCGGCATACTCGACGACGAGACCTTTCGCAAGGAGATCTGGCCCCATCGTCCCATCACCGATATCTGGGGCATCGGTCCCGGCGTGGCAGCCCGCCTCGAGAAATACGGCGTCTACGATCTGATGGGCGTCGCGGCGCTCGACGAAAACCTGCTTTACGACGAGCTCGGCGTCAATGCCGAATATCTCATCGACCATGCCTTCGGGCGCGAGCCGACAACCATCGCCGATATCCAAGCCTATCGCCCGCAGGCAACTTCGACCACCACAGGACAGGTGCTCTCGAAGGGTTATGCCTACGAACAGGCCTATACCGTCTTGCGCGAGATGGTCGACAACGCCGTTTTAGACTTGGTCGATAAGCACGTGGTCTGCGACAGTATCTCGCTCTTTGTGGGCTACGCGAGCGAACGCGCCGACATACGCCGCCTCGACGCCAGCGGTACAGCGCAGTATGTGGACGGATGCGGGCACCTGCGCTCGAGCACATCGAGTATCGAACCCACCGCAACCGCCGGCCCCGAGCTCGCGCCCCGTGCGCCCAAGCCCGTCCAGCGCGATGACGAACGGCGTCGCCTGGTGCGCGAAGCGCAGGCAATCGATGGCATCTTTGTGGGAGAGCATGGCGGCAAACCGCGCGGTGGCTATGCCGCACTCTTTGCGCACTCTAACGCCTCGCGAAAGCTGCCCGAGCGTACCAATTCGTTTAAGAAGATCATGGGCTATTTCGATGAGCTCTGGGCGCAGACTGTCGATCCCAAACGACCGGTCAAGCGCATCAACCTGGGATTTGGCAACCTCATGCCCGAGGAATTTGCCACCATCGATCTGTTCAGCGATATCGAGGCCGATGAGCGCGAGCGCGACCTGGCACGCGCCGTGCTGGCTGTAAAAGGCAAATACGGCAAGAACGCGCTGGTTAAGGGGCTGAGCTTTACCGCCGGCGCCACCGCGCGCGAACGCAACGAACAAGTTGGAGGACACCGTGCCTAAACCCAAACAACAGCCCGTGCGCCCGCCGACCGCCTTCGAGCGCTTGGCGGACCCCGAGGGCAGACGCCGCGCCGCCGACCCCAACCTCACTGCCAACGGTGCCGTGCGCGCCAACCGCGCCGCACAGTTTATGCCCTTTGCCGCCCTCACGGGATACTACGAACTCGTGCGCAAGCAGGAAATCACCGTCGAGCCAAAACGTGAGCTCACGGAAGAAAAAGCCCTCGTGCTTTCTAAAAAACTCGAGGGTCTCAAACGTGGCGACTTGGTTCGTGTCACCTATTACGATACATACGGCTATCGCAGCCGCACCGGCATCCTCGACGAGGCGCTCCCCGCCTTCAAGCTCCTCAAGCTCCGAAACATCGCCATCGACTTCGACGACATCCAAGACATCGAACTGCGCGGACGAGCCTAGCCAAGGAAGCGCATCCAGAGCGACGCTTACAGCGTCATGACGTAGTAGCCCGCGTCTTTCACGGCCGTCTCGAGGTCACCGCGATCAACCGGCTGTTTAGAGCGCACACGTGCCGTGTGGTCCGCATACGTCACCGTAGCCCACACGCCATCCAGCGCATTGAGGGCATTCGTTACGTTCTGGGCGCACCCGTCGCAGCTCATACCGCCGATAAGCAGTTCCTCGCTATAGGGATAGTGAGACGGATCGGTATCCGCGACCACGACCTTCTTGGCCTTCTTGCCGCTCGCACCATCGCTGCAACAACTCTTCCCGTGTGTCGAAGCGGCAATGCGACGCAGTCCAAAAAACATGCCGACGGCAATGACGGCCAGCACGATGAGATTCGCAGGGTTGAGCAAGTCGCTCATGCGTTCCCCTTTCAAGTAGCCCTATCTAGATACCCCATGGGGTGTCCCCATCTTAACCCAAAATCATGTCTGTTCGGTCAATTAGTTTCCCTCTTCAAACTTTTTTGTTGACCATGGCTTACTTTCGTGTATAAGTTTTCCTAGGCTAACAACTGAGGACCCGAAAGGGGCATCGTGACTCGAACCATTGACATCCCAACATACCAAACGGCTGTCGTGCGCAACTGCTCCCCTACGCTCGCAGGTATCAAGCCGGCTTCGCTCTTTACCTATCCCGGCGTTTACGCCAACCAAAACGGAAAACCCAGCGCCACCCATATCGAAGAGCGACGCTCTCGCCTGCTCGCCGTCATAGCCCAATGCAACTGCGAGCTCCAGCCACTCGGGATCCATATGAGCGTTTTGGTCTGGCGCCCCTGCGGAGCGCTCATCTATGTGTACCGCCCTGCGGACCTCATGCGATACCTCTCCGACCCCCGCGCCACGACGGCGCTTGCCGCCGAAGGTTACGATGTCCACAACCTGCCCGCGTCCCTGGTGCATCTCGCCGCGCGCATCACACTGGCAAGCAGCAATGCCGCAGAAAGCGCCTATGACGGCAGCGTCTGCGCGCTCGCGCGAAATAGGCACTGCGATACGGGGTGCATGTGCGAGTTCCCCCACGAAATTGGCTATTTTTTGGGCTATCCCTACGAAGATGTCCATCAGTTTATCGTCCAGCACGGCGAAAACTATAAGGTCTTTGGCGCATGGAAGGTATACACAAACGTTGAGCAGGCGCTCACGACCTTCGATTCCTATCGCGCATGCACGCAATACCTTACCTACATCTATCAACAAGGCTGCACTCTGGGACAGCTTGTCCAGGCAACCCGATAGAGCATACAAAACGCGGCCGCACGCCGCACAACCGAAAGGAAAACATATGAGCAAGATCGCAGTCGTCTACTGGAGCGGTACAGGCAACACCGAGGCCATGGCAAACTTCGTTGCCGAGGGCGCAACCGGTGCCGGCGCCGAGACAGAGGTCATCTCCTGCGCCGACTTCTCCGCAGACAAGGCCGCTGGCTATGACGCCATCGCCTTCGGCTGCCCCGCCATGGGTTCCGAGGAGCTTGAGTATGACGAGTTCCAGCCTATGTGGGACGAGGTCAAGGAGACCCTCGGCGACAAGAAGGTCGTCCTCTTTGGCTCCTATTCGTGGGCCGAGGGCGAGTGGATGGACAACTGGAAGGCCGACGCCGACGAGGCCGGCGTCAACGTGGTCGACTCCGTCATCTGTTACGACGCCCCCGACGACGAGGGCGAGACCGCCTGTCGCGCGCTTGGAGCGGAGCTGGCCTAGCGGCAATGAGCTCCGCCCGTAACGCGCTCTGCACCAAAACACATTCGCGTCCCAACAAAAACGGGAGCCGGATCACATCCAGCTCCCGTTTTCTGCTATGTCAGTCATATAAAACGACTACGAGATATTGCCCAAGAACGCCTTGGTGCGCTCGCTCTTGGGGTGGTCGAAGACCTCGCTCGGCGTACCCTCTTCCACGATAACGCCGCCGTCCATAAAGACAACGCGGTCGGCGACGTCGCGGGCAAAGCCCATTTCATGCGTCACGACGATCATGGTCATACCGTCACGTGCCAGGTCGCGCATAACGCCCAATACGTCACGGACAAGCTCAGGGTCGAGCGCCGAGGTCGCCTCGTCAAAGAGCATGACGTGCGGGTTCATCGACAGGGCGCGGGCGATGGCCACGCGCTGCTGCTGGCCGCCCGAGAGCTGGCTCGGCATAAAATCGATGCGCTCGGCCAGACCGACCTTGGTGAGTTCCTCGACGGCGATCTTCTCGGCCTCTTCCTTGCTGCGCTTGAGCACCTTTTGCTGCGCAAGCATGACGTTCTTTTTGACTGAGAGGTGCGGGAACAAATTGAACTGCTGGAACACCATACCCAGATGCGTGCGCACTTTGTTGAGGTCGACACCCTTGGCGCACACATCCACGCCCTCAACGATAATCGAGCCGCTCGTGGGATGCTCCAGACGATTGATGCAGCGAAGCATCGTCGACTTGCCCGAGCCCGAGGGGCCCAGGACAACGACGACCTCGCCCTTGTGCACATCCAGATCGATATCGCGCAGGACCACGTTATCGCCAAAGGCCTTCTGGAGGTTCTTGATGCTGACGACGACCTCGTTCGAGTTATTGGTTTCGCTCATGATGGGACCTCCTTACAGACCGGCGATGTGATCGGCAGGCGTCGCGACAACCTGTCCGGCGCTCTTGGCGGGACGCTTCTTCTTGGTCTCGGTCGTGCCCAAAAGCCTTGCCTCAAGACCGCTCACCAAGCGAGCGAGCGGCAGGGTGATGACCAGATAGAACAGGGCGGCAACCACGTACGGTGTAATGGAGCCCGTCGTGGCCACGATGGTACGGGCGTTCATGACGATCTCGACCACACCCACGGCGGCAAGCAGCGACGTATCCTTGTAAAGCAAGATAAACTCGCTGGTCAGCGTAGGCAAAACATTGCGGAACGTCTGCGGAATCATAACGTAGAGCAGCGTCTGGAAGGCATTCATGCCCAGAGAGCGAGCAGCCTCGTTTTGGCCCTTGGGGATCGATTGAATACCGGCACGAAAGATCTCGCACAGGTACGCAGACGAGTTCATGGCCATGACGATAACACCCAGCACATAGTCGTCCACCTTGACGCCGGCCAACGGCAGACCGAAGAACGCGATATAGATCTGCAGGAACGCCGGCGTACCGCGAATGATATTCACATAGATGCCGGCAAGGCAACGCAGGATGCGCGACTTGGAGATGCGCATGAGCGACAAGGCAAAGCCAAAGGGGATTGCCAGCGGAAACGCCACGAGCACGATCGAGAGCGACATAAGGAAGCCCTTAAAGACGATCGGCAGGCTTTGGACCAAAATGACCGGGTTTAAGAACAGGCGCAGAAACATATTGGAGTTCCACGCCTCGACCCACGGCTGCTCCTTAAGGTCGGCCAGGAAGTTATCGAATGCCGTCACGCCCTTAATCTCGACGGGAGGAATCTTGGAGATCTTCTTGGTCGACCCGTCAGCGAGCGTATAGGTGCCGCTAAAGGCCTCATCGCCGCCCTCGACGGGGAAGGTCACGCCGTAAACCTCGACGCGGAAATAGCCGCCGGCAGGCGCCGTCTCACCAAAGTCAATCGTGAGCGTCTGGCCGTCAGCCTTGCACGTAGGTTTCATGGGCGTACGATCCATGAGGTCCTCGCCCGAGAGCATCGTCAATCGCGTGTCATCGGTACCAAACGTCGTGCCGTCGACAAACGTCAAAGAAAGACCGCTCAGCTCCTCGTCGGCATCGGCCTGAACTTCCCAGGTAATGCGGGTCTCGGTGCCACCGACCACGTCGCTACCCGAACCGGTATTGGGTCGGGCGGTGATCTTTGCGGTCTCAAGCGCCTGGGCGGTCGTGGGCACGCAGGCCCCCGCGCACACCAGGGCGAATGCCACAGCCAAAGCGCAGGCTAGCTTTTGGAGCATCGAGGGCAG
This sequence comes from uncultured Collinsella sp., assembly GCA_902495085.1. GTDB lineage: Bacteria > Actinomycetota > Coriobacteriia > Coriobacteriales > Coriobacteriaceae > Collinsella. The sequence continues at coordinate 90 of CABUWA010000093.1, read as the reverse complement.
TGGATAGCTCTGGCCCATAGCTCCTTGGTTCAATCGAGACAAGGTGGCTCCTAACGTTTAAGTTGCCGACATAACGGGACGGGATGACGC
>CABUWA010000092.1 GCA_902495085.1 uncultured Collinsella sp. | reverse complement strand
TGCGCTCGACGGCCCTCATCTTCATCAGCCGCCCGTTATCGTACGGGCTAGCTGTATGTGCTAACCCGCATCAGATAATTACTACGCTGATAATGTTTAGCTGATGCGTGAACATGTCTAAGAAATCCTCTTCAATCATGATGCGAACGATCCGTGCGTGTTCACATCCCCCAGTGGTTGAAAAGGAGTATGAAACTTTAGTTACCTAAAGTCAACGCAAATATGTAATGAATTTTCAACTTTTTTTGAATTTCTCGGTATAAAACGCCGCTGACCTCGGACTTTACCGAACGACAGTTTTTGCTTGAGAGATGCTCCTCGGGGGCGGGGCCGGATATAAGGTTTATCGCGAGTTCCGCACGCAAAGAAGGCCACTTAATGTGGCCTTCGTCTTGCGCAGGACTGTAGAGCAGGAAACCTTATATCCGGCCCCTCCGTCCGGGGACCGCGCCGTATCAGCTACAGCGTCATGTTTGGATCGGCGTCGACGTCGAACGGCGAGATTTCACCTCGGTCGAATTTACGGCGGGCGACCTCCGCGATCATGGCCGCGTTATCGGTACAGGCAGACAAGGGCGGCACCGTTACGCGAATACCCTGACGCCCAAGCTTCTTGATCATCATCTCACGCAGATGCGGGTTGGCAGAGACGCCGCCGCCGATGCAATATTCCTTGCAGCCGGTGGCATGCAGAGCGTTCTTAGCCTTCTTGTACTGCACGTCAAAGACCGCGGCCTCAAACGAGGCAGCCAGATCGGGCAGATGAATCGTGCGCCCGGCCTTGGTCTCCTGCTCGATATAGAGCGTCACCGCTGTCTTGAGGCCCGAAAGCGAGAAGCGATAGTCTCCCCTGCTGTTAAGCGCACGGGGGAAATCGATCGCGCGGGGATTACCCGTCTCGGCCAGCTTGGAGATGATGGGGCCACCGGGATAGCCCAGACCCAACGCCTTGGCTACCTTGTCGAAGGCCTCGCCCACGGCGTCGTCGAGCGTCTCACCGAGTACCTCGTAGTCGCCCCACGCCTTCACGTGCACGAGCATGGTGTGCCCACCCGAGACAAGCGTGAAGATGAACGGTGGCTTGAGGTCGGGTTGCGCCAGCAGGTTGGCAAACAGATGACCCTCCAGATGGTTGACGCATACGAGCGGCTTGCCGGCAGCGTAGGCAAAGCCCTTGGCGAAGGCGACGCCAACCACGAGCGCGCCCACCAGGCCCGGACCCTGTGTCACGCCCACGGCGGCGAGCTCGCTGGGGGCAATGGCTCCACCCTCAAGACCAAGCGATGCTGCGACATCCTCGAGCGCCGCATCCACGACACTCACAATCACCTCAACGTGTTTGCGCGAGGCGATCTCGGGCACCACGCCGCCAAAGCGGGCATGAAAATCAATCTGCGTCGACACCTGATTGGCCAGCATCTTGCCGTCCGCATCGATAATCGCCACGGCCGTCTCGTCGCAGGAACTCTCGATGGCAAGCACCAGGCGACGGCGCTCGATTTCGGCACGCTCCTCGGCGGTGCGTTCGGGCGCGGGCAGCGGCCATACGCGTTGCTCGGCTGCCGTCGGCTCGGGCGAGGCGTTATCGACCGGAAGCACCAGGGGCAGCGGAGCCGTCATGACGATGGCGTCCTTGCCGGCACCATAGTAGCCGCGGCGCCGTCCTGCCTCGGTAAAGCCCAGAGCGTTATAGAGCGCGATCGCTCCCTCGTTGCCGTCCTCGACCTCGAGCGAAGCCGTGGTGCAGCCGAGCATCTGGGCATCATAGCTCACATGCGACAGCAGCTTGCGGGCAATGCCCTCACGGCGATGTGCCGGGTCGACGGCGACATCCAGAATCTGCACATCACCGTCCACGACCATACCGCCGGCAAGGCCCAGCAGCTTGCCATCGTCGTGTGCTACCCACCAACTACGCGGCGCAGCGACGCCCTCGCCCAGTTCGAACAGGAACATGCCCGGCGTCCACGCCTCGTGTCCGGCACCTTCAAAGCAGGCAGCCTCCAGCGCGCTCGCGCCCTCGGCATCCGCCGCGCCCATGGGACGGAACTGCAGATGACGACCGGCGAGCTCATCGGCAACGCCCGTAATTTCGCTCTGCGCACTCTCGGCAAGACCAAGACGCTTGCGCTCGTTTTCCTCGGCATCCGAAAGGCGCGTGTAAATCGGCAGGACGCGGGCCGGATCGCCGTCACCCGCAGCGTGCGCGAGCAGCAAGCCCTCGCCCGAAGGCCACCACAGGTCGCGCTCCACGCAGCGGGCGGTCTCGTCCTCACCCAGCAGCTTGCCATAGCGCACGAGACCGTCACCGGTCAGCTGAACCTGGTCCCAGTCCGCTGCTTGGCGCCACTCATCGAGCGCCACGGCGGCCTTGACCACGTGTTCGCGCTCAAATTGACGCTCGGGGCCCTCATCGACCAGCATATACAGCGCCGGATATACCTCACCGCGCATAGCGTCGGCCAAGATACCAAGCTTGCCGCGTAAGCCAGCCTTCCACGCCGTCCAAGCGCAAGCGTCGAGCGTCGACACGCCCAGCAGCGGAACATTGGCACCACGCGCGAGGCCCTTGGCAGTGGAGATGCCGATGCGCACACCCGTAAAGGACCCCGGGCCGCGGCCGACCACATAGCAACCAACATCGCTGCGATCCAGACCGGCTTGAGCCAGCACGCCATCAACGGTATTCACGAGCTCAACGTTGGCGTGACGGCGACACATGTGGTCGCCACTCACGAGCTTCGTCTCGCCCGTCTGTCCATCAATCCAGCTTGCCGCGCAGGCAAGCATGTCGGTCGAGGTATCGAGCGCCACCACCAGCGCGTTGTCGTTATGCAAGCTCATCTTGTACAGCCTTATCAATCAAATGGGAAAGCTCCATTGCGCGGTCACCGTGCGCCTCGAGCGTTATCGTTCGCACATCGCTGTCGCCCTCATCACGCTTGAGCGTCACCGAAAGATACTCATCCGTCAGCTCGTCCTGGAATTGTTCGCCCCATTCCAGTAGGCAAGCACCCTCATAGCCCAGCACATCGAAAATGCCCGTATCCTCGAGCTCGTAGGCATGCTCCAGGCGGTATAGATCAAAGTGAAACAGCGGAATACGACCTTGATCGTGAACAGCCATGAGCGCAAACGTAGGACTCGTAACCATATGCCCATCGCCCAGCCCGCGCGAGACGCCCTTGGTAAAGTGAGTTTTGCCCACTCCCAGGCCACCGGTCAGGATGAGCACATCTCCGTCCTCAAGGCACGGTGCAATTAGCTCGCCAAAGTACTCCGTATCGGCAGCGCAAGTCGTTTTGTAAGTACCTACCCCCAGGCGCTCCAGGGACATATATGCTCCTTATTATTCCGAGGCGTCCTCTGGTGCGGGATGTCGCTCCAGATAATCGCCCAGCATCTTAAAGTCTTCCTCCAGCAGCTCCTGCCACGCCGGATTGCGTAGCGCTGCTGCCGGATGGAACGTGGGCATTACTACAAAATGCCCCATCTGGTGGAACCTGCCGCGCAGCTTAGTAATGCCAATCTCGGTCTTAAGCACAAAGTGCGTCGCGGGGTTGCCGAGCGTCACGATAATATCAGGCCAGATGCTTCGAATCTGCTCACGCAAAAACGGCGAGCAAGCCAGCACTTCCTCGGGACGCGGATTGCGGTTTCCCGGCGGGCGGCACTTAAGCACGTTGGCAATGTAGACGTCTTCGCGTTTGAGTCCCGCCAGCGACAAAATGCCGTTGAGATCCTCGCCTGCCGCCCCCACAAAGGGCTCGCCCTGCAAATCCTCGTTGCGACCCGGCGCCTCACCGATAAACATGACGCGAGCGCGGGGGTTTCCCACGCCAAACACGATATTGTGACGCGACTGGTAGAGCTGGCAGAGGTGACAATCGCCCAGAACGGCCTCAATCTCCTCGAGTGCGACCTCACGTGGCGCCTGATGACTATGACCGGGGATGTGCATGACGCCCATAGCGGCTCCTACACGTAGACCTTGTCGAGACGCATGCCAAAGCCGCAGGCGACCTCGTAGTTAATCGTTCCGCGCAGTCGGGCCATCTCGTCCATAGTGATCTCGGCATCGCCATCGCGGCCGACAATGATCATCTCGTCACCATACTCGGCCTCGGGAATCTCGTGTGCCGGGTTGGACTGAATGGCGACCATAAACTGGTCCATGCAGATATTGCCAACCTGATGCACGCGCTCGCCGCGATACAGCACATCCATACGATTGGAAAGCGTACGCGATAGGCCATCGGCATAACCGATCGGCAGCGTGCAGATCTGAACGCGCGTACGCGGTACGCGGTAGGTAAAACCGTAGCCCACGCCCTCACCCATCGCAGGGTGCGCCACGCGCGTCACACGCGCATGGACGCTCATAACGGGATCAAGCTGCATCACGCGGCCACTCAGCTCGCACGGCTGCATGCCATACAAGCCAACGCCGGCGCGGATCATATCAAAATGCATCGAGGGGTCGAGCATCGAGGACGGCGTGTTGGCGCAGTGCACGATACCGCACTCAAAACCCGCATCCTTAATGGCCTGAACGGCCTCGGTAAAGCGCTGGCACTGCAGCTTGTAGTCCCAGCCCGAAGGTTCATCGGCCGTGGCGAAGTGCGTAAATACGCCGTCGCACTGAATACCGCGATGAAAATTTATACCGCGGACAAAGTCGACAACCTGCGTGTAGTGAACGCCGATACGATTCATGCCCGTCTCGATGGCGAGATGATACTTGCCCACTTTGCCCGCCGCGACGGCACATTCGCCATACGCAAGAGCAAAGTCAGACGTATAGACCGAGGGCATGATATCAAACTCGAGCAACGTCGGAATGGCCTCGATAGGCGGCTCGCTCAGGATGAGGATGGGTTTCGTAATCCCGCCCTGTCGGAGCTCAACGCCCTCGTTAACCGTCGCCACGGCAAACATGTCGGCACCGGCCGAGTACATGATCTTGGCGCACTCAACAGCTCCATGACCATAAGCATCGGCCTTGACCACGCAGCACAGGCGCTGACGTGGATTCAGCAAGTTCTTATAGGCCCTCGTGTTGCGACGGAGCGCCCCGCGGTCGATCTCGACCCAGGACCAGCGCGTCAAATCGGCTTTATTCATGATTAGTCATCCGACCCTTCGTCCATGATTCCCAGATCTTCGAGCGCATCCTTTGCCGCCAGTTCCATGGCAGGACCGATCAAGTCGATAAGATCGGTCGCGATGACGCTCTTCTCACCATACTCCGTCGCCGCGGCAAAACCGGCGTAGCTGTGAAGTGCGACAGCGTACGAATACAGCAACTCCCAACGATCCATCTCGTCGCGCATGGTGGCAAGCGTGCCGGCCAAAATACCCGCGAGAACATCACCCGAACCGGCAGTTGCCAGAGAAGCCGGACCCGAGAGCGGCAGCAGCACACGCTCAACGCCACAGATAGCCGTCGTCGGCCCCTTGGCAATGACCACCAGATTGTCGGAGCCTGCAGCCCAGACAACCTTCTGCGCGGCCGCAATCGCGGTACCAAGGTCGTTCACCTCGTCACCGGCAACCAGACGCGAAAGCTCACGATAGTGCGGCGTCATAACCAACGGCTGCTCGCGACGATACATCTCGGGATTACTATCAATACCGTCAATGGCAATCTTAGCAAGGCAGTTGAGTGCATCGGCGTCCAAGATAAGCGGCACATCAAGCTCGAGCAAGCCCGAAACCACCTGCATAGCGCCGGCAGATGTCGTCATACCGGGACCGCACAGTACGCAGCTGTACTTCTTTGCAATCTCGCACACCGTCATGCGCGCAGCGGCGCCAAAGGAGCCGCGGGAATCAGACGGAATAGCAAAGACGGGAATCGAAGGAAGTGCCATGCGAATAAGATTGGCGCAGGCGTCAGGAGCCGCGACTGCCACGTAACCAGCACCCGCGCGAGCTGCAGACTTGGCCGCCATAATGGCAGCACCAGGATATTGCGCAGATCCGGCGACAATAAGCACAGAGCCACGGGAATACTTATCGATATTCGTAGGTAGCGGAGCAAAGTAATCAACTAAGTCACCGGGCTCGACAATCTCGGCGGCGTGGTCGACATCATCGATGACCTCGTCAAGACGGTCGTAAAGATTGCCGCAGATCAAATCGCCAGCATACTCAGGGCCATCAGCGCTATACAGACCAATCTTGGGCGCAATCATCGTCACCGTATGCTCGGCACGAATGCAGTCGTCATCAACAACGCCCGTCTCGGCATTCAGGCCCGAGGGGACATCAATGGATACGACACAATCGGCGCATTCATTGACCGTAGGAATCCAGATGGAAAACGGCGCACGCAGATTCCCGTGGAAACCGGTACCAAAAATGGCATCGACAACAACATCGGCCTTATCGATCAAAACCTCGAGTTCGTCACGCGAAGGGCCGACGCAAACGTGCACATCGCGGCCGGCAGTACGACGAGCAACATGGCGTGCCAGAGCAGCAGGAATCTCATCCGGCTCAACCGGAGAAACGATATCCACGTCCACACCCTTATGGCTCAGGATATCGGCGGCAACCCAACCGTCGCCGCCATTATTACCAAAACCGACCAGAAAGAGAACACGATCGGGATTGAGCTTCAAGACCTCGTTGGCGGCAAACTCACCCGCCAGCTCCATAAGCTCGGCCTTCGAAGTCCCTTCGCGTTCGATGATATCCTCGAGACGAACGACTTCTTCGGTACTCAAAACCGGTTTCATCTATGCTCCTAGCGTATCTTGCGAAGCATCGCCCAGGTGCTCCGTCAATGCTGAATTCTGCAGCTGCTCAAGCTCATCTAAAACAGAGCGAGCCTCTTTAAATGTCTGCGCAACGCGTTTCTTGGTGCTCACCTTTTCATCTTTTGGCTTAGGCCGAGCATCTTCGGTAATCGCGATGGCATTCGCAACGGCCAAGTCTCCCGTAAGCGTAATGGAAAGAGCGACCTCAACAACACCCAGTTCTTGAGCGATCTCGAGAGCACGGCCCGAAAGCAGCGCCTTCGGTTTGCCGAGTTTATCACGCGTAACCGAAACATCCTTGCGACCAACGCCTTGACTAAAACCCGTGCCGAGAGCTTTAAGTACCGCCTCGCGCGAAGCAAAGCGGCTGGCATAGTGAGCAGCGGGACGCGATGATGCATCACAATACGCACGCTCTTCTTCGGTAAACACACGCCGAGCAAACGACGGCGTCTTTTCAAGAATTGATTTCATACGGGAAATCTCGACGATATCAACGCCGATACCAGCTTCAGCCATGTTCACCTCCATATCGCACAGACTAAGTTATTGTAGCCCGTTCACAGAAGATGCGACAAACGAGGGTTATAAAACACAGCTACTATGTGAGACACAATCCCGCAAACGCAAAAAAGGGGGAGGCCGCGAGGCCTCCCCCTTCTCAGTTCGATGACGGCTCGGTGCCGTCCACCGGTCAGCGGCGCCCTGGCCTCCCACGGGCTGACCCCGCAGTACTCTCGG
>CABUWA010000091.1 GCA_902495085.1 uncultured Collinsella sp. | reverse complement strand
CTTGCCAAGGACGAGGCCAAGGCTGACGAGCTGGCGTTTGTGATCTACAACCTGCTCGAGGCCATCCGCATTGCCGCTCACCTGCTGATGCCGCTCATGCCCCAGACTTCTGCCGAGGCTCTGCGCCGCCTGTCCTGCGAGGACGAGGCCGCGAGCGACGACCTCAAGGGCATTTGCGCTTGGGGCCTGCTTGCCGGCGGTCAGCCCGTCGAGAAGGGCGATCCGCTGTTCCCGCGTCTGGCGTAGAGACCGCGCGAGCGCCATATCGGCAATTTGCTGTTTAGATGTAAGGGCATGGCCACCACGGTCCATGCCCTTTTGTTTCAAGACGCCGCCATCATGCTAAGGAGGCAACCATGACAACTTCGCCTTTGGCAAACCCCACGGCCACCAGGGAGCTGCTAGAGGAGTTTGGCCTTGCGACCAAGCATCGCCTGGGCCAGAACTTTCTAATCGACAATCATGTGATCGAGCGTATCTGCGAGCTTGCCGAGCTTGCAGGTGACGAGCGCGTACTCGAGGTGGGTCCGGGTTGCGGTACGTTGACACTTGCGTTGCTGCAGGAGGCGGCGTGCGTTACGTCGATCGAGGCCGATCCCGAGCTTGAGCCGGTGCTTGACGCCCACGCCGCCGACTATGCCAACTTCCGCTTTATCATGGGCGACGCGCTTAAGGTGGGCCCGGAGCAGATTGAGCAGGCCGCCGGCGGCGAGCCCACGGTATTTGTCGCGAACTTGCCCTATAACGTGGCGGCGACAATCATCCTGCAGTTCTTCCAGACGATGCCCGCGCTCAAGCGCGCCGTCGTCATGGTGCAAAAGGAGGTTGCCGATCGCATTGCCGCAGTGCCGGGCAACAAGACCTATGGCGGCTATACGGCAAAGCTTGGCCTGTATGCGCAGGTGACGGGTCGCTTTGAGGTGCCGCCGCGTTGCTTTATGCCGGCGCCGCACGTGGACTCGGCCGTCGTGCGTATCGACCGTGTTGACGGCGTGGTGCCCGAAGGGCTCGATCGCGACTTTGTGGCTCGCGTGATTGATGCCGCATTTGCCCAGCGTCGCAAGACCATCCGCAATTCCATGAGCGCCAACGGCTTTGCCAAGGACGTGCTCGATGCCGCTTTTGAGGCTTGCGGTATCGCACCCACCACGCGCGCCGAGACGCTTGATGTTGCCGACTTTGTCCGCCTGGCCCAGGAGCTAATCCATGATGCCTAATGCCGCACGCGTGACGTTTACCAAGAAAAAGAAGACGGTCGCCTGCCCCGTGCCCTTGGCACCGCTTGCCGACACGCATGCGCATCTGCTTTCGTTCTGGGGCAAGGATGTGCCTGAGACGCTCGTGCGTGCCAAGGCGGCGGGCGTCGACCTGTTGGTGACGATGTTCGACCCCATCGCTGACAAACGCAGCGTGACGGACTATAGCGACTGGCTGACGCGCGAGATTCTGCCGATGCAGGATATCCCGCAGATCAAGTATCTTGCCGGCGTGCATCCGTATGGCGCGCCGGACTATACCGACGACGTTCACGCACAGGTCGTTGCCGCACTCGATGATCCCTTATGCGCTGGTATTGGCGAAATCGGCCTGGACTACCACATGGACTATGACGACGATATCGCGCCGGCACCCCATAACGTGCAGATTGACTGCATGGCGCGTCAGCTCGAGCTTGCCGTGTGCCGTAACGTGCCGGTGGAGCTGCATCTGCGTCACGAGGACACGGACCATGAGCGAACCTCGCACGTGGACGCCTATAACGTGCTTCGTGAGGTGGGCGTGCCCCAGGCCGGTTGTGTGCTGCACTGCTTTGGCGAGGACCGCGCCACGATGGAGCGCTTTGTGGAGCTGGGCTGCTATATCGCCTATGGTGGTGCGGCCACCTTTAAGCGCAACGACGACGTGCGCGAGGCATTTGCGGCAACCCCACTCGATCGAATTTTGTTCGAGACGGATTGCCCGTATATGGCTCCGGAGCCCATCCGCGGTCTTGAATGCGAGCCGGCAATGATCTCCATTACGGCAAACACGCTGGTCAACGACCGTGTCGATCGTACCGGCGAGGATGCTGAGGCAATCGCGCGAGCAGCTTGGGAAAATACCTGCAAACTTTTTCAAAAATAGTTCTTGCGTTCGCGATGGCGCTCCGTTATTCTAATTCCTGCACGCGGGCGTGGCGGAATTGGCAGACGCGTACGGTTCAGGTCCGTATGGGGGCAACCCCATGAAGGTTCAAGTCCTTTCGCCCGCACCATTGATTGAAAGAGCTCCCAGCAATGGGAGCTTTTTTGTTATGGGCCCATCACAGGGACTTGAACCTGTGAAGGAGCGAGCGTAAAGAAAACGCGGAGCGTTTTTAGCGAGCTGGCGAGGGCGCCGGCAGGCGGCCGAAGCCGGTGTGGATCCGCGAAGCGGATACGCGGACGTTCTTTCGCCCGCACCATTGATTGAAAGAGCTCCCAGCAATGGGAGCTTTTTTGTTATGGGCCGTTTTTGGCAGATTTGACATATCGATTTCGCGCGGTAGATGCCCCTGTGGTCAAAAGGTGGCAAATATGAGTACTGACATGAAAATAGAGACATTTTATGAAGCCATTTTTGCTCATTTTACGCAACAGATGTACGCTAATTTGGCTCAACCTTGAGACAAAATGAAGTAATTTCGATAGACCTCGGGTTCAACGAGGCGATTTTGACCCAAATACGCTGTTACTAAACTGGTAACAGTACTCATATTTGGCCTTTTTTGACCACGGGTCCTCTTGTTGGTGTCACACAGCTGCTTCGTGCGGGTATCCTAATGCCAACGTGTGCCTATCAGAGGAGAGACCATGCTGTTTTCCGGTATCATCGCCGCCCTTACCAGCCTTTTGATCCCCATCATCATTCTGTTGCTGCTGCTTCCCAGCGCCTGCTATGTCGTTGAACAGCAGCATGCTGTGATCATCGAACGCTTAGGCAAGTTCAACCGCATCGTCAACGCGGGCTTCCACATGAAGGTGCCCGTGATCGACCGCAAGGCCGCCACGGTGAGTCTGCGCACCATGAAAAACGGTTTTGGTATCGACGTTAAGACTCAGGACAATGTGACCATCGGCCTTGAGGTCTCTGCTCAGTACCACGTGAGCTATGACATGGGCGCCGGCCCGGCAGATTCGGGTATCTACAAGAGCTACTACATGCTGCAGGAGCCCGTCGACCAGATGCGTGACTTCATCACCGACGCCCTGCGCTCTTCGATTCCCGTCTACACACTCGATGAGGTCTTTGCCAAGAAGGATGACATCGCCAAGGACGTTAATGCTACCGTGTCCGAGCAGATGGCCGCCTACGGCTTCACCCTCGTGTCGACGCTCATCACCAAAATCGCACTGCCGACCGAGGTCGAGAACTCCATGAACGACATCAACGCCGCCCAGCGCAAGCGCGCTGCGGCACAGGAGCTCGCCGAGGCAGACCGCATCAAGCGCGTCACCGAGGCGACCGCCGAGGCTGAGGCTATGGAAAAGGCGGGCGAGGGCATCGCCAACCAGCGCAAGGCGATCGCGCTGGGCATCAAGGACTCGCTCGAGATTATCCAGGAGACGGGTGTCGGCAATGACGAGGCCAACCAACTGTTCATGTTTACGCAGTGGTCCGAGATGATGACGGAGTTCGCTCGCACGGGTAAAACCTCGACGGTCGTGCTGCCGAGCGACTTTTCGCAGTCGGCCTCTATGTTCGAGCAGATGCTGGCTGCCGGTAAGGTTCAGAACGAGTCAAAGGAGTAGACACGCGTGAAATACACCGTCGTTTGTGTTGGCAAGCTCAAAGAGCGCTTTTGGAAGGATGCCTGCGCTGAGTACACCAAGCGCCTGGGTGCCTATGCCAAGGTTGATATCCGTGAGGTGGCCGATATCGACCCGGCTAAGGCGGGCGGCGTGGATGCCGCGCGCGACAAGGAGGGGGCGGCGATTCTTGCTGCCTTGCCGTCTCGAGCGCATGTGATCCTGCTGGCCATTGAGGGCAAAGAGCGCTCGAGCGAGGAGTTTTCGGCGCGGCTCGATGATCTTATGCTGCGTGGTAACAGCGACATCGCCTTTGTGATTGGCGGATCGGACGGCGTGAGCGATGACGTGCGCGCACGAGCCGACGAGATGCTCAGCTTTGGACGCATTACCTTGCCGCATAACTTGGCGCGCGTGGTGCTACTAGAGCAGATTTACCGTGCCTGCAAGATCAGTCGTGGCGAGCCGTATCACAAATAGGTCGGCAATACGAAACAATGGCGTGGGACAATACCTTTCGTTTTGAGGAATGTGTCTGAAAGGACTATGCGATATGAAGATTGGATTTGTCGGTTTTGGCAATATGGCGAGCGCTATGGCTGATGGCTGGATCGCTGCCGGTGTAGCTGCGAGCGACATGTGCGCCTGCGCGGGCCGCTACGACGCCTTGGCTGAGCGTTGTGAGGCGCGTGGGATGGTTTCCTGCCGCGATGCCGCCGAGGTTGTCGCCGCATCCGATATCGTGGTCGCTGCGGTCAAACCGTACATGATCGAGAAGGTATTCGTCCCGCTCAAGGATGCTCTTGCCAAAAAGGTCGTTCTGTCGGTTGCCTGGACCTGGGACAGTGCCAAGTGGGAGCAGGTCCTGCCGGGTGTCGCGCATATCTCGACGGTGCCCAACACACCGGTTTCGGTGGGCGAGGGCGTCATCGCTTGCGAGAAGGCTTCCACGCTTAGTGATGAGCAGAGCACAGTGGTGCTTGATCTGCTTGGCAAGCTCGGTGCGGTGGTCGAGCTCGATACGAGCCTGCTGTTTGTGGGCGGCACGGTGGGTGGTTGCGCTCCGGCATTTGTCGCCATGGCAATCGAGGCCCTGGGCGATGCAGCGGTCAAGCACGGTATCCCGCGTGCCGATGCCTATCGCATTGTGAGCCAGATGGTGCTGGGTACGGCAAAGCTGCAGCTTGCAACTGGCCAGCATCCTGCGTCGATGAAGGATGCCGTATGCTCGCCCGGTGGTGCCACCATCAAGGGCGTCGTTGCGCTCGAGGACGCCGGCATGCGCAGTGCCCTGGTCAAGGCAATCGACGCAACTCTCCAGTAAAACCTGCCATTTAGGGACAGGTTTATTTTGGCAGGTTTTTCCTGCGGTTTTGTCGTATGTGCGAAAAGCGCCCCGCAACTGGCTCAATTCCAGTTGCGGGGCGCTTACGTTTGCCCAGATAAAACCGACCAAAATAAACCTGTCCCTTTTTGGCAGGTTAGTCCCAGAAGCTGCCTTCTTCATCCTCGGACTTGGGGCCGCGGTCGACATACATCTTATGGGTGCGCTTCTCCATCACAAAGGCAAGAATCGCAAATAGCAGGATGCCGCCGGCGAAAAGGATGGCAAAACCGGTGCGGGTGCCAAACAAAAAGGAAAAAACTGCGTCCATTGGGTGCCTTCTTGCGTAGTTGAGTTGGGTCGTAAACGCTCATAAGTATATACTTGCCCATACATGTACAAGGTTGCAACCTAAATGGAATGTATATCGCCGGAGGATCTAATGCTTGATATCAAGTTTGTTCGCGAGAACCCCGATGCCATCGATACCGCCATGGCAAATCGCCAGACGTCTTGGGATCGCGAGAAGTTCTTTGAGCTCGACGACGAGCGTCGTGCCGTCATCACCGAGGTCGAGGAGCTCCAGGCTACGCGCAATGCCGAGTCCAAGAAGATCGGCGCCCTGATGAAGGAGGGCAAGAAGGACGAGGCCGAGGCCGCCAAGGAGGCCGTGCGCGCCGTCAACGAGAAGATTGACGGTCTGGCCGAGCGCCGCACTACTCTCGAGCAGGAGCAGTACGACTTCATGGCTCACCTGCCCAACATTCCTTGCGAGGCCACGCCGTACGGCAAGGACGAGGACGAGAACATCGAGCGCCGTCGTTGGGGCACCCCGCGCGAGTTCGACTTCGACTTTAAGCCGCACTGGGACCTGGGCACCGATCTGGACATCCTCGACTTCGAGCGCGGCAACAAGCTCTCCGGCAGCCGCTTCACCGTTCTCGGTGGCGCCGGCGCCCGTCTTGAGCGCGCCCTCATCAACTTCTTCCTCGATACGCACACCAGCCGTGGTTTTAAGGAGTGGTGGCCGCCCATCGTCGTCAAGCGTCAGACCATGTTTGGCACGGGTCAGCTGCCCAAGTTCGAGGACGACGCCTATCACGTCTCGGGTGACAACTTCCTGATCCCCACCGCCGAGGTCGTGCTCACCAACCTGCACGCCGGCGAGGTCCTCGATGCCGACACCCTGCCGCGCCGCTACACCGCCTTCACCCCCTGCTTCCGTGAGGAGGCCGGTTCCGCCGGTCGCGACACCCGCGGCATCATCCGTCAGCACGAGTTCGACAAGGTCGAGATGGTCAAGTTCGCTAAACCGGAGGAGTCCGACGAGGAGCTCGAGAGCATGACCGCCGAGGCCGAGTACCTGCTGCAGCAGCTGGGCCTTCCGTATCGCGTGATTAGCCTGTGCACCGGCGACTTGGGCTTCTCTGCCCGTCAGACCTACGACGTTGAGGTCTGGCTGCCGAGCTACAACGCCTACAAGGAGATCAGCTCCTGCTCCAACTGCGGTGACTTCCAGGCTCGCCGCGCCAACATCAAGTATCGCGACCCCGAGAACTTCAAGGGTTCGCGCTACCTGCACACTCTCAACGGTTCCGGCCTGCCGGCCGGCCGCACCATGGCCGCCATTCTGGAGAACTACCAGAACGCCGACGGCACCATCACGATCCCCGAGGTCCTGCGTCCTTACATGGGTGGTCTCGAGAAGATCGAGCCGGTCGCGTAAGTTGGCTGCATAGGGGATATGCAAGGGCGCTCCTTCGGGGGCGCCCTATTTCGTGCGCAGGTCCATACCATGCCGTGCGGACAGCTCAATAGAAGACACACGAACAACTGTTCTGTATACAGCCATCTACCTGCTATGCTTTTGCTAAATAAAAGCGAGAGAAAGGGGACGCGATGGAGCTGTTTGATGATCGGGTGGTTTTGTTTGAGAGCGACGAGGGCGGGGAGTACCTGCTTGTAACGTGTGAGCCGTCTGGCATGGGCGGCCTGGTGGTTCGGCAGACGAGTGAGGGCCCGTTGACACAATGGTGCTTTGAGGAGTCGCCGCATGTGGTCGAGACCTTTGTGACGCACGAGGGACTTGTGGCGCTGGAGCACTTCTATGGAGTTGGGACTTCCAACCAGGTCGCGCGCATGCTGGGCATCTCGTTTGCCGATTATGATTGTGCCCAGCGGGTGAGATCGCTCCTGAGGGAACTTGAAGTCAAGTTTGACGTGATCGAAAAGCCAATCGATCGTACGGGGAACGGCGGTATATGCGGAGCAGCATGACAAAACTGCGTTCCACAAAAAAGTTTGAGATTGTGCTTGACTCCAATAAGCTAAAGTGGTTTTATATGTCATGCGCTGCGGTGTTACCTCAGCTGGATAGAGGGTCTGACTACGAATCAGAACGTCATAGGTTCGAATCCTATACGCCGCACCAATTGAACTTGAAGCCTCCGGCAACGGGGGCTTTTCTTTT
>CABUWA010000090.1 GCA_902495085.1 uncultured Collinsella sp. | reverse complement strand
GACAGCATCGCTCGTGATCTCGACCAGTTGGGCAACGTCTGCCCACTCGTTGCGCTCAAGCGTTTCCATCGTGGACCTCACCGTCTATCGGTAACAAAAAAGCCTCCGAAGAGGCTTCTCAAATGCGATGGTGTCGGAGGCGGGACTTGAACCCGCATGACCAAAAAGCGGTCACTAGCACCTCAAGCTAGCGCGTCTGCCAATTCCGCCACTCCGACATGCTATGTTGTTGATTCGCAGTTCGTTTTGTTGGACCCGCGCCTTCAACGAGGAAGATAATAACCTATGATTCGAGAGCTGTGCAAGCACTTTTTTGAAAAAAGTTTACGAATTTGTAAATGCGCTGGTAAATCGATATGTCCGGCCCCGTATCGGTGTTGCCTCCCAGCGCGTCCTCGGGCATGAGCGATATTTTGCTACGCACTTCGTGCTGCAAAATATCGCTCCCCCTGCGGAATGCGCCGGGAGGCAACACCGATACGGGGCCTGCAAATACGTACTTCAGGCACAGTTCTCAAACATGTTCTGGGGGCTGATGCAAATTTGGTGGCTCGGCTTTGCCGAGCCCTTATATGGGGAGGCCGGAGCTAAAGCTCCGGCCTCGCTCAATTTCTTATTAAACTAAGTGAGCGATCAAGGAATCGCACTCCCCCTGCCGAGTTACCGCAGGGCCCGTGCTGGACTTAGTTTTCAGAACATTCCGCAGACCAGGAAACCCCCTTATCCGCAGCTCCGAAGGAGCAGGATAAGGGGGTTTCCATGGTCGAGGACGTTCTGAAAACTAAGTCCAGCACGGGCCCGGACAAACAACCGACTACAGGTCGATGTGCGATTCCTTGATCGGGAACGGCTCCGCGAAGTGACAAGCGCAGCAGTGACCCGGGGCAACTTCCTTAAACTCAGGAAGCTTTTCGGAGCAGATGCCCTGCGCGATCGGGCAGCGCGTGTGGAAACGGCAGCCGGTCGGCGGATCCAGCGGTGACGGCGGATCGCCGGCGAGGATGATGCGCTTGCGGGTCTTCTGGATATCAGGATCGGGCACCGGCACGGCAGACAGCAGCGACTGCGTGTACGGATGGTGAGGCTCGCTGTAGAGCGTCTTCCAGTCCGAAACCTCGACCATCTTACCCAGATACATAACGGCAACACGGTCGGAGATATGCTGCACGACAGAGAGGTCGTGAGCAATGAAGAGATAAGCCGTACCGAACTTGTCCTGGAGCTCCTTAAGAAGGTTCAGAACCTGGGCCTGAATGGAAACGTCAAGTGCAGAGACAGGCTCGTCGCAGATGATCAGCTTGGGCTTCAGCGCAAATGCGCGGGCAATGCCGACACGCTGACGCTGACCGCCGGAGAACTCGTGCGGATAGCGGTTGATGTGCTCGGGGTTCAGACCGACGACGTCCAGCAGCTCGCGGACACGCTCAATACGCTCCTCCTTGGTGCCCACGCCGTGAATGGTCATGGGCTCGGAGACGATCTCGCCAATGGTCATACGAGGGTTCAGCGAAGCATAAGGATCCTGGAAGATAAACTGCATTTCGCGACGCATGTCCTTGATCTCATGCTTGCTCATCTCGGCAACATCTTTGCCCTGGAAGAACACCTTACCGGCGGTCGGCTTGGTCAAGCGCATGATGGTGCGGCCCGTGGTGGACTTACCGCAACCAGACTCGCCGACCAAGCCAAAGGTCTCGCCCGGATAAATCTCAAAAGAGATGTCATTTACAGCAGAGACGACACGCTTGGAAAAACGCTTGGCGAACATGCCGGACTCAGCGGGGAACTCCTTAGAGAGGTGCTCGACCTTCAGCAACGGAGTACGCTCGTTGGTATCTGCCATTACGCCTCGCCTCCCTTCTTGGAATCCTTGCGCGTACGGGACGTCTCAGGAGCGTTCTTGAGGAACTCGGGGTCATCGGAGTAGTGGCACGCAGAGTAATGACCAGACTCGGTGACAACGCGCTCGGGGCGCTGCTTGCGGCACTTATCGGTCGCATAGGGACAACGAGGCGAGAACACGCAGCCCTCGGGCAGGTTCATGAGCGAAGGCGGGTTGCCGTGAATCGGCGTAAGCGGCTTCTTCTCTTCGATGGCCTGCTCCGGGATGGAGCGGATAAGGCCCCAGGTGTAGGGGTGGCGACTCTCGTAGAAGATTTCCTCAGCAGTACCGAACTCGACGGGACGGCCGGCGTACATAACCATGATCTTATCAGCCATATCGGCAACGACGCCCAGGTCATGGGTAATCATGATGATGGCGTTGCCGTTCTTCTCCTGCATTTCCTGCATGAGCTCGATAATCTGAGCCTGAATGGTAACGTCCAGAGCCGTCGTGGGCTCGTCGGCAATCAGGATATCGGGATCGCAGGCAAGAGCCATAGCGATCATGACACGCTGACGCATACCGCCGGAGAACTGGTGCGGATACTCATTGACGCGCTTCTCGGGCTCGGGGATACCCACGAGGTCCAAAAGCTCGGTAGCGCGCTTGAGCGCCTCCTGCTTGGAGTAGCCACGGTGCAGACGAAGACCCTCGCCCACCTGCTTGCCAATCTTATAGACCGGGTTCAAGGAGGTCATAGGATCCTGGAAGATCATCGCGATGTCGTTACCGCGAATGTGCTGCATCTCTTCCTCGGTCATTTCGAGGATGGAGCGACCGCGATAGCGAACGTCACCGCCCTCAATCTTTCCCGGAGGCATCGAGATAAGACCCATGATGGTCATGGCGGTCACGGACTTACCGGAGCCGGACTCACCGACGACGCCCAGGGTCTCGCCGCGATCGAGCGTGTAGGAGACACCGTCGACAGCGCGAACAACGCCATCCTCGGTGTGGAAATACATCTTAAGGTCATCGACCTCGAGCAGATGCTGGCCCTCAGGAACCGGCTGGTCCTTCAGGTCCACATAGTTCTTGTTCTTCTTCATCCTTATGCGTCCTTCATCTTGACGTCGAGGGCGTCGCGCAGACCGTCACCCAGCAGGGTGAAGGCGAGCACCGTCGAGAGAATTGCCAGACCGGGCATGATCATCATCCAGGGAGCGGTCAGAAGATACTGCTGACCGTCCTGAATCATGGAGCCCCACGAAGGCGTAGGCGGAATAACGCCCATGCCGAGGAAGGACAGAGCGGACTCGGTCAGAATGGCGCCACCAATGTTCATGGTCGCGTAGACCACGATGGAGGCGACGGAGTTCGGGAAGATGTGACGCACGACGATACGAGCATCGGATGCACCCATCGCGCGCGCAGCATCAACATAGTCATTTTCCTTGACCGTCAGGATCGCGGATCGGAAGACGCGCGCAATCGAAGGCCAGCCGAGAATACCGATGGCGATAAAGACGTTCTGAAGGCCACGGCCGATAACGGCGATCATGGCGACAACGAACAGCACGTACGGGAACGCCAGGAAGATGTCCGCACAGCGCATGATGATCGTATCCCAGATGCCGCCGTAGAAACCGGCCAGAGCACCCATGACCAGACCAATTAGCGTGGAGATCGCGGTGGCCATAATTCCGACGGACAGCGAAACGCGCGCACCGTAGATAACGCGGACGAGAATGTCACGACCAAGGGCGTCGGTGCCAAACGGGTGCTCTGCACACGGAGCCAACAGCGACGTCTCGGCCATAGTGGTCGAGTCGGAAGCCGTCGGGGAACCGAGCCAGGGCTTAGCCCACAGATCTGCGGTCAGGGCAACCACAACGACGATGATGATCCAGCAGACACCGATAACGGCGAGCTTGTTCTTACGAAGACGCTTAAAAGCGTCGCCCCACAGCGTGCGGGACTTGGCGGGAGCAGATGCGGCCTTGGTGGCGGTAGCCTGCTCCTGAGACTGAGAATCAGTTTCCTGCATGAGACGTACCTCCCTTAGGCCTTATCCGACGGACCGCCAAGGCGGATGCGCGGGTCGAGGAATGCATAGCTAATGTCGACGAGCAGGTTGATCACCATAACGACGACGACGATGAGCGTAACGCCGCCCATAACGATGGGCCAGTCACGCATGCTAATGGCGCGATAGACCTCATAGCCGATACCGGGCCAGTTAAAGACCGTCTCGGTCAGGATGGCGCCCGAAAGCATGCCGCCAAAGTCGACACCAATATAGGTAACGACGGGGATGAGTGCATTCTTAAGCGCATGCTTGACGATGATCGCACGATTGGAGAGACCCTTGGCCTTTGCCGTACGGATGTAATCCTGATTCATGACGTCAAGCAGCTGCGAGCGCATGATGCGCGCAGCATAAGCGGTCGAAACCGAAGCCAGCGTAATGGTCGGAAGCACATAGTGCATCCAATCCTGATACTGAGAGCTGGAACCGCCGGCACCCGAGATCGGCATGGAGATTGCACCGCCCGTGGCGTCCTTGAGGATGACGCCAAAGAACAGCTGCAGCAACATACCGAGCCAGAAGGCCGGGACCGCAACGAGGATCGACGTGGTGAGCGTTACCAAAATATCCCAGAAGGAATAACGCTTTACCGCCGAGATGATACCCGCACCGATACCCATAATTGCCTCGAGCACGATGGCGCACGCGGCAAGTTTGACCGTATACGGATACTTCTGGGCAAAGATATCCGTAACCGGCAGCTTGCGCTGATACGAATTGCCCAGATCGCCATGAAGCAGGCCGTTCATGTAATACAAGTAACGGTCCACGAGCGACGTTTGAACGGGGTCGCCGTTCTCGTCAAGGATCGCGTTGCCGTCCTCGTCCGTCTGGACCAGGTGATAGCGAACACGAAGCTGAAGCTCCACCTCGGGGGACAGAGCCTTGTCTCCACCGATCAGCTTGATCGGATCTCCCGGCACGATATTCTGGAGGGCGAACAGAATCAGCGTAACGCCCAAAAACACCGGGATGAACTGAAGCACACGTTTAACGATGTACTTACCCATACCACTCCCCTATCTAGGGATTAACCTAAATGGGATGCCGATCGCCAGACCGGCATCCCAAAATTACCATCAGCCAGTTTACCCCAGGTTAGGGAGAACTGTATGTTTCCCATGAGGTCTACGTAAATACTTGACCCTCACGGAAGCTGCAAACTCTTAAGCGAGCTCAGCGGTACCCAGATCGGCGTGCTTCTGCGGATCGACATAGAGGTGCTTGATGCGATCGGAGCCGGCGATGGTGTGCGTGTAGAACATCACCGGGATGACCGGGCAGTCGGCAGCGACCATTGCGTCGGCCTCCTGCATCTTAGCGACGCGCTCCTTGTCGTCAACCGTAGTGCGAGCCTCGTCGACCTTGGCGTCGAACTCGGGGTTGTTGTAACCAGAGCGGTTGTCGCCACCGAGGGAGTCGGAGTGGAACAGCGGATACAGGAAGTTGTCCATGATCGGGTAGTCGGCAATCCAGCCCAGACGACCGAACTGATAGTTAAAGTTCTGATACTGCTCGAGCAGGGCAGACCACTCGGGGGTATCGGAGACAGCGGTAACGCCAACCTTGGCGAGGTCGCCGATGATGGACTCCATGATCTCCTTGTGGCCACCGTCCTGGTTGTAGGAAAGGGTCACACTAATGCCACGGTCACCGTTGGCACCGGCAGGAGCAACCTTGTCGAGGTACTCGTTAGCCTTGTCGACGTCGTAGGCGCAGAACTCCCATGCGCCCTCCTTGTAGCCATCGATGCCCGGAGGAACAATGCCGTCGGCGGGGGTACGGGTACCCTTGAAGATGGTCTTGCAGATGGCCTCACGGTTAATGGCCAGGGAGATACCCCTACGCAGGTCAGCGTTGTTGAACGGCTCGGCCGTGTTGTTGCAGGTCAGGTAGTAGGTGGAAGGCTCGGCGCCGAGCAGCATGCGCTCGCCGTCACCCATGGTGTAGCCGTCCTTGGACACGCCGCGATCCTTCTTGGCGGCATCGATCTGAGCGACGGGAACGTCGCAGACATCGAGGTTACCGGCCTGGAACTCCTTGTAAGCGGTCTCCATGTCCTTGATGACCTGGAAGTGGATGCCATCGATCTTGGCCTTGTCGCCATAGTAATCGTCGAACTTCTTGACGTTGATCTCCTGGCCATCCTCCCACTTGCCGTCCATCATGAACGGGCCGTTACCGACCGGGGCAAGGTAGAAGCTCTTGACATCGGACTCGGCGCACTCGGGAACCGGGGCCAGAGCCGGGTGAGAGGCGACGAAGGGGAAGTCGGCGTAAGCGGAAGACAGCTTGACGACGAGGGTCTCATCGTCAGGGCACGTAACACCGCTGAGCTCGGTGGCGTTACCGGCAAGCAGATCGTCATAGCCCTCGACCATGGAAAGGTGATAGGAGACCTCGGAAGGGCCATACTCGGTAGCGATGGCCGACTTGGTGTTGACCAGACGCTCCCAACCGAGCTTGAAGGACTTAGAGGTAACGTCGTCACCGTTGTGGAACTTGGCCTTCTTGATCTTGAAGGTAAACTCGGTGGCGTCGTCGTTGGACTCAAAGGACTCGCAAGCCAGCGGAACGATCTCGCCCTTCTCGGCGTCGTAAGAGGTCAGAGCGTCAAAGAGCTGATACTCGACCTGAGTGCCCTGGTCCTCCTGGACGTTGTAGGGGTCGATGCAGACCGGGTTGTTGATGTAGAAGTTCAGCGTCGAACCGGACTCAGAACCGGAAGCGTCGCCGCCCTTCTTGCCACATGCGGCAAGAAAAGCCATGGAGCTCGCAGCAAGGGTGCCGCCAACAAAGGCGCGACGACCCATAACGGGCTGGTGGAACATAGAATCAGCCATGCCATCCTCCTTATGAGATAGGACAAAGAAATGTTCAGTCGGACACATGTCGAGACAATCCGATCCGAACCATCAAAACGCTGCCCGCTGCTATGGCTGGTTATGCACAACAGGCCAACGTTTTGCAATACAGTAGCGCATTTTATGCACGATTTGGGGCTAATTCCGGTTAACGGTCAAGAATTTCTTTAGTTGGGCGCAGTATGTGGTGATATTTTTGACTCTGCTACGAATATGTAAACAAAAAAGGGTCCCGCACTTGCGGAACCCTTTACAAGTACTTATGCGGCTCGTGATTAGTAGCCCACGATGCCCTGCGGGAAGAAGAACATGCACAGCACGACGCACACGGCAAACACGACAGCCATGATGACGGTCAGGCGGTCGAGGTTCTGCTCCATAACACCTGTGGCAGAGCTGGAGTTATACAGCGAGCTAGCGATCATATCCGAAACGCCGGTACCCTTACCGGAATGCATCAGGACGAGAATCGTCAGCGCCACGGCAGAAACAGCCCAAACGACAAACAAAAGAATCTGGAACGGACCCATAGATAAGCTCCTTAATAGAACAATTCAAACTCCAGTACTGTACCACAATCCCCCGCTCTCCCCTACCTGCCACTCGGGGACGGTGCGGAAATGGCAGAAATACCAAAAAGGGGGTTGCCCGAATATGGGCAACCCCCTGCAAGAAAACGCTTGGAGTTTTCTCTTAGGCCTCGGTGGCGAGCACGCGGCCCGTCATCTCGGCGGAAGGCTCAATACCAGCCATGGTGAGCATGGTCGGAGCGATATCGGAAAGACGGCCGTCCTCGATACCGGT
>CABUWA010000089.1 GCA_902495085.1 uncultured Collinsella sp. | reverse complement strand
CCCGTAAAGCCGCAGGCGATGAGCACCAGCTGCGCCGGTACCTCGTGCTCGGAGCCCGCGATGCGCTCGGGCTTTCCCGCCGACCAGTCCAAATCGACCACGCGCAGACCCGCAGCCGCACCCTTCTTGTCCAGCAGCACCTCGAGCGTATCCACGCCCCAGGCACGCATCTCGCCGCCCATCGCAGCAATAGCCTCCTGCTGGCCGTAGTCGGTCTTCTTAATGTTGGGCCACTGCGGCCAGGGGTTGCTCGCCGCGCGCTTATCGGGCGCAGCCGGCAAGAACTCAAACTGGCGCACGCTGCGCGCCCCTTGGCGCACCGCGGTACCCACGCAGTCGTTGCCGGTATCGCCACCGCCAATGACCACAACGTCCAGGCCGCGCGCGTTCACCGCAGGCTCGCCGCCATCGAGCACCGAGACGGTCGAAGCCGTCAGGTAGTCCACGGCATACACTACGCCCGGGGCATCAATGTTCGCAGCCGAAAGCCCACGCGGAGCACGGGCGCCGGCAGCCACCACAACGGCATCGAAGTCGTCGAGCTTGGCAGCCACCGCAGGATCATTCACGTCAGCACCCAGCTCAAACACAATGCCCAGCTCGCGCATGAGCGCCACGCGGCGCTCGACCACGGACTTCTCGAGCTTCATGTTGGGAATGCCGTACATGAGCAGGCCGCCCGGACGGTCGTCGCGCTCAAACACCGTCACGCGGGCCCCACGACGCGCAAGCTCCCATGCTGCCACCAGACCAGCGGGACCGGAGCCCACCACGGCAACCGTGGGTGCACCCTCCCCTGCCGGCTCAAAGCGGTGCGGACCGCCGTTGGCCCACTCATGGTCGCTAATCGCGCGCTCGTTGTCATGGATCGTCGTGGGCTGGCCATCGACCGAGCCCAGGTTGCATGCGGCCTCGCACAGCGCCGGGCACACGCGACTCGTGAACTCGGGCATGGGCGAGGTGAGCGACAGGCGCTCGGTAGCCTCATCCCAGCGGCCGCGGTACACCAGCTCATTCCACTCGGGAATCAGGTTGTGCAGTGGGCAGCCGCTCGGGCGTGCCTTGCCAAAGCTCGCGCCCATCTGACAAAACGCCACACCGCACATCATGCAGCGGCTCGCCTGGGCACGGCGCGCATCGTCGTCGAGCTCCACGTACAGCGGATCGAAATCGCGGCTGCGCTCCTCCACGGGGCGCAGCTCGTGGGTCACGCGATCGATATCAAGAAAAGCACCGGGCTTACCCATGGCACTTACGCCTCCTTCTTGGTCGAAGCAACAGAGCTGGCGGTGGCGGGCGCAGCGCCAGCGACACCACCCGCCACATCAAAGCGAGCGACATCCGCGGCACTCGCGCGGCCGGTCACAATGTCAAACGCCAGCTCCTCGGCCTGCGCATGCGTCTTGCCCACGGCCTCGGCGGCGGCGACAATCGCCAGCACGCGCTCGTACTCGGTTGGAATGACCTTCACAAAGTGCTTGCTCATCGTCTCAAAGCTGTAGAGCAGCTTAATACCGCGCGGGCTCTGCGTCGCGTCCACGTGCTCCTGGATGAGCGCACGAATCTGCGCAAGCTCACCGGCCGTCGGGGCTTTAAGCTCAACGCTCTCGTGGTTCACACGGGCATCGAGCGTGCCGTACTGGTCAAAGACGTAAGCCACGCCGCCCGTCATGCCGGCGGCGAAGTTCTGCCCGACCTCGCCCAAGATGAGCGCCAGACCTCCCGTCATGTACTCGCAGCCATGGTTGCCGCAGCCCTCGACCACCACCGTGGCACCGGAGTTGCGTACGCCAAAGCGCTGGCCGGCCAGGCCGTTAATGAAGCCGCGGCCACTCGTAGCGCCAAAGAACGCAACGTTGCCCACGATGATGTTCTCGTCGAACTTGTAGGTCGCATGCGGGTTGGGGCGCACCGACACCTCGCCGCCCGAAAGGCCCTTACCAAAGTAGTCGTTGGCGTCGCCGCACACGTTGAGCGTTATGCCGCGCGGCAGGAACGCGCCAAAACTCTGACCGGCCGAACCATCGCAATCGATGGTGATGGAGCCGGCGGGCAGGCCCTCGGGATGCGCCTTGGTCACCGCGTTGCCCAAGATGGTGCCCACGCAGCGGTTGACGTTGGCGATATCGGCGCGGAAGCGAATCGGACGCAGGTGCGCACGGGCATCGGCCGTATAGGGCACAAACAGCGTGGAATCGAGCGTCTTGTCGAGCTCGCTGTCCGCAGCCATCTGGGGCAGGAAGTGGCGACCGTCGGCACCCGGGATGTGGGCACCAAACTCACAGGTCGCGCTCGCCAGCACGGGCGATAGATCGAGCAGGTTGGCCTTGCGGTTGCCCGGGACCTCGATCTGGCGCAGGCACTCGGGATGGCCGACCATCTCGTCGACGGTGCGGAAGCCCAGGCTCGCCATGACCTCGCGCAGCTGCTCGGCAACAAAGAGCATAAAGCGTTCGACGTGCTCTGGCTTGCCGCGGAAGCCGCGACGCAGGCGGCAGTTTTGCGTAGCGATGCCGGCGGGGCAGGTATCCTGCTGGCAGTCGCGCTGCATGAGGCAGCCCATCGAGATGAGCGGCATGGTCGCAAAGCCAAACTCCTCGGCACCCAGCAGGCAGGCGACGGCGACGTCGGTGCCGTCCATGAGCTTGCCGTCGGCTTCGAGCACCACGCGTGAGCGCAGGCCGTTTTGCAGCAGCGTCTGCTGGGCCTCGGCAAGGCCAAGCTCCAGCGGCAGACCCGCATGCCAGATAGAGTCGCGCGCGGCGGCACCCGAGCCGCCATTGTGACCGCTGATCAAGATCTTGTCGGCAGCGCCCTTGGCCACACCGGTGGCGATGGTGCCGACGCCGGCCTCGCTGACCAGCTTGACCGACACGCGCGCACCGGGGTTGGCGTTCTTAAGATCGAAGATCAGCTCCGCCAAGTCCTCGATGGAGTAGATGTCGTGGTGCGGCGGAGGCGAGATCAGGCCGATGCCGGGCGTGGACTGACGAACCTCGGCGATGCAGGGGTAGACCTTCTTGCCGGGCAGGTGTCCGCCCTCGCCGGGCTTGGCGCCCTGGGCCATCTTGATCTGAATCTCGAAGGCGCTGCACAGGTAGCGGCTCGTCACGCCAAAGCGCGCGCTTGCCACCTGCTTGATGGCGGAGTTCTTAGAGTCACCGTTGGCCAGCGGGGTCTCGCGGCGCGGGTCCTCGCCGCCCTCGCCCGAGTTGGAGCGGCCGTGCAGGCGGTTCATGGCAATGGCCATGCACTCGTGTGCCTCTTTGCTTATGGAACCGTACGACATGGCGCCGGTGTTAAAGCGGCGGACGATATTGAGCGCGGGCTCCACCTCGTCGAGCGAAACCGGGGTGCGGCCGCTGGCATCAAAGTCCAGCAGGTCGCGCAGGCGCACGGCACGGCCGGTGCGGTGCAGGCGGGCGCTGTACTCCTTAAAGGTGTCGTAGCTGTCCTCACGGCAGGCGGTCTGCAGCAAGTAGACAGTCTGCGGATCGATGAGGTGATCCTCGCCGCCGAGCGGGCGCCACTTGGTCAGGCCCAACGTGGGCAGCTGATCGGGAGCCGGGCTCTTAAGGATAGCGAGCGCGGCGTCATAGCGCTCATTCTGCTCGCGCTCAACGTCCTCGACACCCATACCGCCCACACGGCTCACCGTGCCGGCGAAGTACGCGTTGACGAACTCCGGCGTAAAGCCCACGGCCTCGAAGATCTGCGCCGAATGGTAGCTCTGCACCGTGGAGATGCCCATCTTGGACATGATGGAGACGATGCCCGCCGTCGCGGCCTTGTTGTAGTTGGCGATGCCCTGCTCGGCCGTCACGTCCAAATCG
The DNA here is from genome assembly GCA_902495085.1 of uncultured Collinsella sp. Classification (GTDB taxonomy): domain Bacteria; phylum Actinomycetota; class Coriobacteriia; order Coriobacteriales; family Coriobacteriaceae; genus Collinsella. The sequence goes on along the minus strand of CABUWA010000089.1, from coordinate 3,962 downwards.
CCGCGTGTCGCCAGATCGCGGATGCACGCATGTGCGTTGTACGGATAGATGCCGCTCGCGGAGTAGCCCACCAGTGCCGCAAAGTCATGCGGGGACACGGCGTCGCCGCACTCCACCACGATGTCGGCAAAGGTGCGCACGCCGGCGCGGATCAGGTGGTTGTGTACGCAGCCCACGGCAAGCAGCGACGGCACGGGCACCTCGCCCGCAGCGGCACGATCGCTCAACACCACGATGTTCACGCCGTCGCGGACCGCAGCCTCAACGTCCTCGGCAAGCTGCTTGAGCGCAGCCTGCAGTGCGCCCTCGCCGGCATCGCGGCGGTAGACGGCACGGAAGCGACGGGTCTTAAAGCCCACGCGGTCGATAGCGCAGATACGCTCGAACTCCTCCTCGTTGAGCAACGGGCGCTCCAGGCGCACCAGTTGGCAGGCCGTACGGGAGTCCTCGAGCAGGTTGCCGTGGTTGCCCAGGTAGAGCGTGGTCGAGGTGACCATGTGCTCGCGCAGGGCATCGATCGGCGGATTCGTGACCTGGGCGAACAGCTGATAGAAGTAGTCAAAGAACGAGCGCGTCTTCTTGGACAGGCAGGCCAGCGGCGCGTCGATGCCCATCGAGGCGAGCGGGGCCTTGCCCTGCTGGGCCATGGGACGCACGACCTCGTCGACGTCATCCCAGTGGTAGCCGAGCTTGGCCATACGCACGGCGGCGGGCACCTCGGCGTCCTCGGCGGGCGTTGCCGCAACGGGCCCATCGAGCGCGTCGACGGTCAGCGTCTCCTCGGCAATCCAGTCGCGGTAGGGTTTTTCCTTGGCATAGCGAGCGCGCAGCTCATCGTTGTAGATCACGCGGCCGCGGGCAAAATCGACCTCGAGCATCTGGCCCGGTCCCAGGCAGCCACTCGTCAGGATGTTCTCGGGGCTCACCTCGATGGTGCCCACCTCGCTTGCCAGCATAAAGCGACCGTCGCGCGTCACATAGTAGCGGGCGGGACGCAGGCCGTTGCGGTCGAGAGCAGCACCCAGTGTGCGGCCGTCGGTAAAGGCGATGGCGGCCGGGCCGTCCCACGGCTCCATGAGCATGGACTGGTAGGCATCGTAGGCGCGGCGTTCCTCACTCAGACTGTCGTTGTGGTCCCACGGCTCGGGCAGCAGCATGGACGCGGCACGCGTGAGCGGGCGACCGTTCATGACCAGGAACTCGAGCACGTTGTCCAAAATCGCGGAGTCAGAACCCTCGCGGTTGATGATGGGCATCACGCGCTCAAGATCGTGCTGCAGCACGGGGCTGTACAGGTTGGGCTCGCGGGCGCGGATCCAGTTGACGTTGCCCTTGAGGGTGTTGATCTCGCCGTTGTGGATGATAAAGCGGTTGGGGTGCGCGCGTTCCCAGCTGGGCGTGGTGTTGGTGGAGTAGCGCGAGTGGACAAGCGCTACGGCCGTCTTGACGGCGGCGTCGTTGAGGTCGATGAAGAAGCGGCGCATCTGCGTGGCGACCAGCATGCCCTTGTACACGATAGTACGCGAGCTCATGGAGCACACATAGAAGATCTTGTCGCGCAGGGCAAACTCGGCGTCGGCCTTCTTCTCGATGGTGCGGCGGCACACATACAGACGGCGCTCGAAGGCGTCGCCCGCCGGCGTGTCGTCGGGGCGACCCAGAAAGGCCTGCAGGATGGTAGGCATGCAGGCGCGGGCCGTCTCGCCCAGGTCGTGCGGGTCGACCGGCACCTCGCGCCAAAAGAGCAGCGGCACGCCGGCCTCGGCGCAGCCCTCCTCAAACACGCGACGGGCATCCTCTACGCCCTTGTCGTCCTGTGGGAAGAACAGCATGGCCACGCCATAGTCGCCCTCTGCCGGCAGAATCTGGCCGCACTTTTGGGCCTCTTTGCGGAAAAAATGATGCGGAACCTGGAACAGGATGCCAGCGCCGTCGCCGGTGTTCTTCTCGAGTCCGGTGCCGCCGCGGTGCTCCAAGTTGACCAGAATGGACAGTGCGTCGTCCAGAATCTGGTGATGGCGCTCGCCGTTGATATCGGCAAGCGCGCCGATGCCACATGCATCGTGGTCGAATTCGGGGCGATAAAGGCCCTGCTGCTGAGCGGAATCTGCCTGCATCGCGATCCTCCCCTAGGTGTTAGACAGTCAGTTGACTAGGCATACTAGGAGCATCGCCGGCCCGTTGTGTTTCCCGCCCGTTTCGAAACAATCGCGTAACGCACACCCTACGAGTGGACACCGCCGACCTCAAGGACGGTAACAAGGGCCCCAAGTTCGACCTGTAAGCTCACCACTTCAAACATCTCAATCTGTAACAGTAAGACCCAATTTCCATCCCTAGTTGTTACAGATCAAGACATTTCGGTAATCCCCTTTCACCATCCTATTCAAATACAACAATTTTGTTAGTCTTGGTTAACTTTTTAGCATAAAACGGGTATCCTTTGCGGCGTCAAACAAACGGCACGCAGGAGCTCACCATGCTCAACCATCTCAAACAACACTTTGGCTCGCACCGCACCGGAGGCCACGGAGGTCTGGATATCGCCCGGCATATCGGCCCCGGGCTGCTCGTGACCGTCGGCTTTATCGATCCGGGCAACTGGGCCTCCAACATGGCCGCCGGCTCGCAGTTTGGCTACGCGCTGCTGTGGATCGTCACGCTGTCCACGATCATGCTCATTGTGCTGCAGCACAACGCGGCACACCTGGGTATCGCCACGGGCGCCTGTCTTGCCGAGGCCACGACACGTTACCTTCCCCGCTTCGTTGGGCGCACGGTGCTCGCCAGTGCCTATCTCGCGACCATCGCCACCGCCATGGCCGAAGTCCTGGGTGGCGCGATTGCCCTTCAAATGCTCTTTGGGCTGCCCGTGCGCGCGGGCTGCGTCATCGTGGCGGCAGTATCGATGGCGATGCTCATGACGAGCTCCTACAAGCGCGCCGAGCGATGGATCATCGCCTTCGTAGGCGTGGTAGGACTCTCGTTTTTGGCTGAGCTCACGCTGGTCAAGGTCGACTGGCCGCAGGCCGCCGCAAGCTTGATCACACCCAGTATGCCCACCGGCTCGGCCGCGATTATCGTAAGTGTCCTAGGCGCGGTCGTTATGCCTCACAACCTCTTCCTGCACTCCGAGGTCATCCAATCCATGCACTTCGAAGGCCAAGGCGAGCAGGTTATCGAGGAACGTCTGCGCTACGAGCTCTTCGACACGCTCTTTTCGATGGGCGTGGGCTGGGCAATCAACTCGGCCATGGTCATCCTGGCCGCAACGACCTTCTTTGCGCACAGCATTGTCGTAGACGACCTCGCCGTCGCAGCGGCCACGCTCTCCCCCATCTTGGGCCCGGCGAGCTCGACCATCTTTGCGGTAGCGCTGCTGTTCGCGGGACTATCGAGCAGCGTGACAGCGGGCATGGCGGCAGGCACCATCACCACGGGCATGTTCGACGAGGAATACGACATCCACGACCGACATTCCTCGATCGGGGTGGCGGCCTGTTTCGCCGGCGCAGTGGCGGCGTGTCTGGTCGTCCCAAATCCTTTTGAAGGTCTCATCTGGAGTCAGGCACTGCTGTCGCTTCAGCTGCCGATTACGGTCTTTGTGCTCATACGGCTCACCAGCTCAGCCCGCGTTATGGGCAAATACGCCAACTCGCGCCCGCTCAACGCGCTGCTCGTAGGGATCGGCGTCATCGTGACGATTCTCGACATCGTGCTGCTAACGGGGATGTAATTGGGATGGCGTGACTGTCCAGATATAACGTCTTAATCTGTAACACGTGAGACCGTTTTAAACCGTCAGATAAATCAAAAGGGTCCCGGCCGAGAATTCGACCGGGACCCTTGGACAGAGCTATGTTCGGCTTTCGCCGTGTGCCTGCGAGTTACTCCTCGACGAGCTCAAACTGATCGGGACCGACGCCGCACACCGGGCACACGTAGTCCTCGGGCAGCTCGGG
>CABUWA010000088.1 GCA_902495085.1 uncultured Collinsella sp. | reverse complement strand
GGCTATATGCGCAGTTATATTTTCGATGCAATCTTTGCCGGCATCCACATTTGCTTTAGCGGCTTTTTCGCTGCATACGGCAAGAGCTACATCGGCTTTGCGCACAACGTGCTGGCCGTGGCGCTCATTCGCGTGCCGGGCGCGTGGCTGCTGTCGAACGCCTATTCCGACACGTTGTTTCCCATGGGCATCGCTTCGCCATGCGGATCGATTTTGTCGGCAGTCATCTGTGTTGTCGCGTTTACCGTACTCAACCGGCGTGGGGCTTTTAACAAGCTGATGGCGTAGCGGGGCGACGCGAGATCGCCCTCATCGACGACATCATCAGCGACGACCCGGCGACCTACGTGACGCAGATCACGGTGCCGGTTACTATGCTCGATTAAGAACCTCCCGGACAGGCATGAAGTGCAGCTCAACTAACGAACGTCAGCTACAGGAGAACCGCCATGTCGAGGACAGTCCCCGATATGGCGGTTTTACTCCTCCGGAATCGGAAACGCACGGATGAACTCTGCGGGCGAGAAGGTCTTGATGGTCGAACGTACAAAAGCGGCGCGGTCACGCGTGATGATAAAGTCCACGCCGGCACGCTCGGCCATCGCACGGATGCAGCCGTCCTCAAAGTCCGGCTCATCGGAATAGGCGGAGGTAAAACAAGCTTCTTGGTCGAGAGGCTCTACCGAGTAGCTCTTAAGACAGTCGCGCACTACCTCGCGGGCGCGCGCCTCGCCTGCCTGTTTAGTGAGAATGTAGTACGCGTCCTTGAGAGAGCAGGCCGAAACAACACCCTCGATAAGTCCCACGTCAACGAGCCCCTTGATCGTTTGCGCCGCTGCGTGCTCCGGCCGGCCCGGCAGCACGCAATCGAGCAGAAAATTGGTATCGAGAAATGCCCTCATAGGTAGCGCTCCCTCGCGACGCGCTTTTCATCTTCAACCGTCATCGTATCGAGCGGCGTTCCCTTTGGCATTTTGGCTACGATATCGAGATACCCCTGGTAGTCCTCATCCTCCGCGAGCATCTCGCGAATCTCCTTCCAGGTGATTTTGGGATGCCACATCGTACCCACGTCGCGCTTGGGCTTATCCGGGCCGCGCGTCGGCTTTGCACCCCCGCGCTCTTGGGCAGCGTCATATTCCACTGCGACCGGGCTTTGATAGTCGAGCGGCACAATCTTGAACAACGGCTTGCTCCGCTTGAAGACCACAACCTCCTCGCCCTCATTGGCAACCTTTTCGGCCATCTGCGTAAGGTTTTGGCGCAGTTCCGAAAACGCGACGGTAACCATAACTGCTCCTCTCAACATATATCTTCACTGCTAAGTATACACGTTTATGTTAATGTTAAAGTGTATAAAACTCATCACAATGGGACAGCCCCGTTGTGGGACCTCACTGCGGGGCCCCTTTGCTTTGTATGAATCTTCTATCGCTCCGGAACGACACCGCTCCGCAGGGTCACCCTCAGCAACCTACAAGACACAGATCATGCTGCCCGCCACCACGCCCAAATAAAAACCTCCCGGAAAGTATCAGCCTTTCCGGGAGGTTTTCTAATTTGATTATCGATGCACTAAGCCTGGGGCACCTCACCGGTAGCCAAGATCTGCTCGAGCGCGTCCTCGTCCAGCACGGGTACACCCAGCTGCTCGGCCTTGGTGAGCTTGGAGCCCGCTTTGGGGCCGGCGACCAGATAGCTCGTCTTCTTCGACACACTGCCCGAAACCTTGGCGCCGAGCACCTTGAGCGCCGCGCCCGCCTCGTCGCGCGTGCGGTTGACGAGCGTGCCGGTGAGCACGAAGGTCAGGCCTGCGAGTGGTTGTGCGTCGGCGAGCTCGCCTGCCACGCCAGCGTCGGCTGCAGCTTGCGCGTGCGCGGCGCCCAAGTCGACCTCGAGCGACAGGCCCGCCTGACGCAGGCGCTCCAGCACGGCAAGGTTTTCGGGCACGGCCAGGAACTGCTTGACGCTCGCCGCAATCTTGGGGCCAATGCCCTCGCACTCGGCAATGTCCCCTTCACTCGCCAAGATGAGCTTGTCAATCGACAGGAATCGCTCGGCGATGACCTCGCCCACGCTCTTGCCCACGTGGCGGATGCCCAGGGCAAACAGCACGCGACCGAGCGGCTGGCTCTTGGACTTGTTGAGCTCGACGATTATTTTCTCGGCCGTCTTGAGGCCCACCGGAATGGGGTCGCCCTTCTTGACGCCCTTTTTGCTGTTGGAGCTGGCATAGGTGCGGCCCGTGTCCAGGCCGGCGATGTCGTCGACCGTGAGCTGGTAGAAGTCCGCGACATCGTGGATCAGGCCGGCGGCGATCATCTTGTCGACAATCTCGTCGCCTAGGCCGTCGACGTCCATGCAGCCGCGACTCACCCAGTGGAGCAGGCGCTCCTTGAGCTGTGCGGGGCAGTCGATGGAGACGCAGCGATAAGCGACCTCGCCATCCTCGTGGACCACGGGGCTACCGCACACGGGGCAGACCTCGGGCATGTGCCAGTCGACCGAATCGGCCGGGCGTTTATCGAGCACCGGGCCCACGACCTCGGGGATTACGTCGCCTGCCTTGTGCACGATGATAGTGTCACCCTCGCGCACGTTTTTGCGGCGGATCTCGTCGATGTTGTGCAGCGTGGCGCGCGCGATGGTGGAGCCGGCGACCGTCACCGGGTCGAACTCGGCGACCGGCGTGAGCACACCGGTGCGGCCCACCTGGATGCGAATTTCGCGCAGGACGGTCTGCTTTTCCTCGGGCGGGAACTTAAAGGCAATGGCCCAGCGCGGCGCGCGGGCGGTAAAGCCCAGGTCGAGCTGCTGCTGAAAGCTATCGACCTTTACGACCACGCCGTCGATGTCGTAGTTCAGGTCGCCGCGGTGCTCGAGCGCCTGGGCGCAGAACTCGTGGACCTCGGCCGGCGTGGCGCAACGGGCCACATTGGGGTTGACGCTAAAGCCGGCACTGCGCAGCCAATCGAGGAACTCGCGCTGGCTGTGGACGTGCAGCGGGTCGGTATCGGCGATGGCATAGATAAAGGTGGCCAGGTCGCGGCGCGCCGTGACCTTGGGATCCTTTTGGCGCAGGCTGCCGGCGGCGGCGTTGCGCGGGTTGGCGAAGGGGTCGCGGCCCTCGGCATCGGCCTCTTCATTCAGACGAACAAAGCTGCCCTTGGGCATATAGACCTCGCCGCGTACCTCAATGGTGCGCTCGCGGTCGGCGCCCATGTGGGCGAGCGCCGGCTCGGACAGGTGCATGGGCACATCCTTGATAGTACGGACGTTGAGCGACACATCCTCGCCCGTTGTGCCGTCACCGCGCGTGGCGGCGCGCACAAAGGTGCCGTTCTGGTAGGTAAGCGCCACGCCCAGGCCGTCGATCTTGAGCTCGCAGGTATAGGTGACGCTGCCGGCACCGAGCGCGTCCTCGGTGCGCTGGAGCCATGCGTCGAGCTCGTCCAGATCCATGGCGTCGTCCATGGAATACATGCGTGCCATGTGCGTGACCGGCGTAAACTGCTCGCTCACATAGCCGCCCACGCGCTGGGTATAGCTATCGGGCGTTACCAGATCGGGGTAGGTCGCCTCGATCTGCTGGAGCTCAACGAGCATTTTGTCAAAGGCGGCGTCCGTGATCTCAGGCGCATCGAGCATGTAGTAGCGATAGGCGTGGTAATCGAGCTCGTGGCGCAGCTCGGCTGCACGCGCTGCCGCCTGGGCACGGGCATCGGTCGGTGCGGTGGCATCCGCGCTTGCGGGCGTTTCGGTATCGATGTCCACGCCGTCACCAAACAGGCTCGATTGCTCCATAGCGGCACTCCTTCGCTCGATTTCAAACGGATACTAGAGTACCACCGGTCGCAATGGGGCCGAATATCCCTTTCGAACCGCACCGAATCGGCAGCGGCCAGACCGGGGCGGACAGTTAGTTCAGATACGTATAAATCCTAGAGCTGAATCAGGCACGAACACCCCTGTTTCAACAAATTTGGGCTCCTCGAGACCATGTAAACGTCCCACTCTCCCTTCCAAACACGCATTCGATCCCCATCCCAATCAAAAATTGCTCAAAACGCATCCCAAGCTGCCCCAGATTTATACGCATCTGAATTAACTGTCCAGGCCATTCCGAACCAAGCCTCTTGCCAGCCACAAGTGATCCGTTTTCCTCCGTCCCCAACGGATCAATAAGAAAAGAGGGGCTGTCCCGCGTTGATGGGACAGCCCCTCTGGCTTCGATGTGTGCGGTACAGCTCGTTAGAAACCCTGGCCGTAGCCCTGGCCCTGGCCCTGCTGGCCCAACAGCTCCTCCAGATACTGGCGCAGCTGCTCGTCGGTAATACCGCCGTTGCCGGTGTCGGTCGAACTGTCGTCCTGCTGCTGGTTCTGCAGCTCCTCATCGGAGCCCAGCTCGACGGTGACCTTCTTCTCTTCCTTGCCGCGCATGAGCGTGATCTCGACCTTCTCACCCACCTCGTGGCTGCGCAGTGCGATGATCAGGCCATCGGCGCTCGTAATCTCATCGTCGCCCAGCTTGGTGATAACGTCGCCCTCTTGGATGCCGGCCTTGGCAGCAGGACCGTCCTCGACGACGCTCGCCACATACGCGCCGCTATCGGTGCTCAGCTTGTTGGTGCGGGCGTTGAGTGCATTGACGCTCGAAAGCGTAGCGCCCATGTACGGATGCACCGGCGTCTTGCCGTCGATAATCTGGTCGGCAATGTTCTTGGCGTAGTTAACCGGAATGGCAAAGCCCACGCCCGAGCTGGAGCCCGAATAGCTCTCGATGAGCGAGTTGATGCCCACGAGCTCGCCATTGTCGTTGACGAGCGCGCCGCCGGAGTTGCCCGGGTTGATGGCGGCATCGGTCTGGATCATGTTGGCATAGATGGTGTTACCGCTGGTAGAGCTCATAGCCGTGGAGCGATACAGCGCCGACACAATGCCCGTGGAGACAGACTGCTCGTTGCCGAACGGCGAGCCGATCGCCATGACCCACTCGCCCACGTTGAGCTTGGAGGAGTCGCCGATCTCGATCGGCGTGAGCTTGGAGGCGTCGGCGTCCTTGAGCTTGATGACGGCCAGGTCGCTCGAGGCGTCGTTGCCCACGAACTCGGCCTCGTAGGTGGTGCCGTCGTCCATGGTCACCACGTACTGGTCATAGCCATCGACCACGTGGTTGTTGGTGAGAATATGGCCCTCGGTATCGAGCACCACGCCCGAACCGACGCTGCCTGAGTTATCCGACTCGTCGGCAGACTGCGAAAGCGAGCCATTCTGGCTGCCGCTCGAAGTGGCGGTAATGGAAACCACGGAGGGCAGGGCCTTGGCAGAAACGGCCTCGGCCAGCGTGGTGTCCTCGGAGTCGATCGTGATCTTTTGCGTCGACGAACCCGAAGCACCCGCCGTCACGGCATTCTTGCCGCCGCCGATATCGAGCGTGCCGCTCATAATGAGCGCAATGACCAGCAGGGCTCCGCAGGCACAGCCGGCAAGCGCCGTAATAAAGATCGGCAGCTTTTTGGTCTTGGTCTTGACCACCGTGTGCTTGTTCACGACCTGCTGGCCACCCAGCGGCTTGCCGGTCTGCGTGTCGTAGGCCTGCACGTAGGGAATGTTACTGCCGGCAGGCGTCGACTCCACCTGCACACGCGGCTGCTGCTGGGTCTCGCCGGCGTTGCCCGCATCCTGGGGACGCTGGGAATCGTTCTCGCTCATGGCTGCGATCCTTTCGTCAAATAACCAAAGGCCCGCCAAACATGTGGCGGGCCATCATTGTTCACGTTGAGTTGTACCCCAATATGCGGGCGTACGTGTATGAGAACGCAATCTTTTAGGAAGGCTTAAGTTCTGCTGCAGACCCGAAAGGACCCGGCCTACGGCAAAACCACCACAAAGGTGCCTGTCCCCTTTGTGGTGGAAATCTAGTCCTTAAACAGATAGCCCACGCCGCGGACGGTGGTGATGTGTGCCGCGATCTGCGGGCCTACCTTGGAGCGGATGCGTCGAATGTGCACATCGACGGTGCGCGTGCCACCGCAGTACTCAAAGCCCCACACGCGGTGCAGCAGCACCTCGCGGCTGTAGGCGCGGTTGGGGTGCGTCGCCAAAAAGCTCAGCAGCGAGTACTCCATCAGCGTCAGGTCGATGGGCTCATCATCGAGCGTCACCTGGTAGGTGGCCAGGTTGATCTCGAGGTTATCGATGTTGAGCACATCGTCGGCGGTGACGGTCTCCTCCTCGCCCATCAGGCGCTGCGCACGAGCCTTGAGCTCGTTGGGTGTCGCCGTGGGGCATACAAAGTCGGCATGCGCGTGATTGGGCAGGCGCAAGGTACCGAGCGCCTCGTCGTCGACGATCACCAACATGGGGACGCCGCCACGATCGTCAAGCCACTTGGCAATCTGATCGATACGGTCGCTGCGGATGCCGTCGGAATCGAGAATCAGCAGGTCAAAGTCGTGCGCCGCAGTCGGCGAATCGGGGGTTGCCAGGCTCACCTCGACACCCAGGGTGGTCGTCAAGCTGCGGGCAAACTCGTGGAAGCGCGTCGTGCGCGCCATGAACAGGGCACTCTTTTCGGACATATCGGCCTCCAAAGAAATGAGCTCAATCGTACTGGAACAAGCCAGCGCGATTAGGAGTTCGCCAGGTAGTGCTTGATCTCCCACTCGGTGATCGTAGACTCAAACTTATGCCACTCGTCGCGCTTCTTTTTGAGGAAGAAACTGTGGATGTGCTCGCCGAGGGCATCCTTCATAAACTGCGAGTCCTCAAACACGTCGAGCGCCTCTTTGAGCGAACGCGGCAGCGGCGTGTAGCCGGCCTCGAGCATCTGGCGGTCGGTGAGCTTGAGCGTCTCGGCCGTGGCCTCGGGCGGGAGTTCCAGCTTGCGCTCGATGCCGTCCAGACCAGCCGCCAGCGTGACGGCGTTGACCAGGTACGGGTTGGCCATGGGGTCGGGGCTGCGAAGCTCGATGCGCGTGGACAGCTGCTTGCCGGGCTTGTAGACCGGAATGCGGACCATACTCGCGCGGTTGCGCAGGCCCCACGTGGCGTACTGCGGCACGGAGTCGCCGCCCGTGGTGATGCGCTTGTACGAGTTGACCGTGGGGTTAGTGATGGCGCTGATCTCGCGCGCGTGCGCCAAGATGCCGGCCATGTAGTGCTTGGCGATATCGGAGAGGTGGTACTTCTCGTCGTCCTCGCCCCAAAAGACGTTGTTGCCGTCGTGGTCGAATAGCGACTGGCACAGGAACATAGCGCTGCCGTCCTCGCCCGCCAACGGCTTGGGCATAAAGGAGGCGTGGCACCCGCTCTCGTAAGCCTGCTGCTTAATGATGAGTTTGGCCGTGGTGATGGCGTCGGACATGCTCAGGGCCTCGGCGTGGCGCAGGCTCATGCCGTGCTGCGAGCGGCCGGCGGCGTGGAAGGTGTACTCCACGGGCACGGACATCTTCTCGAGCGTGAGGACCGTGTTGCGGCGCAGGTCGCGGGCGGCGTCACTCACCGAAAGATCGAAGTAGCCCACGTTGTCGAGCGGCTCGGGGGTGTGCTCGTCGGGGAAGTAGTAATACTCCAGCTCGGCACCCACGTTGAGCAGGTAGCCAGCCTTCTCGGCCTTATAGAACATGCGGCGCAACGCATCGCGCGGATCGCCGGCGAAGGGCTTGCGGTCGGGGGTGCACACATCGCAGAACACGCGGGCGACGCCGTTGTGGCTCGGGCGCCACGGCAAAATCTGGAAGGTCGAAGCATCGGGAAACGCCAGCATGTCGGCTTCCTCGGGCGTGGCAAAGCCCTCGATGGCGGAGCCGTCAAAGCCAATACCCTCCTCAAAAGCGACCTCGAGGTCCTCGGGGCTAATGGCAAAGTTCTTGAGGCGGCCGAGAATGTCGACAAACCACAGACGCACAAAGCGGATGTCACG
>CABUWA010000087.1 GCA_902495085.1 uncultured Collinsella sp. | reverse complement strand
GACCGCTTCTACGGTCCGGTGCGCGAGGGCAGTATGAGCGGCAAGACGCTCTATTTCGTGTTCCAAGGTGGCGCGCCCACGCGCGAGATGCTCGATTGGGGCGAGTACACCATGAAGCGTTTCGCCGCACTCTACGGCATGACCTACGGCGGCATGGTCGACAACATGCACGAGGCAAGGGCGCTCTCGAAGAAGCTCGCGTAGTCCCGACTTGCGTAACCCAGTTCGGCGGCGGTGGGCCCGTGAAGACGGAGGCCCACCGCCCCTTTTCGTTCGCCTAGCGTACGATCGGACGGGCGCTGCGGACGACTACCCGCATGAGCGGGGCACCCAGAAATGCGAAAAGCCATCCCATGATGTTCTCGTCATGGGCAAAGAGGTAGCCGCCCGCCCCGTGCTGGCCGCGTCCGCAGCAAAGCCCCGCTCGGTGAAGTAGCTCGTGGGCTTGACATCGAGCACGACCAGCTCGCTGATGTGCTCCTCGGAAAGCCTGTGAGCTCGATAGGCGGCGCGAATCTCCTCGTACGCCTCGCGCGCGGGCCCGGAGCCGTAATAGTCGTCGTTCTCGCCGATAGCCATATACACGGGAACCTCGGCTGTGGTGAGCGTCTCGATGTCGCCGTCCCAGCGCGAGATGGTGTGAAGCGCACGGCGGTAGAGCTCGGGGCGCGTTCCCAAGACGATGGAGATGGTCTCGCCGCCGCCCGAGCATCCGCTCAGGTACACGTGGCCTGTATCGATGCTGTAGGCGCCGAGCGGCCATTCGGTGAGCTCCACCACGTCTGACGCCGATTGCTCGCCCCAGTCGTCGAGTCGGGGCGAGGCCACGATCATGTCGGCGATGTAGTCGTTCGCCACGAAGGGGTAGTCCTCCCGAAGATTCGCCCCCACGCCCTGGAAGTAGAGCCCCTCCCAGCCGGGGCAGGCCACGTAGAGCGCATAGGGCGCGGACCCGTCGTAGGAGTCCGGCACGTGGAACGAGAAGTGCAGCGTCCTGCCCGATGGCGTCTGCAAGGCGTCGTCAACGACGAAGCCGCGGTCTGTCTGCGACCCCTCCGTGAGGACGTAGCCGCCAAGCTCACGGGCATCCGCGCAGCCGACCAGGCCTTCTCCGAGTACTAGCCCGCCCGCAGCGAGCGCGGCAGCCTCGATAAAGGACCTGCGTGAAAGATGGCTCACGTGCATAGTTTCTCTTTCTGAATGAACCAAGCCGAAGCCGCAGGCTTTCGGCTTGGCGAGAAGCGCATCAGCGGCCGCTGTTGGCCTCTTGCAGCTCGGCAAGGGTCACGTGCTCGTTGCGGAAGCGTGCCGCGGGATTCTTGTCGCCCGCCGCGCAGGTGATGGCGTGCGCGGGACAGGCGTGCATGCAGGCGAGGCAGGCGTTGCAGCCAAAGCCCGCCTGCGCGTTACGGACAGCCTTGCCGCCCTCGAGTGCGATGCAACCAGTCGGGCACACCTTTGCGCACGCCCCACATCCCACGCACTTCTCGGAATCAACGGTCAGGAATCCGCCCAGCATCGCCGGCTCGAAGCGCAAGCCCCGGCTTATGAACTGCTCGTGCGCCGCGCGGTCCTCGTCGGTCACCGGCTCGATCCAGCGGCGGCGCATGACCACGTCCGCGCGGATGCGCTCGAGATTCTCGCCTATCTTCTTCTCGGGGATGCGGGCGCGCTGGTCGTCCATGTCGAAGTTGGGCAGCCAGTTGTCCACCATGAGGAGCGTGGTTGCGTAGGCAGGGTTGAGCCCCGCCGCCCGTGCGTCCTCCAGGCACAGCTCGACGGCGTTGGCGTGCCGGTTGCCGTAGGTGCAAACGAAGTAGAGGTAGGGCGTGTCGAGCGTCGCGCGCTCGAGGAACGTCTTCACCATGTCGGGCATCATGTGCCCGTAGATGGGGTACACGATGCCAATCGTATCGTCCGCGTAGGCGAGTTCGCCCTCGCGGCGCAGCTCCTGCGGGATGCTCAGGACCCTCTCGCCCTCCGCGGCCAGCTCGCGCGCCGCGTAGAGGCAGTTGCCCGTCCCGGTGAAGTATAGGATCATTCGAAACTCCCAGATTGTCAGCGGTCTGCCATCTCTAATTGCTTATGCCAGGCCGAGACCGGCGACCCAATCACGAACCCCGGACTCGTCCGCACTGGACGAGAAGCGCTGGCCCTCCTGCCACTCCCCGCTACCCGCGGCTGCGGCGAGTAGCTCGCCGCTCCGGCCAAGACTCGAGGAGGAAGAGGTGCAGAACGGGACCACCGTCTTGCCGTCCCAGTCGTTGCCTGAGATGAGGTTGTCGATGGGCCAGGCCGCGATGCCCCACCAGATGGGATACCCCACGAGCACGGTGTCGTAGTTCTCCCAGCCGTCCGGCGTGACCTGCGTAAGCTCGACGTCGCGCAGGCTCTCGTCCTCGTGCTCGCGGGTCACGCGGCTATTGTCGTCGGTCCAGTCGAGGTCATCGTCGGAGTAGGGCTCCGTAGGCGTCACCTCAAAGAGATCGGCGCCGAGCTCGTCGGCGATCGTCTGAGCTACGGCAGCGGTGTGGCCCTGTGCCGAGTAGTAGGCCACGAGGACACTGTCGCCTGCAGCGGGCGCGGCGGCAGGCTCGTCCTCGACGGCGGCTTGGTCGTCACCCTGGCTGCAGCCGGAGAGCATCGTTGCGCACAGCGCGGTTCCGAGCAGGAAGTTTCTTCTGGTCACGGTCGGGTTTGCGGTCATGGGGCATCTCCTTCGTTGGCTTGGTTGGCCCGTTATCGTCTGAGCGCTACTCCTGCGCGTCGAAATCGGGGCGTATGGCCAGGTAGCCCGCGAGTGCTTCCTCAGTGGCGGTGTAGTAGGTCATGGTCCCGTCGAGCTTGGCAATCTCGGCCATCTCGTCTTCGGTGAGGGAGAAGTCGAAGATGTTCGCGTTGTCGGCGATGTGGGCGGGGTTTTTGGAGCCGGGGATGATGGAGGTGCCCATCTGCACGTGCCAGCGCAGGATCACCTGGGCCGGGGTCTTGCCGTACTTCTCGGCGAGAGCGACGAAGACGGGCTCCTCCAGAAGACCTTTGTCGCCGTGGCCGAGCGGGTACCACGCCTCGATCACCGTGCCGTACGGCGCGAGGTAGGCGCGCAGGTCGCGCTGGGCGTGGTAGGGGTGGCACTCAACGGTCACGAGCTGCGGCTTGATGTCGGCGACCTCGATAACATTGGCGATCTTGTCTTGCGGGAAGTTGGAGAGGCCGAGGGCGCGCACCTTGCCCGCACGGTACGCCTCCTCCATCGTGCGCCACGCGGCCAGGTAGTCGCCTACCGGCTGGTGCAGGATGAGCATGTCGACGTAGTCGAGCCCCAGGCGCTGGAGCGTGGCGTCCGCCGCCGGCATGCCCGCGTCGTAGACGCTCGGCCAGAGCTTGGTGGAGACGAAGATCTTGTCGCGCGCGATGCCGCTCTTGGCGATGGCACGGCCCACGGCGCGCTCGTTCATGTAGGCGTTGGCGGTGTCGATGTGCTCGTAGCCAGCCGCGAGCGCGGCGGTTGCGGCTGCTTCGGCCTCGGCCGGTGTCATGAGGAAAGTGCCCAAACCTTCGATGGGCATCTCTACGTCGTTGTTGAGCTTCAGATACTCCATGGTCTCCTCCTTAATGGTGACTTTTCGAATACAAGGCTACGGCGTTTGCTGACGTGCGAGAAGTTCACGTTGGAATGATGGATATAACCATGGGGTATATACGGCACATAATGCGTGACAGGAGGATCGATGTACAACCCACAGCTTGACACTTTCATCCGCGTGGCGGAGGCGGGCAGCTTCTCCAAGGCGGCACAAGAGTCCTTCATCACGCCCACGGCTGTCATCAAGCAGATGAACCTGCTGGAGTCGCGGCTAGGCCTTACGCTGTTCCACCGATCGCATCAGGGGCTTTCGCTTACGCGAGCAGGCAGGTCGCTGCTCGCCGACGCCCGCCATATCGTGCAGTACTCTCAAGAATCAATCGCACGCGCCCGCGTCGCCGAGCGTGGAGAGAAGCGCATCATCCGCGTGGGGGTGTCGCTCATGACGCCCAGCACGCCGCTCACGAAGCTGTGGCCGAAGGTGAAGGAACGTTGCCCTGGCATGAGCCTTCAGGTGGTCACGTTTGAAAACACACCCTCGGCGGCGCGCGGTTTGGCGAACCTCGGGCAAGACATGGATATCGTGGTGGGGATTTTCGACGATGCCTTTCTTAAAGAGCGCGGGTGCCTGGGCCTCGAGCTTTCGCGCGAGCCGCTCGGGTGCGCCGTTCCCGTCGACAGCGAACTCGCCAAACGCGACATCGTCACATTCGACGACCTCCACAATCACAGTCTTATGCTTATACGCCGGGGCTGGAACGCCGAAATCGACCGCGTGCGCGATGAGATACTCTTGCATCATCCTCAAATCGCACTCGTAGACTTCCCGCAATATCGGGCGGAGGTGTTCAATCGCGGCGCGAACGAGGACCTCGCGCTTGCGACGTTGCCGTTATGGGCCAACGTCCACCCCATGCTCAAAACCGTCCCTACCGATTGGGACTGTCTCGTGTCTTACGGGCTGCTTCACTCGTCGCACCCCGCAGACCATGTGCGGGAGTTCCTCGATGCGGTGTCTGCCGCGCTCGAGGCAAAGCATCGATAGGCAATCGCGAGCAGATGCGCTTATGCCTATGGGAATAACGGGAACTGGCTTCTGAACTCGCGTTTTGATACCGTTGAGTACCGCCTGATACTGTTTCGGCGTCGCCATAGAGCAAAGCCATCAGCGAAATAACGGGAATAACAGCCTCCGAACCTTCTGGTTCGGAGGCTTTCTTTTTGCATGTCTGCCTAAACGACTCCTTGCCAAAGCCCCTTGAGCATCGGACGGCTCCGCGCCGAAGACGATGCGGGCGGCGCCGTATCTGCCGTCCTCGACGTGCTTCGCCAGCCCGACCCAGAATTGGCCGTCGTGATATACGGTCAGGGTGGACGACACGCTGATCTGCATGGCTGGCTCCTCCTTTATGTAGATGACCATGCAGAGAAGGGACAACCAAGGAGGCAGGTTACTGATGCGGACTCCCGCACGCCCACGACTACCCGACGGGGACTGTGTTTTCATCTATGACGCGATATCAAGCGAGCATGGAAGAGTTGGAATAAGGTTTAAGAAACCAATTTCTGCAAAATCGAAAAAATAGCTGCCTTAACTGAGGATTATCATCCTCTCTGATAAACTGAGCAGAGGAGGCGATTTCGATGAAACTGTATCATCGCGAGCAATACTTGAAGAAGATTCGACCGTTCTACGATGATGATCTGATCAAGGTGATCACGGGTATCCGCCGCTGCGGCAAATCTTGCCTCATGGCGACGATTGCCGAAGAACTGAGAAACCGTGGTGTCGAAGACAAGGACATCATCTACCTCGACCTCGACAAGCGCGGCAACCGCTCAATTAAGACGCCTGACCAGCTGGAAGAAAAAATCGAGTCGCTTCTGGCTGACGACGACTTCAAATACCTCTTCATCGATGAGGTGCAAAACGTCCAAGACTACGAGGAGGTCGTGAACGCCTATAACTCGGATGGCGGCTTCTCGATCTTCATCACTGGCTCCAACTCGTATCTGCTGTCTGGCGAGCTGATGACCAAGCTCACGGGTCGATACGTGGAGTTCGAGATGTTCACCCTATCCTTTTCCGAGTTTCTCGACATGAAGAGATTCATGGGCAAGGAGGTTGGTGACGCGCGAATCGAGTTTGACGAATATCTGCGGTATGGCGGGTTTCCCCGGTCTCTGGAATACGACGATCCCGAGGCGAAGGCTCGCTACATCGAGGATGTCGTTGGGCAGATCGTCGACAAGGACATCAGGACTCGCAACAAGATCCGGAACATTGATACGTTCAACCGTGTCATGACCCATGTCATCAACAACTACGGTGCGCCGACGAGTCTCACCAGCCTTCACGACTATTTCACCAAGACGGAGCGTATCGCCGTCGAGCGGCGGACGATCGCCGCCTATATCCAGATGCTCATCGATGCCAAAGTGCTCTACAGATGCGAGAGATTCGACCTTAAGTCCCGCAAATCGTTACGCGGCGAGGAGAAGTACTACCTTGCGGATCCGGGTATCTATTTTGCGCGCAACGTCGATGTTCGGTTGAACTACGGGCCCTCGCTGGAAAACGCCTTGTACATCTATCTCCGCTCGAGGGGATATAAGCTATCCGTAGGCCGCATCGGGAAGCTGGAGTGCGACTTCATCGCGCGTAAACGCAACGCCTACGCCTACATTCAGGTTTCAATGACAATCGCCGATAGGGACGTGGAAGAGCGTGAGTACAGGCCGTTTGGCTACATCAGGGACGGATATCCGCGCTACCTTTTCACGCTTGACCCCCTGTTGCAGGAGAGGGATGGCGTCAGGCATCTGAACATGGTGTCGTTTATGAAAGATGACGGCGGCCTAATTTGAGTGGCGGCCGGATTCCTTGGCTTCCGGGTGCGTAGGTAGCGTGAGTATCAAATGGGAACTCTTGCCTCACGAAGAATCGGCAGGCCGAGAACTCACATTGAAATTAACGAGCTTTTGACCAGTGGCTCCTGTTACCGAGTGGGAATAGCAGGAACTGGCTTCTGAACTCGCGTACTGGTGTTGCCGAGTAACGCCTGATACTGTTCGTCGTCGCCGCAAGGCAAAGCCACCGGCAAAGTAGCGGGAATGAAGGCCTCCGAGCCTTCCGATTCGGAGGCCTTCTCTTTGCATTCCTGTCTGGAAAGGACTCCTTGCCAAAGCCCCTTGAGTATCAGACACCACTATCGAACGTGGGCGTTTTCGTAGACGTCTTTGATCGCTTCAGGCAAATTGTCGGGGATCAACGCCTTCACTCTATCCTCGTTGCCATCTTGGATCGCCTGCTCGTAGTACCAGCATTTGAACTTCAACATGTCCAGCGCGCGGTTCATCTTCGCGATCTCCGACTCCATGTGGGCCTTTCGCTCCTCGAACATGGCCTTGCGCTTGGGATATGTCGATGGGCCCTCCGCGCACCATTCCATGAACAGCCGGATGTCCTTGATCTCCATCCCAGCCTTCTTCAGGCATTCGATGACCCGAAGCGCCTCGAGTTCCGTATCGCCGAATCGGCGAATGCCGGACGTCCGCTCCAGCCCCGGGAACAATCCCTGCTTGTCGTAATAGCGCAGCGTGGAAACGGGCAGATCGAACATCTCCGCCACCTGTCCGATTGTGTACATGGTCCCTCCGGACAAATCTAGAATTTACTCCTTGACCTAAAGTTAGGTTTAGGTATTACGTTTATTTTCGTTAATACAAATCGGGAGCGCAAGGGATTTTCGCCAAAGGCGCGCGCTTGCCGGAACGGTTTTCGCCGGCGGCGTGAACGGTGTGGGCGAAATCACGGGGCATTCTGCTTTAGAGCAGGCGCAACGAATGGGCATGGAAATCTAGGCGGGCTACTTAGCCGCGCGGAGGCAGATTCGTGTCCAGAACCATCGATAGGAGGAAATCGATTATGACAATTAAACAGACGGCGGGCAGAGATGCCCTGGGGGAGTTCGCTCCCAAATTTGCACAGCTCAATGACGATGTGCTGTTCGGCGAGGTGTGGAGCCGAGAAGACGGGCTTTCCCTTCGAGACCGCAGCGTGGTGACGGTGGTTGCCTTGATGGCACAGGGGCTGACGGACTCTTCGTTCCAATATCATCTGATGTCCGCAAAGAACAACGGCGTGACCAGAGCGGAGATAGCGGAAATCCTTACGCACGCGGCGTTTTACGCAGGCTGGCCCAAGGCATGGGCGGCCTTTCGCATGGCGAAGGAGGTCTGGGCGGATAGCGATGCCGCCGACGCAAGAACCAAGCATCAAAACGAGATGGCCTTTCCCATCGGTGCCCCCAACGACGCATTTGCGAAGTACTTTATCGGGCAAAGCTACCTCGCGCCCCTTTCCACCGAGCAGGTCGGCATTTACAACGT
>CABUWA010000086.1 GCA_902495085.1 uncultured Collinsella sp. | reverse complement strand
TCGTCAAGGACGCCAGCGGCAAGGTCTCTGCTAAATAAGTAATCGCCCCCGGAAAGGTTTGCAATGGCAAAACAGCTGCCAAAGCGCGACCTTGAGAACGTGGGCCTGGGCGTCACGGGTGCGTGCGTAGCGCTCGTGACGCTTGTCGTTGCCGCACTCATCTTTATGGTCGCCCAAAAGGGCCTCTCGGCTTTCGTTAAGGACGGCGTTTCGGTTGTCGAGTTCTTCACCGGCACCAAGTGGGACCTGGCCAACACAGCCGAAAACGGCCTGCCCTATACCGGCGCCCTGCCCCTGATCGTCACCTCGTTTGCGGTCATGGCGCTCTCCACGCTTATCGCGCTGCCCATCGCTATCGGCTCTGCCATCTTTGCGGTTGAGATCCAGCCTAAGTTTGGTTCCAAGATCTTTCAGCCGCTTATTGAGCTTTTGACCGGTATTCCCTCGGTCGTCTTTGGCCTTATTGGTTTTCACGTGGTCGTCGGCCTTATGAAGAGCGTTTTCCATGTGAGCACGGGTCTGGGCATCTTGCCCGGCGCCATCGTGCTGGCCGTCATGATCCTGCCGACGATGACCACGCTTTCGGTCGATGGCCTGCGTGCCGTGCCCGACAGCTACCGTCAGGGCTCGCTCGCGCTGGGCTACACCCGCTGGCAGACCATCTGGCACGTGGTGCTCAAGTCCGCCATGCCGTCGCTCATGACTGCGGTCATCCTTGGTATGACCCGTGCCTTTGGCGAGACGCTTGCCGTGCGCATGGTTATCGGCGGTATCGAGGCCATGCCGACGTCACTGCTGTCGCCGGCATCCACCATCACCACCACGCTCACCACGTCTATGGCGGTCTATGCCGAGGGCTCGGCCCAGGACGATGTTCTGTGGGCGCTCGGTCTGCTGCTGATGGGCATGAGCCTCATCTTCATCTTGATCATCCACCTTATAGGCCGCAAGGGGGCGAAGGCTCGTGGCTAGCACGCGCATCCATATCGACGAGGCGAGGCTCGGGCGTGTCCAAAAGCAGGACCGCTTCGCCACGGGCGTGTTGACGGCGATCGTCGCCATCGTCATGCTCATCGTCATCTCCATGGTGGCCTACATCCTGTTCGAGGGCATCTCGACGCTGTTCAAACCGGGCTTTCTCACGGAGCCGTCGCGCGCCAACGGAACCCAGGGCGGCGTGTTCTACCAGCTGTTCGACTCGTTCTACCTGCTGCTGATTACTCTGGTCATCTCGGTGCCCATCAGTCTGGGCGGCGCGGTCTTCCTGGTCGAGTACGCGCCGAACGGCCCCATCCGCGACATCGCCTCCACCGCCATCGAGACGCTGTCCTCGCTGCCTTCCATCGTCGTCGGCATGTTCGGCTTTCTGGTGTTCTCGGTACAGCTGGGCTGGAAGTACTCCATCATCTCCGGCGCCGTCGCGCTCACCATGTTCAACATTCCCATCCTGGTGCGCGTGATTCAGCAGGCGCTCGAGGACGTGCCGCAGGCCCAGCGCGATGCGTGCCTGGCCATGGGCCTCACCCGCTGGGAGGCCACGCTGCACATCCTAATCCCCGAGGCCATGCCCGCCATCGTGACCGGCATCGTGCTTTCGGCCGGCCGTGTGTTTGGCGAGGCCGCAGCACTGCTTTTTACCTCGGGTATGAGCTCGCCGGTTCGCCTGAACTTCTTGAGCTTTAACCTGTCGAGCCCCACCTGCGCTTGGAACGTGTTCCGTCCCGGCGAGTCGCTCGCCGTGCACATCTACAAGATCTATGGCGAGGGCAGCCCCGAGGCCCAGCAGATTGTCTGGGGCACCGCGGCACTGTTGATGATCTGTGTGCTGCTGTTTAACGTAGTTGCCCGTATCGTGGGCAAGCAACTGGCAAGGAAGATGACGGCCGAATGAGCGAGATGAATGTAACGCCCGCAACCGAAGCGGCATCGTCCGACACCCAGGACTTCTTGTCGAGCGTGGGGGAGAACGAGAAGCGCGTGCGCGTGAGCGGCAAGGCCGTGAGCGACGAGGTCGTGCTCTCCGCCAAGGACGTCAGCGTGTACTATGGCGACCACCATGCACTGCACAATACGTCGCTCGACTTCCACAAGGGCGAGATCACGGCGCTCATCGGGCCTTCGGGCTGCGGTAAGTCGACCTTCTTGCGTAGCCTCAACCTCATGAATCGCGAGATTCGCGGCTGCCGCGTGGAGGGCGAGATCAACTATCGCGGGCGCAACGTGAACACCAAGACCGAAAACACCTACGAGCTGCGCCGTTCCATTGGCATGGTGTTCCAGCAGCCCAACCCGTTCCGCAAGTCCATTCGCGACAACATCACGTTTGCGCCTAAGCGCCACGGCATCACCGACCGCGACGAGCTCGACCGCATGGTCGAGGAAAGCCTGCGCGGCGCGGCGCTTTGGGACGAGGTCAAGGACAAGCTCGACAAGAGCGCCTATGCGCTTTCGGGCGGCCAGCAGCAGCGTCTGTGCATTGCGCGCACGCTGGCGCTCAACCCCGCCGTGATCCTGTTTGACGAGCCCTGCTCGGCGCTCGACCCCATCTCGACGCTGGCGATCGAAGACCTCATGTCGTCGATCGTTGCCGACCGCGCCATCGTCATCGTGACGCACAACATGGAGCAGGCGTCGCGTGTGTCCAACCGCACGGCGTTCTTCTACATGGGCGATATGGTCGAGTACGACGAGACTGACGAGATTTTCCAACGGCCCAAGGATAAGCGGCTGAATGATTACCTCACCGGCATGTTCTCCTAGTCCGGGACATGCTTGAGGCCCGCGGTGGCCACGGTCGCCACGGGACTGATTGGAGAGGCGGGTCATCTCTTGTGGGAGATGGCCCGCCTTTTTGTGTCGCGTGCGGCCCGCCTTTTCGCTGCTATCATGGACAACGTTGAATTTCTACGAAGGAGCAGGGCATATGGCGATTCTTTTGGGATGCGATTCCGTCAGCCTAGAGTTTCCCACCAAGCATATTTTCGATAGCGTTACGCTCGGCGTGGGCGAGGGCGACCGTATTGGTATTGTCGGTAAAAACGGCGACGGTAAGTCGACGCTGCTGAGCGTGCTCGCCGGCACGTTGGAGCCCGACGACGGCCGCGTGACGCACCGCCGCGACACGACGATTGGATTGCTCGGCCAAAAGGATAACCTGGTCGATACCGACACCGTGCATCATGCCGTCGTGGGCGACACGCCCGAGTACGAGTGGGCGTCGAGTCCGCGTACGCGCCAGATTCTGGCCGGCCTCATTAGCGATGTGCCCTGGGAGGGCACGGTGGGCGAGCTTTCGGGTGGCCAGCGCCGCCGCGTGGACCTCGCGCGCCTGCTGATCGGCGACTACGACGTGCTCATGCTCGACGAGCCCACCAACCACCTGGACATGCGCACCATCAACTGGCTTGCGCGTCACTTAAAGGCCCGCTGGCAGCGCGGTCAGGGCGCCATGCTCGTGGTCACGCACGACCGCTGGTTCTTGGACGAGGTCTGCACCAGTATGTGGGAGGTCCACGACGGCCAGGTCGATCCCTTCGAGGGCGGTTACTCCGCATATATCCTGCAGCGCGTGGAGCGCGACCGCATGGCCGCCGTCACCGAGGAGCGTCGTCGCAACATGGCGCGCAAGGAGCTCGCGTGGCTGAGCCGCGGTGCCCAGGCGCGCTCCACCAAGCCCAAGTTTCGCGTGGATGCCGCCCGCGAGCTCATCGCCGACGTGCCTCCCGTGCGCGACGAGCTGGAGCTCAAGCGCCTCGCCGTGAGCCGCCTGGGCAAGCAGGTTATCGATGTGGCCGACGTGGACGCTGGCTATGCGGATACCGATGGCGCGCCCAAGCAGGTGCTCTCTGACGTGACCTGGCTCATTGGTGCGGGCGACCGCTATGGCCTGCTGGGCGAGAACGGCGCCGGCAAGTCGACGCTGCTCGACGTGATCCAGGGCAAGATTGAACCCACGCGCGGCCGCGTGAAGATTGGCCAGACAGTGCGCTTTGGCGTGCTGTCGCAGCAGCTCGAGGAGCTCGAGCCCTACATGGGCGACACGATTCGCGAGGTACTCGGCAACTATAAGAAGTACTACGTCATCGACGGCAAGGAGACTTCGCCCGAGAAGCTCTGCGAGCGCCTGGGCTTTACGACGCAGCAGCTCTGGAGCCGCATCGGCGATCTTTCGGGCGGCCAGCGCCGTCGCCTGTCGCTGCTGCTGACAATCCTGGACGAACCCAACGTGCTCATCCTGGACGAGCCCGGCAACGACCTGGATACCGACATGCTGGCGATTGTCGAGGACCTGCTCGACGGCTGGCCCGGCACGTTGATCCTGGTGACGCACGACCGCTTTTTGATGGAGCGTGTGACCGACCAGCAGTGGGCGCTGCTCGACGGCCACCTGACGCATATGCCCGGTGGCGTGGACCAGTACCTGCGCATGTGCAACGCCACCGCCGAGGGCGAGCCCGTGGGCGCGCCGAGCGCCAAGACCGGAACGTTTGACACCGGTGCCGCGGCAGCTGCGGCCGAAAAGCCCAAGTCGAGCGGTCAGCCCAACGGCCTTTCCAACGCCGAGCGTCAGAAGCTCCGCCGCGAGGTGAGCTCGCTCGAGCGCAAGATGGAGACGCAGCGCGCCCGCGTGGAGGAGGCCGAGGCCGCCATGGCCCAGGTCGATCCCACCAACTACACGGCGCTCGGCGAGCAGCAGGCAAAGATCGACGAGGCTCACGCCGCCATGGACGAGCTGGAGATGGCGTGGCTCGAGGCGAGCGAAAAGCTCGAGGGCGAGGAGTAGGCGAGAATGATCAAAGTCGCGTTTTTCGATATCGACGGTACGCTGCTGAGCTTTAAGACCCACCGGATTCCGGCGTCGGCGCAGCAGGTGCTCGACAGCTTTCACGAACAGGGGATCGCGTGCGTGATTGCCACGGGCCGTCCGACCTACCAGATGCCGGACTGGCTGTTCGACCTGGGCTGGGATGCGTACATTACGCTCTCGGGCCAGCACTGCTTTGATGCCGAGGGCGTCTACCGCAGCTGCCCGATCGATCCGGACGACGTCGCGGTGATTGTGGACCAGGTGGCGCAGGGGCGCTACGACTCGCTGTGCATGCAGGGCGAGAACTCGTTTGTGAACCGCCTGTCCGAGCGCGTGGTGACGGCTGGCAGCAACGCGGGAATCGTCTACCACGAGGAGCCGTTTGAGCACGCCTTTGACGCACCGGTCTACCAGTTCTGCGCCTTTGTGGACCCGGCCGACGAACATATCGTGACCGACGCCGTGTCGCATTCGCTCACCACGCGCTGGTGCGACCTGTTCTGCGACATTATCCCCGCTAACGGCGGTAAGGACCTGGGTATTGCGGCGACGCTGGAGCGCCTGGGTGTCGACGCGAGCGAGGCGATTGCCTTTGGCGATGGTGAGAACGACCTGTCGATGTTTTCCGCCGTGGGCACGAGCGTGGCCATGGGCAATGCGCAGGATACCGTGAAGGCCGCGGCGACCTACGTAACGACCGCCGTGGACGACGACGGCATCTACAACGCCGCGAAGCGCTTGGGATTGATGTAACTGCGGGCCGGCACCCGGCGCCTGGGGACACTCCTTGCGGAGCGTCCCCATTTTGTTTTCGTCCCGCACGTTTTGTGAAACACGGCTAACTTTTAGGCATAGTAGTAAGACATGGGCAACTTTTGCGGTAAAGTAAGCGGTGGAAAGTATCCAAAGGCTAACTAGCAATCATCGCGAAAGGCGGCCCATGGCCCTACGTGAATCCGGAGAAGACTATCTCGAATCGATCTACGTTCTGTCGGAACGTCAGGGCATCGTGCGCTCGATCGACGTTGCGGAGTACCTCGGCGTAACCAAGGCGAGCGTTTCCAAGGCCATGGCGACCTTGGAGAGCAACGGCTACGTGGAGATGGGCAAACGCGATGTGCATCTGACGGAACGCGGTCTGGAGGTCGCTCGCCAAATGTGGGAGCGCCATTGCTTTTTTGTAGGGCTGCTCGAGGACGCAGGCGTAGCGCCTGAGGTTGCCTCGCAAGAGGGCTGCCACATGGAGCACTGCCTGAGCGAGGAAAGCTTTGAGAAGCTGAGGGCGATGCTGAACCGGGGCGAGGCGACGGGCCAAGCGGCGGAATCCTAACGAACCCCCAGTAGCGCGGAGTTCGCGCAAAGCGCAAACCAGCGAGCGGGACCAAAGGCCCGACCAACAAAGTCCAACTCAGACAAGGAACCCCGCCAGCAAGCGATGCCCAAGAACCGCCAGCTGTGTCACCGCAGGCCGGGGCCGGGCTTGGTTTTGAAAACACTCCGCAGACCAGTACGGCGCCTTGTCCGCAGCTCCGCAGGAGCAGGACAAGGCGCCGTACATGGTCGAGGACGTTTTCAAAACCAAGCCCGGCCCCGGCCGGAGGGACCACAAACAAGCTACAGGTTCTTGACACCCATCGCGCGCATGGCGTTCAGAATGGCGATGATCGCCACGCCTACGTCGCCGAACACGGCAAGCCACATGTTGGCGATGCCCAGTGCCGCAAGCGCCAGAATCAGCAACTTAATGCCCAGCGCAAAGATGATGTTCTGCCAAACAATCGACATGGTCTTGCGCGCCACGCGGATCGCGCGGGAGATGTTGGACGGCTTGTCATCCATCAGCACGACGTCCGCCGCCTCAATTGCGGCGTCCGAGCCCATGGCGCCCATGGCGATGCCCACATCGGCACGGGTAAGCACGGGTGCGTCGTTGATACCGTCACCGACAAAGGCGAGCTTGCCCTTGCCGCTTTCGGCCGCGAGCAGCGCTTCAACACGCTCGACCTTGTCGCCCGGCAGCAGCTGCGCGTGGAACTCGTCGAGGCAGAGCTGCTTGGCCACCGCAGCAGCCACTTCCTCGCGGTCGCCCGTGAGCATGACGGTGCGCTTGACGCCGGCGGCGTGCAGGTCGCGGATCGTCTGCTCGGCGTCGGCCTTTATGGTGTCGGCAATTACAATGTGGCCGGCATAGATGCCATCGACTAGCACGTGGAGGATGGTACCGACGACCTCGCAATCGGGCGCTTCGACTCCGGCCGCGGTGAGCATCTTTGCGTTGCCAACGACGACGTGCTTGCCGTCGATGGTTGCCGTCACGCCGTGGCCCGCGTCGTTGGCGGAGTCGCTAACGCGCTTGGGGTCGACCTCGCCCTGGTAGGCGACACGCACGGACTGCGCGATGGGATGATCGGAGAACGACTCCGCAAGGGCTGCGACCTCGAGCAACGACTGCTCGGTATATCCAGCCTCGGGGTGCACCGCGACCACCGAGAACGTGCCGTTGGTGAGGGTGCCCGTCTTGTCAAAGACGACGGTGTCCACGTCGGCGAGCGTCTCGAGGTAGTTAGAACCCTTGATGAGAACGCCCAGTTTGGAGGCGCCGCCGATGCCGCCAAAGAAACTGAGCGGCACGCTGATCACCAACGCGCACGGGCAGCTGACGACCAGGAAGGTCAGACCGCGCAGGATCCAGTCGGACCAGGCGCCGGTGACCAAGCCGCCGCCGAGCGCGAGTACCGCGGCAGCGCCGGTGACGGCGGGCGTGTAGACGCGGGCAAAGCGCGTGATGAAGTTCTCGGTGCGTGCCTTCTTTTCGCTGGCATTCTCCACGAGCTCCAGGACGCGCGCGACGGTGGACTCGCCAAAGGGCTTGGTGGTGCGCACGTGGATGAGGCCCGTCATGTTGATGCAGCCGCTGATAATATCGTCGCCGGACTTGGCGGGGCGGGGGACTGACTCGCCCGTGAGCGCGGCGGTGTCGAGCTGGGTTTCGCCCTCGACGATGACGCCGTCGATAGGCACGCGCTCGCCGGGCTTGACCACGATCACGGTGCCGACCGCGATGTCATCGGGGAAGACCTGTTCGAGTGAGCCGTCGGGTTGCTCGACGTTAGCGTAGTCGGGCGCGATGTCCATCATGGCGCTGATCGACTTGCGGCTCTTGCCCACGGCGTATGCCTGGAACAGCTCGCCGACCTGGTAGAACAGCATGACGGCGGCGCCTTCGGCCATGTGCGGGTC
>CABUWA010000085.1 GCA_902495085.1 uncultured Collinsella sp. | reverse complement strand
CTGCTGCTCGAGGCTCCCGACCTGCTGCTGCTCGACGAGCCCACGAACCACCTGGACGCCGAGTCGATCCTGTGGCTCGAGCACTTCCTGCACAACTACCAGGGCGCGGTGCTTGCCGTTACGCACGACCGCTACTTCTTGGATAACGTTGCCGAGTGGATCTGCGAGGTCGACCGTGGCCACCTTTATCCCTACAAGGGCAACTACTCAACGTATCTGGAGACCAAGGCCGCGCGTATCGAGGCTCAGGGCAACCGTGACGCCAAGCTCGCCAAGCGCATGGAGGCCGAGCTCGAGTGGGTACGCAGCTCGCCCAAGGCTCGCCAGGCAAAGAACAAGGCCCGTCTGGCTCGCTACGAGGAGATGGAGACCGAGGCCCGCGCAAGCCAGAAGCTCGACTGGACCGACATCCGCATCCCTGTGGGCCCGCGTTTGGGCAACAAGGTGCTCGAGGTCCATCATCTGCACAAGGAGTTCGATGGCCGCGTGCTCATCGATGACCTTTCGTTCACCCTGCCGCGCAACGGCATCGTGGGCGTCATCGGCCCCAACGGTGTCGGTAAGACCACGCTGTTCAAGACGATTGTGGGTCTGGAGCCGCTGACTTCGGGCGAGCTCGAGGTGGGCGAGACCGTCAAGATCTCTTACGTCGACCAGAACCGTTCCGGCATCGATCCCGATAAGAACCTGTGGGAGGTCGTCTCGGACGGCCTGGACCACATGATGGTCGGCGAGACCGAGGTTCCGAGCCGCGCTTATGTGGCGAGCTTTGGCTTTAAGGGCCAGGACCAGCAGAAGCGCGCTGGCGTGCTCTCCGGCGGCGAGCGCAACCGTCTGAACTTGGCGCTTACGCTCAAGCAGGGCGGCAACCTGCTGCTTCTCGACGAGCCCACGAACGACCTCGACGTCGAGACGCTGTCCTCGCTCGAAGCGGCGCTGCTCGAGTTCCCGGGCTGCTCGGTGGTCATTAGCCACGACCGTATGTTCCTGGACCGCGTCGCCACGCACATTCTGGCGTGGGAGGGCACCGACGAGAATCCGGGCAACTGGTATTGGTTCGAGGGCAACTTCGAGGCCTATCAGGCCAACCGCATCGAGCGCCTGGGCGAGGACGCAGCCCAGCCGCATCGTATCCACCGCAAGCTGACGCGTGACTAGTAGCAAGTAGAAAGGCCGCCACCAAGGGCGGCCTTTCTTGTAGCAATTGCACTGCAGCTATGCCCTAGCTGCTGGTTTGATTCATAATCAAAGTCATCTCTTTGGGATTAAAGCCCGTTTTTGCTATGAGTGATTTTCTAATTCCGTTTAAAACGTAAAGCCGCATTGGGTTGCAAGGACATAAGCAAATCGAATTGAAATATAACCAGTGCTGTAACGTTACAAAAAAGATTATAGAATAGGAGTACCTTATTAGTCGCTTCTCTAGAAAGAAGAACATATGCTTTCGCGTCGTCGTTTTCTGCAACTTGTCGCGTCTTCAATTGTCGCCTTAGCCGCACGTCCGAAAGAGGTTTTTGCTTCGACGGGCAATATTGATGGTGAGCAGATACAATTTACTTCTGAAATTGCGCAAGAGCTTGCCGATAAATATATAAAGGGACTCCTCGGCTATTCGTATACGCCTTCTGACCCTATTCCTTTTGTAGATGTTGATGGGTCCCCGCTTGGTTACATTGTTCCGGTTGTGACATCCAATAGAGCCGCGGGCTATTTGGTTTTAGATGCTTCAGATGATGAAATACTTACGGGATATCGTTTTGGAGACGGCTTAGTCAGCCCTATGGATCGGGGAGGAGATCTTGGTGTCGAGTCTTATTCGTTCAATAACCCAGTCGTAATGATCAATCCATTCGAATTCGGCGTGCAATCTTTGGACGGTTCAATAACAACAAATTGCGGAAGAACAATCCCGGCTGTTTCCATAGAAGGACGGCCTGTCGTTTTATCGAATAAACCTTCAAGCTGGAACGATGTTGTAATTTACGCAACTCAAATGCAGGATTACACAGTATCTGGATTTCGTTCCATTTCTCAGTTTATGTCATATGATGAAAGCGAGATTAAGAGGCTTACCGCCCACTATGCTTGTATGGTGACAGCTTTTTCGAACGTTGCGGAACTGTATGGCATTGCCAATTTATATAGCGACCCTTCGCAATATATGCAGATATGGAATTACACCAATACCCATGCTCTTTCCGATGAAGAACAGACTGTTCCCGGCGTTGTTTTGGGTGGAACGCCGATATCAACCTGTGCAACGGGGTTTACAAATTACTGCGCAAGCAGAGGAAGTACTCTTATCGCCCGCACTGTCTCCTCTCCGGCTATCGCGAGCATCCAAAATGAGATTAACTCTAATAGACCGAATGTTTTACATGCGAGTTTGTACAACGGATCAGCCCATTCTGTAACAGCGGAGGCTTACGCCACACTTACTGGTAAGAAAACTGGAGAGACAAGGCAGATGATTGGCATAGCGGACGGCTGGAATTCATCTTTATCCTTCCTGAAGTATGATCAGAGCTATTATGCGTGGACTTATGGAACGACTTTTTCGAAGTAGGGCGATTCGTCTAGCTCTGTCTTTGGTGCTGATGGCTTCATTGGTGGGCTGTTCAACAAAGGAAGAGATATCGCGCGGAGGTTCCGGAGAAGTGACTGCGACAGACTCAGGTTCATTAGAAATAGCTGGCGGGCATGCCGATGTGATGTTACAAGGAAAAGGCGTGCTTAGGTCGATTGATGCTGAAGACGCTGTCTGCTCAATAGAGGATTTGAAGACAGGTGAAACTGCATCGTACCGAGTTTCAGATAATGCTGCGAATATGATTGAGTCGATACCGACTGGAGCGCAGGTTTCTTTTAGATACTTTGCTCCGCAACTTGAGGATGAGCTTGCTTCTCTGGTGTCTATATGCACCGATGACAACTAAAAGGCCTGAATTCAAACGGCCTCGGATGGTCAATTGGCTATCCGAGGCCGTTTTTTACTCGACCGGGGCTTCGACCTTGTCGATGGTCCAGGCGGCTCCGAGACCGCCGGTGGTGTTGCGGCGGATGCGCACTGTAACCTCGCGGCGCTCGCCGGCCTGCGTGTAGCACAGGGGGAAGTTTGCGCGGTTTCGCGCGGCCTCGATGGTACCGCGCTCGCGGGCGATCCAGTAGTACTCGCCGACAATGCCGAGCGTGTCGGCGCCGTAGGGGAGATAGGTCGACAACTGGTGCAGAAGCGGGCCGGGGCAGAAGACCTCGGTTGCGAAATCGACGGGGAAGTCCTCAGGGATGGCGGGCGCTGCGGGTGCGGGGGTTGGGGCCGCTGCGGGTACCGAAGCCGGTGCCGGTGCGGGAACTTGGTCGCAAGCAGAGGCGGGCACGGATTCGATGACGGGTGCGGGCTCAGGCACCGGTTCCGGCTTAACTGCGGAATCTGCGGGCTTCACGGTGACGGGCGCGTCTACAGCTGCAGTTTCAAACTCAACCTGCATCGCGCTCTCATTCTCGACGCTCGACTTTGCTTCGATGGGCGTGGATGCCATAGTGGTGATGCCGGCGTTGGCGTTCTCGGGGTCATAGACGACCGTGAGCGAGATGGCGGGCTCCGGCGTCTCGGGCTCCGGCGTCGACTCGGTAGCGCCTTGATCGTCGGACTGATCGTCCTCAGCCTCGTCGCCAAAGACATCGCTGTTTTGGAACGCAGGCGTCTCAGGTTGGTTAGCGACTTCTTCGGTTGTCGACTTGGGAGTCTCGTTGAGCTCCGCAGTGGCTTCCTGCTCGGATATGACTTTGGGATCGGTCGTGGCGGCGATTTCGGTTTCGGCTTCTGCCGTTACCTCAATAGCGACTTCGATCTCTGCCTCGGGCTCGGGCTCCGGCATAGCTTCAGCCACGGGCTCGGGCTCGGGACGCTTAACGTGCTTGGGACGCACGGCCTTGAGGTCCTTCTCGCCGCGTTTTTTCTTTTTGTAGGACTGCTTGGCTCCCTTGGCTGCCTTGGGCTTGTCCTCGCCCTTGGCAAGGGCGGCATCCCAGGCCTCGTTGGCGATGACAGTGGCATACAGGCGACCGCCCTTAAAGACGGTCAGCTTAATGCAGTCGTCGAGCTCCTCGAGCAGCTCGCGCGTGGACTCGAAGCCCAGGTCATAAGCGGCCATGTCACCAGCGGCGAGTGCCTCCTCGACCTGCGTCATAAACGTTTGCTTGCCGCATCCGATTGCATCGCGCAGCAGGCGATACAGATAGATGTGGTTGCCCAGCGAAAGCGTGGGCCTAACTATTGTCTTGCTCATGGCAAATCTCCTCTTTACACACCAAAGCATCTTACCATCGCACGGGGCTTGCCATCTCGTCGCCCAAGGCAAACGGGCGCGACCGTTGCCGGTTCGCGCCCGTTGTACAGGTTGCCTATCTGGGGATGCAGCGCCTAGTTGCCCGATGTCGTGCCTTGGCTTGAACTGTCAGATGTCGTGCCCGATGTGGTGCCACTCGAATTGCTGTTGTTGCTGTCTGCTGTGCCCGTTCCCGACGTGGTGTCGCTCGTCTGGCTGCCCGTGTTCGGCTGCGAACCGTCAGCCGTTTGGCTTGAGTCGGTCGTGCCGGACGGCGTGCCACTGTTGGCCGTAGAGGAATCGGTGCCCTGCGATTGGTTTTGGGTGTTCGAGGACGAATCGGTAGAGGTAGAACTGTCTTGCGTACCGTCCGCTTGTGCCTGCTGATCTTGCGACTGGGTGTTGTCATTTGCATCGCTCTCGGTCGTGCGCGACGAAAGGATTGGCTCGGGGCGCTCGCCCAGACCCTCGCCGGCGGTGGTGATAAGGATGGCGCCGGCGCAGGCGATGACCGCGACGATGGCGATGGCGATCGAGAAGACGATGACCTTCTTTTGCGTCTGGCTGTGCTCTGCCGCCGCCTTGGCGCGCAGGCTGTCGGGAGCGACGCGCGCCGTGGTCGCGCGCCCCGCAATCTGGCGCATCTCCTGCGTAGTCGCGGCGCCGCCTAGGTGCTCCTCGGCATTAAACTCAACGGGCTCGTAGGCGCCGGCAGGGTAGTCGACGGCGGCGTGCGTACCTTTGATGGCTTCGGCGCTGGCAGAGATAAAGTGGCAGTAGACCTGCGATGACACAACGGTGATGACCGAGCTCACGGCGGCACCAATTACTGAACCAGCGATACCGATCTTGGAGGCAAGCGCGACGCTTGTGGCGGCAGCCGCGGCGCCGGCGATGATCTGGGGAATGGAAATGTCGTCGAAGAGGCCCTTTTTGGGCGCGATGGCCATGGTCTGTCCGATGGAATGGTTCTCGTGCACGCCGTTGTTGAGCGATGCCGGCGTCATGACGCGCGTGCGCGGCGCGTCGGTGTACTTGGTTGTCATACGGGGTCCTCCCGGTGTAAATCTGCTTCGTTTCATGTAGCCATCAGGGTACCCACCAGATGTGAATCGTACGTGACATTTAACAGATACCATCAACTCATCAAGGGGGGGCTTGCTGTCTTTGGTGCAATAGCTTGATGCTAAACTGGATTTACGATTGTGAGGTGGTTTACGTGATGTACCGGTATATGACATTCGAAGACGGTACCGAGGTCGTTCATTCTGACCTGATAACAGATGGGGATATCGAAAAGGTTATCGTGCATTTTGAACGACCGACGGCAGAGGGCTTCGACTCCGCTCGTTGTGAGTTGCCTTCCTGTTCGTGGACTGACTGGGAAGGGCATTTTACTCAGAGTGAAAAACGAGCTTTCGAAGAGTGTTTGAGCAAATCATTTAGATTAGTTCGAGTTTAGTTCGAATATAGAAGTCGAATGCGATGACCTAAAGCGTATGCATTTTTAGTATTAGATGCGTATGAAATGGAGGATGTGAATGGATGAGCTAATAGACTTTAAAAAACGATTTCTCAAGAATGGCGAGCTGGTTTCAATTCCAAAAAAGGAAAGCTATAAAAGAATCATGCTGCTATGGGCCGTCTCTTTCTTTGAATTAAATACAAGTTATACGGAGCTTCAGGTTAATCGTGTGCTGTCACAGCTCTATCCTGATTATGCCGTGTTGAGGCGGTACTTGGTTGATTATGATTCCTATTAAGGGATGAGCGAGGCCTGAAATACGAGGTTAATCGTGATGTTCACGGTATTGAGAGCTAGCCGTCCGGTTCGGGTCTTATATATTGCTAGAGGGATAAGCGAAATAGGCAATTGGTGTGCGAATATTGCTTTGCCAATGCTGATTTACGAGGTAACTCACGATGTTTCTGCAACTGCTTTGATGGTCTGCTGCAGATTTGCCCCCTCTCTGTTTTCAGTTGCGCTCGCGCAGCTGCCTCAGAAGATGGGTATCGGGACACTGCAGGCCATGAGATTGGCAGACTTAATTCGCGCGGGATTATTCGTTTGCTATATTTTTGTTGATAGTAAATGGAGTATGTTTGCTATTACGTGCGCGGTATCGCTTTGTCGAACGGTTGAAATGCCCTGCTTTTACTCGTTGTTAAGAGCCAATACGAATAGTATCAATCGCGACGTAATTAATAATTCGTTTGGGTTTCTGCAGAATTTGATGATGGTTCTGGGGCCAGTTGCCGGCGGTTTTGTTGTCGCTCAATTTGGGGCGGAGGCTGTTCTTGCATTAGACGCGCTTTCTTTTGCCGCGTCGTTCTGGTTGCTGCGAGATGTTCCGTCGGTTATCGAGGTTAATGATAAAGAGGGGATAAGCAAAAATGAAAAAACAGGACTGCATTTAGTGATCTTAGCGCGAAGCACTTGGCAATTGGTTTCCTATTAATCGATATTTCTAGTGGCGTGGCATTCGGCTCTCTGAATTCTCTTTTGCCAGCTATTGCGCAATTGCAATTTGACTCGTCATCGATACAATACGGATTCCTTCAGAGTAGTCTTACAATCGGACTGTTGTTCGGAAATACAATATATGGTCGTTTAATTAGTGGTTCCGATTGCGTTAAATCATATTGTTTTGTGACGTATCTTGCGCTCGGTGCGTATCTGGCGTTTGGCTATCGCTATGCGTCTGGGATATCGTTTATTTTCCTTTTTATCGTCGGTGCCGGAAACGCCATTCAAGATGTGCTTCTCATAACATCGCTGCAGGATTTGGCGAGAGACGAATCTGAATCGATAAGCCTGTTTTCAATTAGGGAGTCTTTGCAATCGGTTGCTGTTGTTATTTCAACACTCCTTGTTTCGCTGTTCACGAGCATCGCGATGTTCTCAATTCTCGTTACAGGACTTGGTGTATTTTCAATTATGATGGTAGTTGTGTTTCAATTGAATTATTTGCGAAAGATGTGACGTTGATATGCCTAAAACGCTTTTAGTATTTCCCCCAGGATGGAGTCCAGTGGGGCCGTATCTTGCCTTGCCTGTTTTGAAGTCATATCTTCAAGAGATTGAACAATATAAAGTTGACATCGTTGACTTAAACGTGGAATTATACGATGACCTCCTATCTTTTAGACATGTCGAAGAGTGCTGTAAAAGGTATCGGGAATCAAAGGATTCGTTTAGTTCGAATGTTCAATTAACAATCGAGTTGATACAAAAGTCAGCACTTAATGTTGACGAGGCAAAAGATATTTTCAGATCGAAGAGATACTTTAATCTAAAAGAAAGACAATATGCTGAAAACATTTTTAGAAATGCACTCTATATCATAAATCACGTCTCATATGGAGTTAAATACACGTTCAACTCCATAGATCTGCCCTATGATTATTATTCGACACCAGAAATAATGAAATCGCTTGCGGATACCTTGCATAATCCGTTTATTTCCTTCTATGAAACTGCCTTTCTTAAGCGTATTCAGAGGGAAAAAATCGAGTATATTGGGATTTCGGTGAGCGGCTGTTTCCAATTGATTTCTGCAGTTACGTTAGCGAAACTGATTAAAGAAGAATGTCCATCTGTTAAACACGTCTCATTGGGCGGCAATTACATTGCTCGTTTAGCAGATGACTGCATGAAAGAATGGCATCCCTTTTTAATATGAGAAAGCCATTGTCAATAGGCGTGTTTGTTCGAGCCCGGTTTTAAACCGGGCTTTTTCGTTTCCCGTCGGGAGGGCCCGCGCACGC
Source organism: uncultured Collinsella sp. (assembly GCA_902495085.1). Lineage (GTDB taxonomy): Bacteria > Actinomycetota > Coriobacteriia > Coriobacteriales > Coriobacteriaceae > Collinsella. The sequence continues at coordinate 24 of CABUWA010000085.1, read as the reverse complement.
TGCACGTTTAGTCGACGCTTGCCT
>CABUWA010000084.1 GCA_902495085.1 uncultured Collinsella sp. | reverse complement strand
GGTAAGTTTTTCGTAGATTCCGCACGAGCCGGAAAGCACTTAATGTGCTTTCCGAGCGAGCCCAGGACCTGACCGAGCGAAAAACTTACCCGCCTCGCCCGGCCAGGTCCGACGAGCCACGTTAACGAGCCGCCAAGATGGCGTCGATGAGCGTCAGTACGCCCCCGTCGTTGTTGCTCGGAATGCGCCACTTGGCGTGCGCGTTCATGTGCTCTTCGGCATTGTCCACGATAAAGCTGTGACCGACGCGCTCCAGCATGGGGATGTCGTTGTAGGTGTCGCCCACGGCGGCAGCATCGGCAATATCGATGCCCAGGTGCTCGCACAGGTGAGCGACGCCGGCGCCCTTGTCGACGCCCAGGTTCATAAAGTCGATCCACTCGCGCCCAGCGTTGGTGACGTAGAGCTTGTCCGAGAACTCGGGGCTATAGGTCTCGCGGAAAGCGGGCTCGGCGTCGTAGCCGGGGAAGAAGACCGAAATCTTGTTGGACTCGAAATCAATGCCATCAAAGCTGTCGACGTAGTTGATTGTGTTGTAGTAGACGCTGATCTCGTCGTGGTATTGATGGTCGCGGGCAAGCACGTAGAACTCGTCGAAGCAGCAAAGGACGGGGACAGCGCGCGGATCCTCCGAGGCACGGCTCAAGACCTGCTGATACAGCTCCACGTCAATAGTGCTCTTATAGATATAGCTGCCGCGATAGATCACGCACGCTCCGTTGTCGGGACAAAAGGCGAGGCGGTTCTTGACGCCCTCGAACATCTCCTCGAGCTTGGGGGCGGGACGTCCGCTGGCGGGGCAGAATACGATGTCGGCGTCGGCGAGCTTGTCCAGGCGCTCATCAAGACCCTGGGGCAGCACGCGCTCGTCGGTCAGCAGCGTCTTGTCCATGTCGACGGCGAGAATCTTAATGTTTCCGATATTGGCGTCCGATTCGTAAGTTTGCATAAAAGCGAGCCTTTCGTTTCGAGATTGTTTCAGACATTATAACCATCAATTCGTAGTCGGGCGTATTTTCGCAGGAACGGAGCGTATTTGCACCACGCTTCACAAAGTAATGAAAAAACTTTTCAGAAATTTGAATTTGTCGCTTGTGCTGCGGGCACTTTAGCGTAATATAGCGAACATCGAAAACGGAGACGGAAAAACAACCGCTTACCGAGTAAAAGGTACCGTTTACGATATTTGAATTGCGCCCGGCGATACGTGAAAGGAGAGGCAGATGCAGTTCGTAAAGATCATCACCACTGCAGACAATGCCATCCGACGCCAGCGCGCAATTTCCCGACGACGATAACAATCGTCTCTGTCCGCATGGGGCGAATTGCCTCAACAGAGTCATTTTGAGGTCGTTGGGTTTTAGCACGACATTGCTGCATGTTTCTAGGGCATGTATGTGCTGATTTTTGCTATTTAACCTGATATTGCACGGTATATGACCTTGAAATGACTTGCAACTGACCGATGTTCTAACTAGCTACCAAGGGCGAAAGGAAACAGCCATGAGCAAGGAAAAAGTCGTTCTCGCATATTCCGGTGGTCTTGATACATCCGTATGTGTCAAGTGGCTCCAGGACGAGAAGAATCTCGATGTCGTTTGCGTCTGCGGCAACGTGGGCCAGGAAGAGACCGGACTGGATGCCAAGAAGCAGAAGGCGCTCGACCTGGGCGTTCTCGATTGCCAGGTGCTCGACCTGCGCGACGAGTTCTCCGATGAGTTCCTGACCAAAGCCATCGCAGCAAACTCCATGTACGAGAACAAGTATCCGCTGCTCTCCGCCCTGTCTCGCCCGCTGCTTGCCAAGAAGCTCGTCGAGGTCGCCCACGAGTTTGGCGCGACCTACGTCGCCCACGGCTGCACCGGCAAGGGTAACGACCAGGTTCGTTTTGAGGCTGCCGTCAAGGCCCTCGACCCTGAGCTCAAGGTTATCGCCCCGGTGCGCGAGTGGGATCTGAAGTGCCGTCCCGACGAGGTCGCCTATGCCCACGCCCACAACGTGCCGGTTCCCGAGGGTGCCAACGATAACCCCTACTCCATCGACGACAACCTGTGGGGTCGCGCCATCGAGTGCGGTCACCTGGAGGACCCTTGGAATGAGCCGCTCGATGACGCTTGGGTTATGACCAAGAACCCCGAGGACACGCCTGACGCCCCGACCTATACCGAGATCGAGTTTGAGGCCGGCAAGCCTGTCGCCGTCGACGGCAAGAAGATGAAGCTCTCCGAGATCGTCATCGCCCTCAACAAGATTTCGGGCGACAACGGCTTTGGCCGTCTTGACCTGGTCGAGGATCGTCTGGTGGGCCTCAAGAGCCGCGAGTGCTATGAGGTTCCCGGCGCCCTGACGCTCATCACCGCCCACAAGGCGCTCGAGGACATCTGCGTCGAGGGCGACCTGCTCAAGACCAAGATCAAGCTCGAGCAGGATTGGGCCACCGCCGTGTACAACGGCCAGTGGTACAGCCCGCTCAAAAACGCGCTCGATGCCTTTATGGCCGACACGCAAAAGTTCGTGACCGGCACTGTCCGTCTGAAGTTCTTTAAGGGCAACTGCCATGTGGTCGGCCGCAAGAGCCCCTTCAGCCTCTACGACTACGGTCTGGCTACCTACGACCGCGACACCACGTTTGACGAGAAGGCCAGCGCCGGTTTTATCGAGATCGATACGCTGTCGCTCAAGACGTGGGCAAAGGTCCAGGGCCCCAGCTCTGCTGCCGCCCAGGCCTAGCGCCTCCTTCCCTTGGTATCCGCGCGGCCCATCCGCGTGATACATAACGGGCGCACGGGGTCCCTACCTTTCGTTATGCTTGCTGACACTTCTTAACATCGGTGGCCCCTACGTTCCGCCCGCATATATGATGCCGCGTCTGCGGCTGAGTCCGAGCCCCGCCGGGGTTGTCCGGCGGGGCTCCTTCTATCAATTTGGCGGCTCTGTGCCTATATATATGAGGAGTATCCATTATGTTCAATGCTATCGCGCATGCTTTGCTTGCCCTCGCGCCCGAGTTCGATGCTGTAAAGGTCGAGGACGTTCCTATGAGCCTGAAGGCCTGGATCGATGGTTCGCAGGGCAACATCCGGAGGGAGACGTTGGGCGCCAAGTGCATGGTGCGTCACTTCTTTGCAAATTAGCCACATGGCCCCGCGCGCGGCAGGGAGTGTGTAAAACTAGCGGTTGATAAATCGCTTTAGCGACAGGGCACATTGCTTTGGACGCTTGTTTTGGTATTTGGAGAAAGGAGACGGTTCCATGGCTCTTTGGGGCGGTCGTTTTGAGGCGGGCGTGGCCGAGGTCACGCAGGAGTTTGGCGCGTCGCTGCCGATCGACAAACATCTCTATAAGCAGGATATCGCCGGCTCTAAGGCGCATGCCAAGATGTTGGCCGCCCAGGGCATCATCAGTGCCGAGGACGAGCAGGCGATTGCCAAGGGCCTGACCGGAATCGAACAGGATATCGATGCCGGCAACTTCACCTTCGATATCAACGATGAGGACATTCATATGTCCATCGAGAGCGAGCTGACGCGTCGCATCGGCGAGGCTGGCAAGCGCTTGCATACTGGGCGTTCGCGCAACGACCAGGTGGCGACCGATACGCGCCTGGGCATCAAGGCGCTGGCCAAGGAGCTCATGGAGGCCAATCTTGAGCTGCGCCATGTGCTGGTGGATGCGGCTAAGAAGTACGACAAGGTGATTCTGCCGGGTTACACGCATATGCAGCACGCTCAGCCCGTGCTGCTCTCGCATCATCTGCTGGCGTATTCCTGGATGTTCGCGCGCGACTTTACGCGCCTGAAGGCCGCCTTTGATGCCGCCGACAACTGCCCGCTGGGTGCTGCCGCGCTTGCCGGTACGAGCTATCCGCTCGATCGCCAGATGACGGCTGCTGAACTTGGCTTTGCGGGCGTGATTCCCAACTCGCTCGATGCGGTTTCCGACCGTGATTTCCTGCTCGATCTGCATTACGCCGGATCCGTCATGGCGATGCACCTGTCGCGTCTTTCCGAGGAGATCGTGCTGTGGTCGAGCTCCGAATTTGGCTTTATCACGCTTTCCGACTCGTACTCCACCGGCTCGTCCATCATGCCGCAGAAGAAGAATCCCGACTTTGCCGAGCTTATTCGCGGCAAGAGCGGCCGTGTGTATGGCAACCTGGTGCAGCTGCTCGTGACCATGAAGGGCCTGCCGCTTGCTTATAACAAGGACTTGCAGGAGGACAAGGAGGGCGCGCTCGATACCGCCCATACGCTCATGCAGTGCCTGTCGGTTATGGCCGGAATGATTTCGACTTGGACCGTCAACGAGGATGCCATGGCGCGCGAGTGCGGCGTGGGGCACCTTGCCGCTACCGATGTTGCCGATTACCTGGCCAAGCGTGGCCTGCCGTTCCGCGAGGCACATGCCGTGGTGGGGCATCTGGTTCTGATGTGTGAGAAGCGCGGCTGCAATCTTGAGGACCTGCCGTTTGAGGTGTTCCAGGAGGCAAGCCCGCTCTTTGAGCACGACATTACCGAGGCGCTCGACATCCCGTCGATTGTCGCCGCGCGCACGACCGAGGGCGGCACCGCCCCTGCCGCCGTTGCCGTGCAGCTGCAGCGTGCCGAGGCGCAGCTCGTGGTCGACGAAGGTGTGTTTGGATCGCTAACCAAGGTCGTCGAGATGGGTCACGGGGCAAAGTAGAGGTTTGGCTGAAGACGCATTGTCCATTTATTGATAAATCGTTTTCGCTTTACGGGCGCCTGCTGATGTGGGAGCCCGTATTTTGTTGCTATGGGGGAGGGGCTTGTCGAGAACTTCTGTAGGACCTTTGGGCAGGTTGTGAAGGGGATACGTTCGCGGGCGGCAACCGACCGCCTGCTCTGTTCGGCGCGGTTGATGGGCGGTCGGATGGTACTCTAATCGGGCTTCGAAACAGAAGTGACACATATGGAGCGCTTTAATAAATTGCAACGTTTCAATAAACAGCTTTTTGTTTAACTGCAGCTAAAACTCTGTTACGATGCAGTCCAGGCGGGTGCCGGAATGGGACTTGGGCACGCGCGAACCTACTTGAAAGGCTACTTTTATGGCTATCGAGAAGACCTTCATCATGATTAAGCCCGACGCCGTGCGCGATCGCAAGATCGGCGAGATTGTTGCTCGCATTGAGCGCAGCGGCCTTGTCATCGAGCGCATGGAGATGACCACGCTCGAGCGCGCTACCGTCGAGGAGCACTACGCCCATCTGGCCGACAAGCCCTTCTTTGGCGGTCTCTGCGACTTTATGACGAGCGGTCCGGTCGTCAAGATGGTCGTTTCCGGTCTCTCCGCTGTTGCTAAGATGCGCACCCTCATGGGCGCTACCAACCCGCTTGATGCTGCCCCCGGCACCATCCGCGGCGACTTCGCTGTCGATGTCAACGCCAATGTGATCCACGGCTCCGACTGCCTGGAGAACGCCGAGATCGAGATCAAGCGCTTCTTTGGCTAAACCAGCTTTGACTCCTTAAAGCTGTTAGCGTGTGGCTTGGGCGCCGCGGAACTCCATCCGCGGCGCCCTTTTATTCCAAAATCTATGAAGGGGCCCGCTCGGTCATGAGTTCCGAGCGGGCCCCTGCTGTTAGCTTGTGGCACTGAGTGGTTTAGGCCTCGTCGACGACCTTGAGGCCGCGCGTGTGATCGATCTCGTTGAGGAGGTTAACGCGACGCTCGTGACGGCCACCCTCAAACTCGGCGTCGAGCCACTCGTCGACGATCATCTTGGCGAGCTCGGAGCCCACGACGCGGGCGCCAAAAGCGAGCACGTTGGTATTGTTGTGCATGCGGGAGAGCTTGGCGCTGAAGGGCTCGGAGCACACGACGGCGCGTACGCCCTCGACCTTGTTGGCAGCCAGGCTGATACCGACGCCGGTGCCACAGATCAGGATGCCTAGATCGACGTCGCCGTTGGCAACGGCCTTACCCACCTTGTAGCCGGCGATGGGGTAGTCAAAGCTCTCGGAGGTGTCGGTGCCAAAGTTCACGACCTCGCAGCCGCGCTCCTTCAGGTGCTCGGAGATGATGTTCTTGAGCTCGACGGCGGCGTGGTCGTTACCGATACCGATCTTCATGGATAGTTCCTCTCTGGTCTGTGCGGCGAGATTGCTAAAGGTTTTACCGCGTTCGACTGCATGATAGCGCGACTTTTGTGTAAACGCTTGGGCGTTTTTTGGTCAAACGCTTTAGCATGCAACAAGACCGGTTTCTCATGAATGAATGCCGTCAGTTTGCGCCTGAATGCCGTCTACCGGAACCTGGGTTGCGGTTTTTGATGCATTGTTATCAAATAAAAGAGCTAATTATTATTGAGAGCCCAACCCGTTATACAAGTAGGAGATACCTATGCCTGCCGATTCCCTTCGTGATGCCGCGTTTTGCGATGTTTTGAACCGCGAGCTTGTCTGCGCGCTCGGCTGTACCGAGCCCATTGCCGTTGCCTATGCAGCGGCACTGGCGAGCCAGACGCTCGGTTGCGAGCCCGATCATATGGATGTTGCCTGCTCGGGCAACATCATCAAGAACGTCAAGAGCGTGACCGTGCCCAACTCGGGCGGAATGCATGGTATTGAAGCCGCGGCCGTGCTGGGTGCCGTGGGCGGCGACGCCAAGAGCGCGCTCGAGGTGCTCGAGAGCGTCGATGACGCGGACCGCGCCCGCGTGGCCGAGCTGCTTGCCGATGCGGACTACTGCGATGTGTCGCTTGTCGAGGGTGTGCCCAACCTCTACATCAAGGTGACTGCGACGGCCGGGGGCCATACCGCGGTCGTCGAGATTACCGATCACCACACTAATGTCACGTGCCATACGCTCGACGGTATTCCGGTATGCGGTAAGTCGGCGGGGGAGTGCGCCGCCTGCGCCGAGCGCGTGGTGGCCGAGCGTGCGGCAGATAACGCCGACACGCCCATGTCGATCGAGACCATCATCGACTTTATCGAGGACGGTGACATTGAGGACGCCCGCGCTGCCGTTGAGCGTCAGATTGAGCTGAATGGCGCGATCAGTGCCGAGGGCCTCGCGCACGCTTGGGGCGCCGAGGTGGGTCGTACGCTGCTGGGTGCTCGTGCCGATGACGTCGCCTGCCGTGCCCGTGCCCGTGCGGCCGCCGGGTCCGACGCCCGCATGAACGGCTGCGCGCTGCCGGTCGCCATTGTGTGCGGCTCGGGCAATCAGGGCATTACCTGCGCATTGCCCGTCATGGAGTATGCCGAGTACCTGCGTTGCGACCACGAGCGCCTGGTGCGCGCCGTGATGCTGTCCGATCTTATCGCCGTGCATATCAAGAGCTATATTGGTGCGCTCTCGGCGTTTTGCGGTGCTATTTGCGCCGCGTGCGGCGCCGGCGCCGCGATTACCTGGCTGTGCGGTGGCACGCGCGAGCAGATTGGCGCGACGGTCTCGAACACGCTCGGTAACGTGGGCGGCATCGTGTGCGACGGCGCCAAAGCGAGCTGTGCCGCCAAGATCTCGGCTGCCGTCGATGCGGCGATTCTGGGCCACGATATGGCTATGCAGGGTCGCGGCTTCCGCGCCGGCGAGGGCCTGATCCAAGATACCGTCGAGCAGACGATTGCCAGCATGGGCTACGTGGGCCGCGTGGGCATGAAGGACACCGACATCGAGATCCTCAACATCATGATCGGTAAAACCCAGGTTTGTTAGTTACGCGGTTTTACCAAACCGCGTAACCAGTCGACGCTGCAAACGCCCCTAAGCGGCAATCTGCCTTTCAATCGTCGGGCATGGCCAGAAGGCCTATGCCCTCCTCTTTCAAGGCACATTGCTCGCTTAGGGGCATTTTCGCTGACTTGTGCTCAACCTGCGGCGATATTTGGTTTGGAGCGAGGGGTCCTACGACAGTTCGTGGGCTACTTGGTGCTCGTAGAAGGCCTCGATTACGGCGTTAAAGTCGCGGGCGAAGTCTTCCATGGTTCCGCGCCAGGTGGCTCGGCTGGGCTTGCCTTGGCCCACAAAGGCGGTTTGGATGCCGCAATCGGGGGACGGGAAGTCGCGCTTGGGATCGTTGCCCACCATAAGGACCTCGTGCGGCTCGAGCCCCATCACCTGAAGCTGCTCTAGATAGTAGGTGGCATCGGGCTTGCAGCGGGTGGTGTTTCCCATGTGCGTGACGAGCTCAAAGGGAGCGTC
>CABUWA010000083.1 GCA_902495085.1 uncultured Collinsella sp. | reverse complement strand
CCGTTTGGCTTTCTGCCGTACCCGTTTTTTGTCTGCCTGCTGGGCGGCCTGTTAATCGGTCTGTACGAAAAGATGACAGGCACCAAGACCGATGACCTCAACCAGGTGATGGCTAAGGTTAAGCAAGACGGGCGCTACCCGTACGACAACCTGGGCAAGCTTTCGCTCGCGGCATTGCTGCCGCTGCTGTTTGGCGGAAGCATTGGACCGGAGGCCGGCCTGACCGGCGTTATCGCCGGTCTGTGCAGCTGGGTCGGCGACCGCATGCGTCGCTTTGGCGCCGAGTTTAGGGAGCTCACGTTGCTGGGCACCCAGGCTGCCCTGACGGCGCTCTTTACCGCGCCCGTCTTTGGCTTTGTGGCGCCGCTTGCCGGTAGCACCGACGGCCAGGGTGAAGACGCCGACGATGAGTCCGCGTCCGGCGAGATCACCATCAAGCTGCCCAAGGCGCAAAAGACGGTGGTCTACGGTATTGCGATTGCCGGCGGTCTGGGCACCTACCTGCTGCTTGGACAGCTTGTGGGCGGCGGCATGGGCATGCCTAGGTTCGAGTCCGCCGAGGTGGGCAACCTAGAGCTTACCTGGCTCGTCCCTCTGTCGTTGATCGGCACCGTCTGCGGCTGGCTGTACTTTGTCTCTGAGCATGCAAGCGAGGCACTGTCCCATGCAATAGGGGAGCGTCCTGTCGTCAAGGCCATGCTGGCCGGTTTGGCACTCGCCATCTGTGGCACGGTCCTGCCCTATACCATGTTTGCCGGCGAGACCCAGACCGACGTGCTCATGGAAACCTATCTGACCATTCCCGCTGGCGTGCTTATCGCGACCGGTCTTGTTAAGGCCATGCTGACGCCCGCCCTCATCAACCTTGGTTGGCGCGGCGGTCACTTCTTCCCGGTTATCTTCTCGGGTGTGAGCCTGGGCTATGGCCTTGCCATCCTCACCGGTGCAGATCCGGTCTTTTGCGTCGCCGTCTGCACGGCATCGACGATGGGTGCGGTCATGCGTCAGCCGGTCATGGTCGTGGGCCTGCTGCTCATGTGCTTCCCACTCAAGGGTATCGTCTGCATGATCATCGCGGCCGTCATCGCCGCCGGCATTCCACTGCCCAAGCCGCTGCGCAAGTAGTACAGTGGCGCACGCCGGGGACATGCCCTTTGCCACGGATTTGCGGGGAGGGGGGCGATCGCGTCCTTCGCGGATTGAGACTCGTGTGGCTACAGATCGCGTACTCGATAAACCTTGGTGCTGACGGTGCAGCTGATTGCGCATAGTGCGAGCGCCAGTACGGCAATTCCTGCACACAGACAGCCTAGGACGGCAGGATCGGGATTCGCCCCGGCAATCGACATAAGCCAGTTGCTGATGGGGTTGGAGGAGCTCAGCGTGGCCATGGCAAGGCATCCGAGCAGGGCAAACAGGCCAACGGATAGACGCAGCGCCTCCATGTGTCCAAATCGAAAGAACGGCGGCTGCGCCAAAAACACCATCATGAGGGAGATGAGCATCGACGCTGCCGAGGCGATTGCGATTTCAAAGACCGTCTGCCCCGTCGAGGGAATGCCCGTGTGATCGAAGAACGGAAGGGCGATGATGTTCAAAAGCACGGCGGCGCATGCCATGACGGCCGAGAAAGCAATAATGCACAGGTAGCGTGCGCAGATGATGTCTTTGCGCGAGAACGGCAGCGTTGCCCGATAGCGCTCCCAACCGTTTTGGTTATCGTAGCCAGCCAGTGAGTTCATGATTATGATGGGTGACATGGCGCTGACCGCGCAGGCGCCGGCGCTCATACCGGAATCGCCGTCCGATGCGTTGGCAAGGGTTAGCACGACGAAGATGAACAGGCCGACGCCCGCAATGCTCGGGATGAGCGTGCGAGCGATGGCGAGCTCGGACATAAAGGCGCGTTTCATTTTGAAGCCCCTTTCAGCGTGAGGCGAAGATAGTCGTCAATGGTTACCCGATCGCAGGGAATCTCGGGGAAGGCCTCGAGCGTTTCGCGACGGTTGGGCACGAGCACGTCCACGCTGTAGGCGTGGCGGGCGGCATGGGCACCTTCGACGCAAGCCATAAGCTCGGCGGCCTGCGCTTGGGTGCAGTGGGCGATGCCGGCTCGGTCGGTAATGTCCTCGCGCGGCAGGTCAAACACAATCGAGCCGTTATCGATGCAGATGACGCGGTCGGCGGCGCGATCGAGGTCGGACGTAATGTGGCTCGAGAGCAGCACGCTGTGCTGGCCGTCGGCGACAAAAGCAAGCAGCTCATCGAGCAGCTCCTCGCGCGCCATGGGATCGAGGCCCGCGGTGGCTTCGTCCAAAAGGAGTAGCTTGGCATTATGGCTGAGTGCACAGGCAAGCTGCAGTTTCATGCCCATGCCGCGGGAGAGGTCCTTGACCTTTGTCTTGGGATCGAGGCCAAATCGGTCGATGAATCCGGCGAACGTTTTGCGGTCCCACGTGGGGTACGCCTGGCCTACGAGTGCCTCGATCTGGCCCACCTTGAGCGTTGAAGGGAAGGGGCATGTGTCCAGGACGAGACCGACGCGGGAGCGCAGGCAGCGCTGTGTCTCATCGGGCGCGTCGGCGCCACAGCGCTGCCCAAACAGGCGCACCTCGCCGGCATCGAGCTTGATAAGCCCGAGCGCGGCGCGAATGGTCGTTGTCTTGCCGGCACCGTTAGCGCCCACAAAGCCAACAATCTGGCCGCGCTCCACGGCGAGCGTGACATCACGCAGCGAAAAACGGTCGCTCACGCGGCGTGAGACACCTTTGAGTTCTAGCAAGTTTTGCATGGTATAGCCTTTCTTGCAGATGGCTACTGCATGGTTTCGGGGGCTACCAGGTCGAGCATCTCGTGCAGTTTGTCGCGCGTGACGCCCAAGGCTTCGGCTTGGCTTGCCGCTTTCGCAAGCAGCTCTTCGATATGGCAGAGCTGGTTTTCGCGCAAAAGCTCCTGGTTGCCCTCGGCGACAAAACAGCCCTTGCCCTGCACGGTGCAGATAAACCCGAGCTGCTCCAGGTCGGCGTAGGCGCGCTTGGTGGTGATGACGCTCACGCCAAGATCGCTCGCGAGTGCACGGATGCTGGGGAGTTTGGCTCCCGCAGCGAGCGTGCCCGATAAGATCTGAGCTTTGACTTGCGAGGTTATCTGCTCGTAGATGGGCTTATCGCTCGAATTGGATAGGATGATGTCCACAGCGGCTCCTTAGCTGTTGGGCTACACGTGTATATAACCGGTAAGCACAGTATATATACACTATGCACAGTTATGCAAGAGGCAAATGTGGATTGGGCCGGCTACCCAGGCCCCAACTGATGAATTTGTCCTGATAGGCGCCCTAGAGCGGGATTTCGCGGCTACAATAGGGCGGTTACATCGACGTAATGCACTCAATGCAAGAAAGGATCCGCATGGCAAGCCTGTCGGATGAAATCTCGTCGCGCCGCACATTCGCGATCATCAGCCACCCGGACGCCGGTAAGACCACGCTTACCGAGAAGCTGCTGCTCTATACCGGCAGCATCCAGACTGCCGGCTCGGTCAAGGGCAAGAGCTCGGCCAAGCACGCCGTCTCGGACTGGATGGATATCGAGAAGGAGCGCGGCATTTCCGTTACCTCCTCGGTGCTGCAGTTCACCTATAACGGCGCCTGCGTCAACATCCTCGATACCCCCGGCCACCAGGACTTCTCGGAGGATACCTACCGTACGCTTATGGCCGCCGACGCCGCAGTCATGGTCATCGACGGCGCCAAGGGCGTCGAGGCCCAGACCAAAAAGCTCTTTAAGGTCTGTACGCTGCGCCACATTCCCATCTTCACCTTTGTGAACAAGCTCGACCACGAGGCCCGTGATCCGTTTGAGCTCATGGAAGAGATCGAGAATGTTCTGGGCATCAACACCTATCCCATGAACTGGCCGATCGGCAGCGGCCGCAACTTCCGCGGCGTGTTCGATCGTCAGACCCGTCGCGTCATTGCCTTTGAGGGCGACGGCCACGCCAACGCCACCAAGAAGGTTGCCGAGGTCGAGGCCGAGCTGGGCGACCCCGCCATGGACGAGCTCATCGGCGAGGAGAACCATAAGAACCTGATGGACGATATCGAGCTGCTCGATGGTGCCGGCGACGAGCTCGATTTGGATGCCGTGGCCTGCGGCAAGCTGAGCCCGGCGTTCTTTGGCTCGGCGCTTACCAACTTTGGCGTGGAGCCTTTCCTGAAGGAGTTCCTGCGTCTGGCCCCGACGCCGCGCGCCTATACCGATACGCTCACCAGCGAACCGGTCGATCCCTGCCGCGACGACTTTAGCGGCTTTGTGTTTAAGATCCAGGCCAACATGGACAAGAACCACCGCGACCGCATCGCCTTTGTGCGCATTTGCTCGGGCAAGTTCGAGCGCGGCATGGACGCCTTCCACGTGCAGGGCAACCGCAAGCTCAAGCTTGCCACGGGCACGTCGATGATGGCCGACGACCGCGCCATCGTGGACGAGGCGTACGCGGGCGATATCGTGGGCCTGTTCGATCCGGGTATCTTTAGCATCGGTGACACCGTGTGCTTCGGCAAGCGCCACGTGCAGTATCCGCAGATCCCGACGTTTGCCCCCGAGATGTTCGCTCGCATTACGCAGGTCGACACGCTCAAGCGCAAGCAGTTCGTCAAGGGTATGGAGGAGCTTGCCCAAGAGGGTGCCATCCAGATCTTCCGCGAGCTGGGTGCCGGCATGGAGAGCGTCATCGTGGGCGTGGTCGGCGTGCTGCAGTTTGAGGTACTCGAGCGCCGCCTCAAGGCCGAGTACCGTGTTGAGGTTCGTCGCCAGCCACTGCCCTATACGGACATCCGCTGGATCCAGAACGACCCCGACACCATCGATATCCCGGGCCTTTCGCTCACGCGCGACACCCTGCGCGTCGAGGACATGCGCGGCGGTAAGCTGCTGCTGTTCACGAGCCCGTGGAACGTGGACTGGGCAACCGACCACAACCCCGACCTTATCCTGTCGGAGTTTGGCAACGTAGCGTTTTAACGCATCGGCGCGGTGGCCCTGTGGGGCTGCCGCGCCATTTGCTTGCCTGATGCCGCGCGAGCGGCTATCATACCCACCGTCGTCTCAAGACCGAGACGTCCGAGCAGTTCGGGTCCGATATCCTGCTCGTTAAACCTAAAACCAAAGGAGTACATAATGATCAAGAAGGTCATGGAGGACTACAAGGTCCTGTTGCGGAGCATTCCCGCGGCAACGGTTTCGCTGTTTTTCGTGAGCGTCATCATGATGAACCTGCTGGCCAACAAGGAGCTCATCAGCCTGCCGTATCTGGCGCTCGACTGTGGCTTTGTGGTGAGCTGGGTTTCGTTTTTGTGCCAGGACATGATCTGCAAGCGCTTTGGCGCCAAGGCATCCATCAAAATCTCTATCCTCGCGCTGCTGGTCAACCTGGCCGTGAGCCTGTGCTTTTGGGCATGTTCGCTCACGCCCGGCATGTGGGGCGCCTACTACGACACGGGCATGATCGAGGTCAACACCGCCCTTAACGCCACCATCGGCGGCACCTGGTACGTGGTGCTGGGCTCTTCGCTGGCAATGCTCGTTTCTGCCGTGGTTAACTCCACGCTCAACCAGTCGCTCGGCCGTATGCTCAAGAAGAATAACTTTGCGAGCTTTGCCTTCCGTTCCTATGTGTCCACGGGTGTTGGCCAGTTTATCGACAACTTGGTCTTTGCCATTGTGGTGAGCCACACGTTCTTTGGTTGGACCTGGGTGCAGGTCCTTATGTGCTCGCTGACGGGTGCCGTCGCCGAGCTGCTGTGCGAGGTCTTCCTGAGCCCCGTGGGCTACAAGGTCGTGCGCGGCTGGGAGCGCGAGAATGTGGGCTCCGAGTACCTCGAGCGCCACGCAACCGCCTAAGGAGCAATTATGCGGGTTTTGATCACGGGCGCTTCGGGCGGTATCGGAGCCGCATGCGTGCAGCGCTTTTTGGACGAGGGTCACGAGGTCGTAGGCTTTGATCTGCTGCCGGCGGCGATCGAACACGAGCGCTACCGTCATCTGATCCTTGATGTCCGCGAGCCGGACTCGTTTCCAGACGACCTTGAACCCCAGGTAATCGTGAACGTTGCCGGTACGCAGGATTCGGCCGATGACATCGCCGCCAACCTGTGCGGTACCATCAACGTGACCGAGCGCTACGCCTTTGTGGGGGAGGGGCTTGCCGCCAAGCCGGCGCCGGCTATCAAATCCGTGGTCAATGTGGGGTCGGCGAGCGGGCATACGGGATCGGAGTTTCCCGCCTATGCCGCCAGCAAGGGCGGCGTCATCGCCTACACCAAGAACCTTGCAAACCGCCTGGCACCGCAGGCCATCGCCAACAGTGTGGACCCGGGCGGCGTTATTACGCCGCTCAACCGTTGCGTGATGGAAGACGAGCACCTGTGGAACCAGATTATGGAGCTCACGCCGCTTAAGCGCTGGGCCACCGCCCAAGAGATCGCCGAGTGGATCTACTTTGCGGGCGTGACCAACCGGTTTATGACCGGACAGAGTCTGCTGATCGATGGTGGCGAGGCCGGCCGCACCCAGTTTATCTGGCCCGAATAGGATACGCGCCCGATGGAAAGCCGTCGGGCGCGTTTTTGATGTATCGATTTTTAGCTGAGGCAAGTCCAGTTGACGGGGGTCGAGCCGTGCTGTTCGAGTAGCCGATTGGCTGTCGAGAAGGGGCGCGACCCCATAAAGGCGGGGAGTTCTGCCGTGGCACGGTTGGCCGAAAGCGGCGAGGGGTGTGTGGAGGCAAGGCAGAACTTGTCCGTTGCCTTGCCCGCGCCGATTGCGGCGAGCTTGCCCTCAACCATCTGCTGGGCAAAGCGGCCCCATGCCAAAAAGACTACCGGCTGGGGCAGCTGACAGCAGCGTTCGATAACGTAGTCGGTCAGGGTGCTCCAGCCCAGTTTGGCGTGCGAGTTGGCGGCATGCTCGCGCACGGTGAGCGTAGTATTGAGGAGTAGGACGCCCTGCTGTGCCCATGGTGTTAGGTCTCCCGTGGCGGGAATGGGGCAACCCAGATCGGCTTTGAGTTCCTTATAGATGTTGCGCAGGCTCGGCGGCAACTTGGTTTGTGTCGCGGGGACCGAGAACGACAGTCCCATGGCCTGGTCGGGCCCGTGATAGGGGTCTTGACCCAAGATGACAACCTTGACCTGGTCGGCCGGCGTGTAGGCGAGGGCATTGAGGATGTCGTCTTGTGCCGGGTAGATAGTCTGCTCGGCACGCAAAAGGGCGATGCGCTCGAGCAGCTGGTTCGTAGTGTCACGTACCGGCTGCGGCGCATCGCCCAACCAAGTTGCTATGTTGCGGTCGCGAGTTGCGGTGTCCATGGGGCTCCTTTATGGCAGATGCTCTGTTGGCATCTATTGTAAAGGCGCACCGGTTGCCTTTATGCCGCGGCTGTATAAGGAGTGGGGTCTACGAGACGCGCTCGGGCGCCCCTGCCATGCGAGCCTGTCCATGTGCGCGAAGGCGCGGAAGCTCGACGGTTGCCACCATGACGCCGGTGAGGATGAGAGCGGCGCCAAAGAAGGCGATGGGGCTCAGGACCTCGCCGACCAGGAAGAACGAGAAGACGGCGGAGCAGACCGGCTCGAGCGAGAAGGCGAAGCCGGTGGTCTCGGCGGGCACGTGGGGCTGCACGAGCGTTTGGGTGATAAAGCCATAGGCAGAGCAGATGAGTGCGAGCGCGACGACAACGACGATCTCGCTGGGCGTACTGGGAAGCGTGAAGCCGCCAAAGGCGCATGCGGCAATGCCCGAGAACAGGCCGCCAAAGCCCAGCTGCCAAACACCCAGAGCCAGCGGGTCGACATCTTCGACAAAGCGCTTCGCCACAATGATATGGCCGGCATAGACAAAGGCGGAGAGCAGCATGATGAGCGCGCCCGGGTTCAGACTGGTGAAGTCGGCGCCCGAGAGCAGCAGCATGCCGCAGGTGACGATGGCGGTGCCGACGAGCACCTTGCGCTCGGGGGCGCGACGCAGCAGGGCGGCGTTGGCAAACGGCACGATCACGACCGTCAGGCTCTGCAAAAAGCCGGCAGTGGAGGCAGAGGTGAGGCTAGAGCCCAAGCACATGCAGGTGAGCTCGGTTGCCATAATGGCGCCGATGATGGCGGCTCGGACCATGAGGTCGCGGTTGATGCGCAACGTGTGCTTGTGGAAGAGCAGCAGGCAAGCCGCAAAGGCGATGATGCAGCGCAGCGCGACGATACTCGTGGCGTTCATGCTGTCCATACCGATCTTCATGAGGGGGTACGAAAAGCTCCATG
>CABUWA010000082.1 GCA_902495085.1 uncultured Collinsella sp. | reverse complement strand
CCGTAGCCGGCGTGCTTGCAGGAACCGTAGCGGCGCAGGTCAAGGTAGTACTTGTACTGCTCGGGATTCATGCCCAGGTCCTTGATGCGGGCCTCGAGCAGATCCAGGCGCTCCTCGCGCTGGGAGCCACCGATGATCTCGCCGATGCCCGGCACCAGGCAGTCGGCGGCGGCGACGGTCTTGCCGTCCTCGTTCATGCGCATGTAGAAGGCCTTGATCTCGGCCGGGTAGTCGGTTACGAAGGTCGGGCGCTTAAAGTGCTCCTCGGTCAGGAAACGCTCGTGCTCGGTTTGCAGGTCGATGCCCCAGCTCACGGGATAGTCGAACTTGTGGCCGGCGGCGACGGCCTGCTCCAGGATTTCAACGGCCTCGGTATAGGTGACGCGGGCAAAGTCGGAGTTGGCGACATGGTCCAGGCGTTCAAGCAGACCCTTGTCCACAAACTTGTTGAGCATATTGAGCTCGTCGGGGCAGGTGGCCATAACGTCCTTAAGAACGTACTTGAGCATGGCCTCGGCGTTGTCCATGTAGTCGTTGAGGTCGGCGAAGGCCATCTCGGGCTCAATCATCCAAAACTCGGCGGCGTGGCGCGTGGTGTTGGAGTTTTCGGCGCGGAAGGTGGGGCCAAAGGTGTACACATCGCCAAAGGCCATGGCAAAGTTCTCGGCATTGAGCTGGCCGGACACGGTGAGGCTCGCATGCTTGCCAAAGAAGTCCTGGCTCCAGTCGACCTCGCCGGACTCGGTGAGGGGCGGGTTTTTGGGGTCGAGCGTGGTCACGCGGAACATCTCGCCGGCGCCCTCGCAGTCACTCGTGGTGATGATGGGGGTGTTGACGTAGACAAAGCCCTGCTCCTGGAAGAAGCGGTGGATGGCGGCAGCCGCGACAGAGCGGATGCGGAACACGGCGCGGAACAGGTTGGTGCGCGGACGCAGGTGCTGCTGGGTGCGCAGGAACTCGACGGTTGCGCGCTTCTTCTGCAGCGGGTAATCCGGGGCGCTCGTGCCCTCGACCTCGATGGAGGTGGCAGAAAGCTCGAAAGGCTGGGGCGCATCGGGGGTCAGCTTGACGGTGCCGGTGCAAATGAGTGCGGCCGAGACGTTTTGATGGGCGATCTCGTCGTAGTTGTCGAGTGCCTCGCGGTTCATGACGACCTGCAGGTCGCGGAAGCAGCTGCCGTCGTTGAGCGTAACAAAGCCAAAGTTCTTCATGTCGCGGACGGACTTGACCCAGCCGGCGACGGTGACGGTCTGGCCGCCGAGCGACTCGGCATCGGCATAGAGCTGCGCGATTTTGGTGCGGTTCACGTATCCTCCCATAACGGTTGAATGATAGTTATCCATACAGTTCGATATTCTAGCAGCTCGGCTCATTTGGGCTATACAGATAAGGCATTGGCGGGATGGTTTTTCAAACGAAAAGCGCCCGCGGCCTAATGGTCGTGGGCGCTTGACGAGGTGCCTTTTGGCTGTGTGGCGCGGGGTCTGGCTACTTGGTCTTGGCAACCAGCAGCGGGTCGCCAAGCTTGACGAGCGGGTTGCCGCCGATAAGCGTTCCAGACTCGCCGACATGGTCGATGCTCTTAAGACGATCGAGCTCGGAGACGATGACGGTCACGATGTCCTCGTGACCAGCGGCCTTAATGGCCTCGCGGTCGAAGCTGATGAGCGGCTGGCCTGCCTTGACCACATCGCCCATCTCGACAAAGCGGGCAAAACCCTTGCCGTTCATTTCCACGGTGCCCAGGCCAACATGGATGAACACGCGCAGGCCGTCCTCGGTAATCATGCCGATGGAGTGGTTGGTGACAGTGGTGGCACCGATGCGGCCGTTGGCGGGCGCATAGATGGTGCCGGTAATGGGCTCGATGCCATAGCCCTGGCCAAGCATGCCCGAGGCGATCGTCTCGTCGGGAACCTCGTCCAGGTTGACGAGCACGCCGTTGACGGGGGCATAGATGACGCCTTCGCGGGTAGCGAAGCTTGCTGCGGGCGGAACGGACGCCTCGCCGGTCGAGGTGAAGGTGGACTTAAGCGAATCGAGCAGACCCATAGTTGCCTCCAACTTAAATAGGCGCATATCGCGCGTTTGGTTTGCCGGAAACGTTTCACATGTGTTTCGCGGCTTGGTCAACGCCCCTATTCTACGCTGCTCAACGATACCCCTGAACTGGGATTATGTGATATATCAGTTGAAGGGAAACTTATTGCCGGAGTGTTTCTGCGCCACGGGTTCAAGTGGGGTACGCTTGAAGGCGAAAAACAAGGGCGCATAATTTGCGCGAAGGGAGCACATATGATTGTCGAGAACCATGCGCTGTGGGGCGAGGAGCCGACCGAGGATTATCCGGCGACGTTTACGTATTTGGGTGCCGAGCCGTTGCCCGATAAACCGAATGGCCGCCGCCCCGCGGTGATTATCTGTGGCGGAGGTGCGTTTACGCATATCGCTCCGCATGAGCAGGATCCTGTGGCGTTTGCGTTTTTGGATCACGGTTACCAGGCCTTTGTGCTCAACTATGTCACGAGTTCTACGGGTGACGTGAGCTTTCCGCACCCCCAGGCAGATCTTGCCAAGATGGTCGCCACGGTGCGCGCCAACGCCGACGAGTGGCATGTCGATCCTAAGCGCGTGTGCGTCGTGGGCTTTTCTGCTGGCGGCATGATTTGCGCCTCGCTGGCAACACAGTGGAAGACCGGCTCCTTTGCGGCACTTGCCGGGGTGCGTCCGGACGACATTCGTCCCGATGCCGTGGTGCTGGGCTATCCATTGCTCGACTTTGCCTATGTGCGCGACATGCAGACGCGCGATCCGCGCATTGACTTGCGCGTGCCCAAGACGGGCGGCAAGACGGGACGCGATTTGCTCAACGACTACCTGTCGATGGTGACGGGCGGCGAGGCAACTGACGAGCATCTGGCCGACATCTGCCCCACCACGCATGTTTCGCGTCAGATGCCACCGACCTTTGTGTGGGGCGTGTCCGACGACAAGACGGCGCCGATCGCGCAGGTATACCCGTTTGCGCAGCGCATGGCCGAGGAGGGCGTTGCATGCGAGATGCACGTCTTCGACCAGGGTGGTCACGGCCTTTCGCTCGGCAACGCCAACACCGCGGTCGACAACGAGGACAAGCAGGTGGCGGTCCGTCCCTGGATTCGCCTAGCCTTCCGCTTCCTGGAGCGCCATCTGTAAGAGGACGGGCATCCCAGCCCTTCAATAACTTGCGGTGAAATAGCTCCGATCTGGGGCATCAACCAGCCCATCCAGGAACTATTCCACCGCAACTTCGTTTTTGATGCCCCGCCCGGAAACTGCGTTCCAGTTTTGCCTTTCAAGGTGGGACGCAGTTTCCCATAGGGCCTCGACTGGGAAAGCGCGTCCCGTTTCGAGCGGGGATTCTGGGATGCATTTTCCGTAAGAGGCCTGTTAGGGAAACCATATCCCGTTTCGAGCTCAAATTCTGGGTCGCAGTTTCCCCGAGGGGCCCCGTTGGGAAACTGCGACCCGTTTCGAGCGGGAATAACGGTACACGCTTTCCGCAAGGGCATCGTTTCCTACCAGACGGTGAACTGGGCGTTTTCTGTGTTCCAATGGACATCGCGAACGTAGTCGCGCACGCCCGTCGCATCTCGTGCTTCGAACAACTCAAGAATATGAGCATGTTCGTTGTTGGCTTTATTGAGCAGTTTACACGCCGTTTCCTGGTCGACAGTTTCGTAATCGCGCTTGATAAAGCAGCGTTCGAGCTGCGAGATCATATCGCGCAGACGGTCGTTGCCGCAGCGGTTGAAGTACGTCAGATGAAAGTCTCGCTGAATGTCGTCGTACTTTCGGATGAGACCGCCTTGGATCGCGAGGTCCATGGAGCCGACGAGAAATTTAAGCTGCGTAATGTCATCGTCGGTTAGGTTCGGACAGGCGAGATATGCGGCCTGCCCGTCGAGCGGCCCCATAATTTCAAAAACTTCAACGGCGTTTTGCTGATCGAACCCACGGACGCGGAATCCGCGGCGGGGGAGATTGTCCAGATAGCCGTCGCTTGCGAGCTGGATGAGCGCTTCGCGGACCGGCGTGCGCGACACGCCCATGGCGTCGCAGATCGCTTGCTCGCTCAGCCGGTCGCCGGCCGAAAGCTCGCCGGCGTCAATACAGCTCGAAATGTAGTCGTATACGTGGTCTTTCAGGGGTCTTCTGAGCGTTTCCATGAGCCTATGTTCCTTAACGGTATATTTCTAAAAGCAAATACGTTTCACTTGAATAGCTCAGTTGAATTATAGAACGACCGGCTAAATCATGCTACTTTGCGCCGATACGTAAAAATACGCTTACCGAAGAATACCTACCGTTCAGGATTGTATACAATATACAAAACAGGAAAACCGCCCTAAGATAAAGACATCGAAAGGAAGGCGGGCGCGAAGAAGTCCCGCTCTCTGCTAAGAGATCCAAGGAGGATCATCATGACCAAGTTCAGCCACGTCATCATCCGCCGCCCCGGCAAGTCCCTGAGCAATGGCATCACGAGTGCCCCCGAGCTTGGCCAGCCCATCTACGAGCGCGCCATCGAGGAGCACTACGATTACGAGCATGCGCTCGAGCAGTGCGGCGTTGACGTGTCGGTGCTGCCGGCACTCGAGCAGTATCCCGACAGCTGCTTCGTCGAAGATCCGGCCGTCATCACTCGCTGCGGCGCCATCATTACCAACCCCGGTGCCGATAGCCGCAACGGCGAGAAGGACGAGATCGAGCCGGCCGTCCGTCGCTTCTTTGACGACGAGCATGTCAAGCACATCGTTTCTCCGGGCACGCTCGACGGCGGCGACGTCATGATGGTCGGTGACCATTTCTACGTCGGTCGCTCCGCTCGTACCAACGAAGAGGGCATCCGCCAGTTCTGTGAGATTCTCGAGGGCTGGGGCCTCGAGGGTTCTGAGGTTCCGCTGGAGGAGGTCCTGCACCTCAAGACGGGCGTCAACTACATCGAGGACAACAACATGCTCGTCTCTGGTGAGTTCATCGATAAGCCCGACTTTGCCCAGTACAACAAGATCGTCGTGCCCGAGGACGAGGCGTACGGCGCCAACTGCATCTGGGTCAACGGTACGGTCATCGTTGCCGAGGGCTATCCGACTGTGCTCAAGGCCGTGCAGGATCTGGGCTACAAGACACTCGTCGTTGACACCTCCGAGTATCGCAAGGTCGACGGCGGCCTTTCTTGCCTGTCGCTGCGCTTCTAACGCGGTAGCTGTAACAGTCTGATGATCGCTTGACCGATGGCCCGGCACCCGATTCGGGACGTCCGGGCCATCTTTCGTTCGATCACATGATGAAGGGGGTGCACATACAATGGCCTCTAAAGCTCAAAATGAAGAGATTATCGACCCTAATGGCCTCGATCTCTTTCGTCTGACCATGATGGTCATTACCGCCAGTATTTGTGGCGGCATCTTTTCGCTTGCCGGCGATATGGCAGCAGGTGGGGCAAATACCGGTGCGGTTATCGTCTCGTGGGGAATTTGCTTTATTGGCGTCTTTGCGCTGATGATGGTGTTCAACGGTTTGTCTCAGGCCCGTCCCGACCTGACCGGCGGCATCTATGCATACGCTGCGGCCGGTTTTGGCGATTACATTGGATTCAACTCCGCTTGGGGCTACTGGATCAGCGCATGTCTTTCCAACGTGAGCTTTGCGCTCTTGCTGTTTAGCGCGCTGGGCTATTTCTTCCCTGCGTTTGGCGCGGGTAACAACCTGCTTTCTATCGTCTGCGCCAGCGTGTTTTTGTGGTTCCTTACCGCCCTTGTGCTTCGTGGCGTTAAGGAGGCTGCGGGCATTAACACGATCGTCACGTTGGCGAAGCTGGTGCCGCTGGGGCTCTTTGTGCTGAGTATCGTGCTCCTGGGTAAGTTCAACGTCGATATCTTTATGGACAACTTCTGGGGAGAGCCGGCTGGTCCTGGCTTTGGCGAGCAGGTTGTCTCGACCATGATCGCCCTTGTCTGGGTCTTCACGGGCATCGAGGGCGCTGTCGTTATCTCGGGCCGTGCAAAGTACGTGCGTGACGTCGGCCGCTCGACGGCGCTCGGATTTGCGGCTGTATTCACGCTGTATCTGATCATCTCGATGCTGTCGCTCGGCATTATGCCGCGCGAGGAGATGGCACAGCTTGCAACGCCCTCCATGGCGGGAATTCTCGAGTGCGCAATCGGTCCGGTTGGTGCTGCCATCGTAAACCTTGGCGTTATCCTTTCGTTGGTCGGCGCGCTGCTGGGCTATGTCATCATTGCGTCCGAGACGCCGTTCGAGGCGGCGCGCCAGGGATCCTTCCCTCTGGCGTTTGCCAAGACGAACAAGCACGACGCCCCGGTGGTAACGGTTCTCGTGAGCTCCGGCATCACGCAGCTCTTCTTGATCGTGTCGTATGTGGCGGCGAGCACCTACCAGTTCTTCTATAGCTGCGCAGTCAACACGATTCTGGTTCCGTATGTCTGCTCGGCTGCCTATTACATGGTGATTGGCTGGAAGAACGAGCATCTGGACGGGCCGCATGCGCCCAGCGTCGGCAAAGCCCGCTTCTTCGGTACGCTCGGCTTCATCTACACATTGTTCCTGGTGTGGTCGACGGGTCTTCAGGGCGTTATGATCACGACGATTCTTTTTGCTCCGGCCATTCCCGTTTATATGCTGGGCGAGCGAGGCCGCGGTAAACCGGTGCTTCCGCATCTGCACGACAAGCTGATCGCAGCGGTGGTCATTGTCGTGGCAATCATTTCGCTGTATCTGCACTTTGCCGGCATTGCGCCGATAGTCTAAGACTGCGGCAAGCTTCATCGCTTGGTAAGCCGACGGAGGCATCGCGTGCCGGTGCCGTTCGGTAATCCATAACTGACGTGGGCCTCTGTAACGTGCCTTTGTGAGCGCCCACCAAGCCCGCGCAGGTGACATTTGTTGCCAGCGCGGGCTTTTGCTGTTGCGGCGAAATGCCGCCGGCAGCTGGGGACGTTCCTATTGTGCCGGCACCCTGGGACACTCCTTGGATGTTCCGCATGCGACGGAGGGAACGGATCATTTTGTCGAGGGGCGGGCGGTTGTTTCGGTCCTCGGGGAAACCGCGTCCCGTTTCGAGAGCAGATTCCGGGCTGTAGTTTCCCCGAGGGCCCCATTGGGAAATCGCATCCCAGTCTGAGCGCCGATTCCGGGCTGCAGTTTCCGCTAGATGCCTCAACCGGAAAGCCCGTCCCGTTTAGGTGTTCCGGAGTGGGATTCGGTTTCCGCAACAGGCCCGTCTGGGAAGCAATGGCCCAGAATTCCCCTTGCACCGATCTGTCGATTGAACGTCGTTGTGTGTTCGCGCTATCATGCATGGTTACAATTGGTTAGCCATGGCAAACGGTTAGCCATGGTGAACATAAATACAACGCCCTGTGGGCGCCGGGGGAGGAACACGGACGTGAAGCTCGATACGCTCGAGATTGGAAAGGACGCCGTTGTCGTATCGGTGGCATCGGACGACCAGGCACTCCGACAGCATATTTTGGACATGGGCCTAACGCCGGGCACCGAAGTCACCATGATGAAGTGCGCCCCCATGGGCGACCCGCTCGAGATTCGCCTGCGTGGTTACGAGTTGACGCTGCGCAAGGACGATGCCGCACGCATTGAGCTCGTGGATGTGCACGACACCGATACCGGCCCGCGCGCTAACGCCGCAATCGGCACGACGGAGCATCCGGCACTCGGCGAGGGGACGTATTCGCCCCGTGCTGCCAAGACGGCCGTGCCCGAGGGCGCACCGCTGCATTTTGCCCTTGCCGGTAACCAAAACTGCGGCAAGACCACGCTGTTCAACCAGCTTACGGGCTCCAACCAGCATGTCGGTAACTTTCCTGGCGTGACGGTCGACCGCAAGGACGGCACCATCCGTAACCATCCCGAGGCAAGCGTTACCGACCTGCCCGGCATTTACTCCCTGTCGCCGTACACGGGCGAGGAGATTGTGAGCCGCCAGTTTATCCTTGACGAGCATCCCGACGCCATCATCGACATCATTGACGCCACCAACATCGAGCGTAACCTGTACCTGACACTGCAGCTCATGGAGCTTGACCGTCCTATGGTCATCGCGCTCAACATGATGGACGAGGTGACCGCCAACGGCGGTGCCGTGGACGTCAACCTGCTCGAGAGTCTGTTGGGCGTGCCCGTTGTTCCCATTAGTGCTGCCCGCAACGAGGGTATCGGCGAGTTGGTGGATCATGCCTTGCACGTGGCGCGGTTCCGCGAGCGCCCCGGTCGCCTGGACTTTTGCGCGCCCGACGGTCCGGACGGCGGTGCGCTGCATCGCTGCATCCACGGTATTGCTAACCTGATCGAGGACCATGCCGTGACGGCGCACATTCCGGTGCGCTTTGCGGCGACCAAGCTGGT
>CABUWA010000081.1 GCA_902495085.1 uncultured Collinsella sp. | reverse complement strand
TTGGGCAGGTTGTTGGCAACCTGATAGGAGGACGAGAGCAGCGACATGCCGATGGCGGCCGCCATGGCCCACGTGCGGATAAACCCGGTGACGCGCGACACGATGGTCAGCACGGTCATAAGGCCAGCAGAGCGACCGACCGTGGAGTAGTCCGACGAACCCATATCGTCTACGTCGTCCTGAGAGACCTCATGAACCTCATCTTGTGGCAGTAAATCGTCCACGACGGCAAAGGAGCCGGTCATCGCAAAGGGATCGTCAACCAAAACGGCGTCATCAGCAGGTGCGACGTCATCGCTGTTCGGCATGTTGTTTCCGGATACGGCATCATCATCGAATATGGCATGGTCGCCAAACACCGTGTCAACTTCTTTGGCGGCGACGGTTCGGGCAGAAAACGACAGAGGGTCCCAGTCGTCATCACCGTCGATGGCCACGCCCTCGACGGGATCGGTCGAACCAAGCGGCGACCATTCGTCATCCGAAAGAAGCGGTTCGTCATCATCATGAGCCGTGGGCTTGGCGGAACGAGCGGCAGGAGCGCTCTGCGGCGTGCTCTTTCCCTGAGCTGCCATCAAAAACACCGCCGTCTCATCGGGACGCGGCGCACGAGGAGCCTCGGAGGCGTTCGGCATCACGCTGGCGCTCGATTGAGCGGCGGCCAAAAAGACAGCCGTCTCATCGGGACGAGCCGAAGAAAGAACCGTACGGGGAAGTGCCGTGCCGGCACCGGCGGCACGCAAGTACACGGCCGTCTCGCCCGGGTCAGCGGCAGCGGACCAGGCGTTTCGAATCTCATTATCGAACGAAGCGGCCTCGGGCGCGGGCGCCTGAGGAGCCGACCCTTTTGCAAAGTGAGCTCCGCGCTTTGATTCTTCCTGCGGCATCGCTCAGTCCTCTCTCGTGATCGGGGCAACCGTCGCCCCGCAAAATGCAACTAAGTCATCGGGAGCAAGCTCAAGCTGATAGCCGCGCTTGCCACCCGAGATAAAAATGGTATCCCAAAGGACGCATGTCTCATCGATCAGCGTCCGGAAGCGCTTTTTCATACCGACCGGGCTGCAACCGCCGCGGACATACCCCGTCGCGGCAAGCAGATCTTTGACATGCATCATGGTCAGCGACTTTTCGCCTGCGGCGCGCGCGGCGGCCTTGAGGTCGAGCTCGTCGGCAACAGGAATGCAGCACACGACATGGTCGTTGGACGGCGTCGTGCAGACCAGGGTCTTAAATCCCTGACCGGGCTCCTCGCCAAGCTGCTCGGAAATCGCGACGCCCAGACCTGACGATTCATCGCCATCGTCTTCGTACGTATGGAGAACATAGGAGATGCCGGCGCTTTCCAGCTCGCGCATCGCATTGGTTTTTGGCGTCTTAACAGCCTTTGCCATGGCACATCCTTTCCCTCGCAGAGCGACGCAAGGATTAAGTATAGGGCCAATTCCGCCGCATATGCCATCTCGACACACAGAAGCGCCACCGAATCAGAAGGAATCGGTGGCGCGTCGGTACTACAACGTCTCTTTACTGTGCGTCGAGCTGCGCCTGACGCTCACGGTCACGCTTGAGCAGCGGCGCCAAGAACTTGCCCGTGTAGCTCTGCGAACATGCCGCGACTTGCTCGGGCGTGCCCGAGACCACGACGGTTCCGCCGCCATTGCCGCCTTCGGGGCCCATATCGATCAGGCGGTCGGCAACCTTGATGACATCAAGGTTGTGCTCGATCACCAGAACCGTGTTGCCCGCATCGACCAGGCGCTGCAACACGTCGAGCAGCTGGCGAACATCCTCAAAATGAAGGCCGGTTGTGGGCTCGTCCAAAATGTAGAACGTCTTGCCTGTCTGACGACGATGAAGCTCCTTGGCGAGCTTCACGCGCTGCGCCTCGCCGCCCGAAAGCGTCGTAGCGGGCTGGCCCAAGCTCACGTAGCCCAGACCCACGTCATATAGGGTCTGCAGTTTGCGCTTAATCTGCGGGATATTCCCAAAGAAAGCCAGTGCTTCGGTGACACTCATGTCGAGCACGTCCGAGATTGTCTTGCCGCGGTAGGTAACCTCGAGTGTCTCGCGGTTATAGCGCTTGCCGCCACATACCTCACAGGGGACATAGATATCGGGAAGGAAGTGCATCTCGATCTTGATCTGGCCATCGCCCTTGCACGCCTCGCAGCGACCGCCGCTTACGTTAAAGGAGAAACGTCCCGGCGAGTAGCCGCGCGCCTTCGACTCCGGCGTGCTTGCAAATAGCGCACGCAGATCATCCCACAGGCCAATATAGGTCGCAGGGTTCGAACGCGGCGTGCGACCGATCGGTGACTGGTCGATATCGATTACCTTATCGATGCACTCAATGCCCTCAATCTTCTTGTACGGCCCCACGGGACGCGTCGAACGATGGATGGCATTCGTAAGCGCGGGCGCAATCGTATCGGTGACCAGGGAGCTCTTGCCCGATCCCGAAACACCGGTAACGACTGTGAGCGTACCGAACTCAATCTTGGCGGTAACATTTTTGAGGTTGTTAGCGCGGGCGCCCGTGATCTTAAGACAGCCGCGGCCGGGCTTGCGGCGCTCATCGGGCACGCGGATCATCCGCTTGCCGGTCAAATAGGCACCCGTCATGGAATCGGGGCACGCCATGATATCGGCAGGCGTTCCCGCGGCGACCACGTGTCCGCCGTTAACGCCTGCACCGGGACCCATATCGATCACGTAGTCGGCAGCGCGAATTGTATCTTCGTCGTGCTCGACGACGATAACGGTATTGCCGATATCGCGCAAGCGCTCGAGCGTCTTGATCAGGCGTTCGTTATCGCGTTGGTGAAGGCCGATCGATGGCTCGTCCAGAATGTACAGAACGCCCATGAGGCCGGCGCCGATCTGCGTTGCCAGGCGAATGCGCTGGGCCTCACCGCCGGAAAGCGTCGCCGAGGCGCGATCGAGCGTCAGATAGTCGAGTCCGACATCGACCAGAAAACGCAGGCGCTCCAGGATTTCCTTGACGATGCGCCCGCCGATGAACTGCTGACGCTCGGTAAGCTCCAGGCCCTCAAAAAACTCGAGCGACTCGCGACACGACAGGCAGCAGACATCGTAAATGGACTTGCCGCCCACGGTGACGGCAAGCATCTCGGGACGCAGGCGAGCACCGTGACAGCTCGAGCATGGCTCTTCGCGAATGTATTTCTCCAAGCGAGCTCTGGTGTTCTCGTTCGTCGTCTCGCTGTAGCGCTCGTACAGGATATTGCGCACGCCCGAGAACTTAGTGTCCCACTGGCTGCGACGCCCATCGAGCTTTTGATAGTCGACCGAAATCTTCGTGTCGCCCATGCCATCCAAAAACGCACGACGCACCCGCGGGGGCAGGTCCTCCCATGGCGTATCGGCACTCACCTTAAAGTGTTTGCAGACCGCAGCAAAAATCTGCGGATAATAGTTGGAATTGCCGAACAGGCTGCCAAAGACTCCATCGGCAATCGACTTTGAGGGGTCTTCAATCAGCGCCTCGGCATCGACCGTCTTTTTAAAGCCCAGGCCATCGCACTCGGGACATGCACCATAGGGCGCGTTGAACGAGAAATCGCGCGGCTGCAGGTCGTCGATGGAATGCCCGTGTTCCGGGCACGCCAGTGCCAGCGAATACTCCAGCAGCTCGCCCTCGGTTCCCTCGGGAGCGTCGCGGTCGGGCAGCATGTACACGTTCACGTTACCGTGCGCCAGTGCCGTCGCCTGCTCAACGGACTCGGCAATGCGACCCAGGGAGTTCTCTCGAATCACGATACGGTCGACCACGACCTCAATGTCGTGTTTGAACTTCTTGTCCAGGTCGATAGGGTCGTCAAGCGAGCGCACCTCGCCGTCGACGCGCACACGGCTAAAGCCCTCCGCACGCAGGTCCTCAAACAGCTTGGCATATTCGCCCTTGCGTCCACGAACCACCGGCGCCAACACAAACGCGCGACGGCCCTCCCCCGCCGCCAGCACCTTATCGGCGACCTGATCGGTCGTCTGACGCTCGATGACACGACCGCACTCAGGACAGTGCGGCGTTCCCACGCGAGCAAACAGCAGACGCAGATAGTCGTAAATCTCGGTTACGGTGCCCACCGTCGAGCGTGGGTTTTTGGACGTCGTCTTCTGGTCGATCGACACGGCCGGCGACAGGCCGTCAATCGAGTCCAGATCGGGCTTGTCCATCTGGCCCAAAAACTGACGCGCATAGCTCGAAAGGCTCTCGACGTAACGGCGCTGGCCCTCGGCATAGATGGTATCGAACGCCAGCGAGCTCTTGCCCGATCCGGAAAGACCGGTTATGACCACGAGCTGGTCACGCGGAATGGAAACATCGATATCGCGCAGGTTATGCTCGCGCGCGCCACGAATAACGATAGAAGAATCAGACATGGAAGCTCCTTGCCTCCTACAACTTCAAATCACACTGACGATGAGTTTAACGCACTCGACGCGCACAGATGTTCGTAATACAAGATTCGCAGACCTTTTGCGTTGTCTGACGCCGCAGACTGCACGCTCGGTCCGTCCTTTCGAATACCGTCGATCGCCTACCACGCATCATGAATGACTCCCGCTCGCAAACGAGGGTACAATGACGCTCGTGTCACACCGCGGGGCTCCGGCCCCAGCATATACAAAGGAGTCAAACATGGGTTGCGAGCACGCACAGGCAGCCGGCGGGCAAACGTCGCCGTCGCAATTTGAGGAAAATACACTGTCCGAGGTCAAGCGCGTTATCGCCGTGCTTTCCGGCAAGGGCGGCGTCGGCAAGTCATTCGTCACCGGCGCCATCGCCACGGAGCTTTCCCGCCACGGTCACAAGGTCGGCGTCCTCGATGCCGATATTACCGGCCCCTCTATCCCTAAGATGTTCGGTATGAGCGGACGTCACGTCCATGCCCTCGGCAACCTTATGCTGCCCGAAATCTCCGAGCACGGCGTCAAGGTTATGAGCTCTAATCTGCTGCTCCAAAACGAAACCGACCCCGTCCTCTGGCGCGGTCCGGTTATCGCGGGTGCCATCAGGCAGTTCTGGAGCGAAACCTCATGGGGCCCCATCGACTACCTGCTGGTCGACATGCCTCCGGGAACGGGCGACGTCGCCCTCACGGTCTTCCAGTCGCTGCCCGTCGATGGCATCGTCATCGTCACGAGCCCGCAGGATCTGGTCTCGATGATTGTCGCCAAGGCGGTCAACATGGCCGAGAAGATGAACGTGCCCATTTTGGGAATCGTCGAAAACATGAGCTATATCGAGTGCCCCGATTGCGGCAAGAAGATCGAAGTCTTTGGCAAGAGCAAGCTCCCCGAGGTCGCCGAGCGTTACAACCTCGAGATCCTAGGGCAGCTTCCCATCAATCCGGCACTCGCCGAGGCTTGCGACAAGGGCGAGGTTGAGACCGCACTGCCCGACGGTATGCTGCCCCAAGCCGTCTCTGCCGTCGAGGCCATTGCCCCGCACGAGACCGCCGAGGCCTAAGTGAACGCAAACGCCTCCTATGACGTCTTGGTAATCGGCGGCGGGGCCTCGGGTCTCGCCGCCGCCATTACGGCCGCACGCGCAGGCAAAAACGCCTGCATCGTTGAGCGCGATGTTGCCTGCGGCCTTAAACTCCTTGCGACCGGCAACGGCCGCTGCAACCTTTCCAACGAATCAATTGATTTCCAGCGGTACAACCGCCCCGCATTCGTCGAATCCGTCATGGGTCCCCAGCCCGAGC
This sequence comes from uncultured Collinsella sp., assembly GCA_902495085.1. Taxonomy (GTDB): domain Bacteria; phylum Actinomycetota; class Coriobacteriia; order Coriobacteriales; family Coriobacteriaceae; genus Collinsella. The sequence goes on along the minus strand of CABUWA010000081.1, from coordinate 2,756 downwards.
AAGAGCTCGGCAGTTTCTTCTCCTCGCTGGGCATCATGACGACCTCCGAGGAGGGCCGGCTGTATCCGCGCTCCCTTCGTGCCGAATCGGTGCGCGATGCGCTTCTCAACGCTTGCAATCACCTGGGTATCACCTTGATCTGTGGAGCAAACGTTGCCTCGGCATTCAAAGCCCCCGAGGGCTGGGCACTCCAAATAGACCGTCCCGCGCGATCACTCAAGGCAAAAAAGCACGACGACCGAAAAACGGAGGTTCGCTCGCTTCGGAAGGCGCTCGCCGACATCCCTCGCAAGAGCGAGACGCTGCAGGCAAAGGCCGTAATTATCGCTACGGGCGGCAACCCTGTCGAAATCGCGAAGACGTTCAATCTTTCCCTCACACCGCAGCATCCCGTCCTCTGCCCTGTGTCGGCATCGGTCTTCGGCGACCAGACTGCGCTCAAGACACTGGATGGCCTGCGCGTCCGCGCCCGTTTGACGCTCACCCGCAATCACGAGGAACTCTGGCGCGAAGACGGCGAAGTGCTCTTCCGAACCTTTGGCATCTCGGGCGTTGCCGCCTTTAACCTCTCCCGTCGCGTCCAGCGCGGCGACACGATTCTGCTCGACGTTTTCCCCGACCTCTCCAAAGACGAGTTGCTCGATATGCTCAATCAGCGAGTTGCGTTGCTCGGCGGCTTTTCACCCCGCGACCCCCGCTGGCTCGACGGCATGCTTGCCCCGCAGTTCTCTCACGTTGTCTGCACCGCATTCGAACAGCGCCACCCCGGGTCGCACGACATCATCCATCTGGTCTCAATCCTCAAGCACTTTAAGCTGCTCGTCGAGGGAACGACAGAGGAGCGTTCGGCCCAGGTCACGCGCGGCGGCGTGCCCATCGAGAGCGTCTCAGCTCCCAACCTCTGCGTGAGCAACGCGGCAGGCGCCCCACTTTACATCTGTGGCGAGGCGCTCGACATCGATGCCGATTGCGGCGGTTTCAACCTTGCGTGGGCTTGGATCTCGGGTATTCGCGCTGCAAGCAGCCTATAGCCGCGCAGTCTATAATCAAAACGCATTCGGGCCGTCTGGGACACCGGGCGGCCTCTTTCTTGCATCTAAGGAGACCTCGATGATCGAAATCACCCAAGTCCACGCGTCACTCGATGAGGCCGGCGACGAAACTGCCTGCCTTGCTATTGGTAGACGTGCCGTCAAACGAGCCCTGCGATGCGAGGATTCCCAGATTAAAGCCATTGAGCTCCATCGCAAGTCAATCGACGCCCGTAAAAAGCGAGATGTCCATTTTATTTTGAGCTTTCGAGTTGAGCTGACAAGCTCCCGACTCGAGCGGGAGGTGGTCGACCGCGTCGCCGAGCGCGACCGCTCGCGCATCCGCATGGTAGACGGCGAGGCTCCTTCATTCCCCAACCCTGTCCCGAATGCACCCAAGGGGCGTCCCGTCGTTGTCGGCGCCGGCTGTGCCGGTCTCTTCGCCGCCCTCACCCTTGCCGAAGCGGGCCTTAAACCCCTGCTCATCGAGCGCGGCGACCCCGCACTTCGCCGCTCGGAAGCGATTGATCTCTTTCTTAAGGAGCGTATCCTCGACCCCGAAAGCAATATCCAATTTGGCCTGGGCGGCGCAGGGACCTTCTCGGACGGTAAGCTCAACACGGGAACCAAGAATCCTGCCCATCGACTGATTCTTGAGACCTTCGTCGAAGCGGGCTCACCTCGCGACATCCTGTGGGACGCCAAGCCGCACATTGGCTCCGACATCCTCCCCACCGTCGTCACCAACATTTCTCAGCGCATCGAGCAGCTCGGTGGAACCGTCCGTTATCGAACAAAGCTCGTCAATATTCGAACCGATGGATCTGGCGCCATCACCGGCGTTGATGTCAAACCGCCGCAAGAAACCACAAGCGAAACAATCGCCACAAAGCACCTCATTCTCGCCTGCGGCCATTCCGCCCGCGACGTATTCGAGCTTCTCAAAGAACATAACGTTGCCCTCGCGCAAAAGACCTTTGCCATGGGTGTGCGCATCGAGCATCCACAGCGCGACATCGACCGTGCCCAATATGGCCCTTCGGCAGGGCACCCGGCACTCGGAGCAGCCCCCTACAAGCTTGTCGCCCATCTCCCCAACGGCCGCAGTGTGTTCTCGTTTTGCATGTGCCCCGGAGGACAGGTTGTCGCGGCCTCTTCCGAGCAAGGCCATCTGTGCGTCAACGGCGCCAGCCTCAATGCCCGCAACGGGCGCAACGCGAATGCCGCCCTACTCGTTAACGTCACACCTGACGACCTTCCCGGCGATGATCCGCTCGCAGGCATTGAGCTCCAGCGCGCCTGCGAGCGAGCCGCCTATCGCCTAGGTGGCTCCAACTGGAACGCGCCGGCACAGCTCGTCGGGGATTTCCTCGCAGGTCGCGCCAGCACGGCACCCGGAAAGGTAAAACCGACCTATCCGCTCGGTGTGACCTGGACGGCAATTGACGAAGCCCTGCCGCAGCATATCGTCGAGTCGCTCCGCCTGGGACTTCCCCTACTCGGAAAAAAGCTACGAGGCTACGACCGCCCCGATGCCGTTCTTACCGGCGTGGAGACGCGTTCGAGCTCACCGGTCACTGTCACCCGAGACCGAGCGTGCCATGCCGTGTCGACCCCGGGCCTTTACCCTTGCGGCGAGGGTGCCGGATATGCCGGCGGCATCATGAGTGCCGCCACCGACGGCATCCGTTGCGCTGAGGCGCTGATAGCAGACCTCTAGTGCAC
>CABUWA010000080.1 GCA_902495085.1 uncultured Collinsella sp. | reverse complement strand
GTCCACGTCAAGGTCACCGACGAGAAGGGCGAGCTGAAGGCGACCGTCACCTACGACGGCGAGAAGGCCGTGCCGACCTTTACCAACTCGAAGCCGACGGCCGACGCCACTATCGAGGCCACGAAGACCCTCGCGGGCAAGGCACTGACGGACGGCGCGTTCGCCTTCGGCCTGTACGACCAGGCCGGCAACGAGGTCGCCAAGGGCACCAACGACCGGGGCGGCAAGGTCAAGCTGGCCGTCAAGAACCTGAACCTGGGCGAGTACGACTACACGCTCAAGGAGGAGAAAGCCGGCCAGACCGTTGACGGCGTGCTCTACGACGCCAAGGAAGTCAAGGTCCACGTCAAGGTAGAGCAGAACCAGGACGATAACAACAAGACGAAGGTGACCGTCACCTATGACGGTACCGCTACGGCTCCCACCTTCAATAACACCTACGACGCAAAGGGTTCCGTAACCCTGACGGCGACTAAGACCATCAAGGTTGCGGACGGCTTCGACCACACGACGAAGCCCACGGACGGCGAGTTCACCTTCGACTTGAAGGACGCTGCCGGCAACGTGCTCGACACCGCGAAGAACGATGCAAACGGCAAGGTCAGCTTCACGCGCGAGTTCCAGCTCTCCGACTTGGACGGCGCCGCGAGCAAGGACTTCACCTACACCATCGTGGAGCAGCCGGGCGCGGAGCCGGGCATGGTCTACGACACCCATGCGCTCACCTACACGGTGAAGGTCGCAGACGGCGGGAACGGAGCACTGAATGCGAAGGCGATCGTGACGAGCACATCCGGCCCGGAGACCTTCACCAACACCTACCAGCCGGCCGCGACCGGCCTGGCCCTCGGTGCGCAGAAGAGCTACGTGAAGAAGGACGACAACACGCCGATCGTACTCAAGGGCGGCGAGTTCACCTTCGATGTGTACGAGGGCAACCTGACGGCTGAGCAGCTTGCCGAGGCCAATCCCGTCCGGACCGCGACCAACGACACGAACGGAAGCGTCGGCTTCGACGCCTTCTCCTACGCGAAGCCGGGCACGCACGAGTACACCATCGTTGAGCGGAAGGGCGATCTGGCCTACGTGACCTACGACGCCGCGGTGCACCATGCCGTGGTGACGGTTGCGGACAATGCCGGCACGCTGCAGGCGAGCGTCGCCTACGACGGTACGGACGCCACGAAGCCCACCTTCACCAACACCTACGAGGCACAGGCGACGGACTCCGGTGCGATCGCCCTCACCAAGAGCGTTAACGTGCACGACGGCAGCTATCAGCTAAAGGCGGGAGATTTCGCCTTCGAGCTGATGGGGTCTGACGGCTCGGTGATCCAGACCCAGAAGAACGATGCCGACGGTAAGGTTGCCTTCGACAAGCTGACCTTCGACCATGCGGGCACCTTTACCTACACGGTCCGCGAGGTGCAGCCGACGGTCGACGCGCCGGGCGTGCCGGGCGTGACTTACACCGGCAAGACGTACACCCTGACTTACGTGGTGAAGGACAACAACGACGGCAAGCTGGTGGTAGAGAGCTCCACGGTGAAGCCGAGCGAGGGTACCGAGAACGGCGTCTCGCCCGGAACCATGACGTTTGCGAACAGCTACCAGCCGGGCCAGACCTCCTACCAGATCTCTGGCACCAAGGTGCTTAAGAATGCCGACCCGGCCACCACGCGGACGCCCGCCGATGGCGAGTTCACGTTCGCGCTGATTGACGTGGCCACGGGGCAGGTGATCGACCGGACCACGAACGTGGGTAAAGCGTTTACCTTCAAGGCCATCTCGTACACCGCAACTGGTTCGCATGCGTACCAGGTGAAGGAGGTTGCGGGCCAAGATGGCACCATCACTTACAGCGATGCGGTGCTGGACGTAACGGTGAACGTGACCGATGACGGCAGCGGCCAGCTGACCGCGACGGCGAACAAGACGGCTGCGGATCTGACCTTCACCAACACCTACACGCCGACGGCAACGACGGCGACGATTACCGGAACGAAGGCTCTGACCGGCCGCGACCTGGCCGAGGGTGAGTTCTTCTTCGACCTGAAGGACGCCGACGGTAACGTGGTGCAGACGGTGCAGAACGGCGCCGACGGCACGTTCGGCTTCGCGCCGCTGCAGCTGGACAAGGTGGGGACGTACGTCTACACCGTGTCCGAGCGGGCAGGGGCGACGGCGAACGGCGTCACCTACGACACGACGGTCTTTACCGCGACGGTGACGGTGACGGAGAATGCGGAGACGCACGCGCTGGAGGCGCAGGTTGCCTACAGCAAGGGCGGCAAGGCTGCGGATGCGGTGGCGTTCAGCAACAGTTACGCGCCGGCCGCGACTGAGGTGAAGCTGGGGGCCTCCAAGGTGCTGAGCGGCGAGGACCTGAAGGAAGGGCAGTTCTCCTTCCAGCTGAAGGATGCCGACGGCAAGGTGCTGCAGACCGCAAAGAACGCGGCGGACGGCACGGTGGGCTTCGAGGCGATCTCGTACGACAAGCCCGGAACGTACGCCTACAGCATCTCCGAGGTGGACGACGGTCAGAAGAACGTGACGTACGACGCGGCCGAGCACCGGGTAACGGTGACGGTGACGGACGACGGTGCGGGCCATCTGGTGGCGACGGTAACCTATGACGGCGCCGTGGCGCCGGTGTTCAAGAACACGTACACGCCGCCGACCACCCCGCCGATGGAGCCGCCCGCCAATCCGCCGAGCAAGTCGCCGGTGCCGAAGGAGGAGAAGCCGGGTCTGCCGAATATGGGCGATACCAGCTTGTCACCGATGGCCCTGGGTGGCATCGCGGGCGGCGCGGTGGTGCTGATCGCCGCAGGCGTGATCCTGCGGCGCCGGAACCGGTAACTGCGGCGGCCGAGAAGGGCTTTGATTGAGGGCGGGTGGTCGCAGGGCGCGGCCGCCCGCCCTTTTTGGTGAAAGGCTACGTTAACCCGCCGTTTGCTCGTCCAGCTCCGGGCGGAACTCGTAGTCCGGCTCCATCATCTTCTTCCAGGTCTTCCTGTAGCACCCGTCCTCGGGCTGCCCGCGCATGGGCGACGCCCCGTCCCCGATGCGTGTAGCCTCGTGCAGCCACTTGAACCACATCAGGTAGCTGTGGGGCCTGCGGGTCGACACGCCCTTGAACCTCTCGAGGAAGTGGCCGAGCGAACCCTGCGCTTCAGCATCCTCTGGACCGTGTCCCGCTCGTACCCGGTGAGCCTGCCGTGGGTCCTCGGGACCGCCCTCGCGGCGCCCTTCCCGCCCTTTCCGGACATGGCGTCCTCCGATCTCCCGGGGCCGGCCGATCCGGCCCTCAGGGTATCGGATTCCCAAATTTATCCGTATATGTGCGGATGAATGCGGGAGGCGTTCGGATGAAGTTGTATTCAAGGAAAGAGACTGACCCTTTGTCGCATTCCGTGCGGGTTATATGCAGGTATGCCTGCGCACGCTATCATGTATGGGTTAGACCGCAACTATGTACCTCATACGCGAAGGGATGCGCATGTATCTGAAGATCGACATGTTCTAGCTGGGCTTACCCCCGCAGTGGCGCTGCGCGCCCCATCAACTCTGCCGATTTTCGCCTTCACGCACATAAAGGAGTCCCGCCATGCGCGACAAGCTCGAAAAGATCATTAAGGCCTACGAGGAGCTCGAGAAGAAGCTTTCCGACCCGGCCGTCGCCTCCGACATCAAGGAGTTCACGCGTCTCAACAAGGAGTACGCACACCAGTCCGACCTCATCGCTGCCTCGCGCGAATACATCGGCGCGCTCGATGACATCGAGGCCGCCAAGGAGATGCTCCGCGACACCAGCGATGCGGACGAGAAGGAGATGCTCCAGATGGACATCTCCGAGAACGAGGAAAAGCTTCCCCAGCTCGAGGAAGACATCAAGTACATGCTCATCCCGAGTGACCCCAACGACGACAAGAACACCATCGTCGAGATTCGCTCCGCCGCCGGTGGCGACGAGGCGGCCATCTTCGCCGGCGACTTGTACAAGATGTACCAGCGCTTCTGCGAATCGCGCGGCTGGAAGACCACCGTGCTCGATTCCAGCCCCAGCGAGGCCGGCGGCTTTAAGTCCATCGAGTTCAAGGTCGAGGGCGACCGCGTCTACTCCGTCATGAAGTTCGAGTCCGGCGTGCACCGCGTCCAGCGCGTTCCCAAGACCGAGTCCCAGGGCCGTATCCAGACCTCCACGGCAACTGTCGCCGTGCTTCCCGAGGCCGAGGAGATCGACGTCCAGATCAACCAGTCCGACCTGCGCATTGACACCTACTGCGCCTCCGGCCCTGGCGGTCAGTGCGTTAACACCACTTATTCTGCCGTGCGCATCACCCACCTGCCCACCAACACCGTGGTGCAGTCGCAGGAACAGCGCTCCCAGATTCAGAACCGCGAAGTCTGCATGCAGATGCTGCGCGCTCGTCTGTACGAGATGGAGCTCGAGAAGCAGCAGGCAGAGCTCGGTGCCGAGCGCCAGAGCCAGATCGGCCACGGCAACCGTTCCGAGAAGATCCGTACCTATAACCAGCCCCAGGACCGCGTGACCGATCACCGCATCGGTTTCAACTCCACCTACAACGGCGTCCTTCTGGGCGATCAGCTCGGCACCGTCATCGAGGCGCTCGCCGCCGCCGAGCGAGCCGAGAAGCTGGCACAGGCCGTTTAGGTTCCGCCGTTCTACCGAACGGCGGACCAGCCGACGCTGCGCGGGCCGCATTTGGACAATCTGACGTTCAACTTCAAGGGCGCGACCAGAAGGTCAGCGCCCTTTCGTTTCACGTCACCTTGTCTCAAATGCGACCCGCTCGCTGTCCGTCCTCTACCTGCGGCGTTGCCTTGTTCCGGATGCGGTGGTCATTGGGGACGTTCTTAAATGACTAGGTTGGGCACATTGCTTTGAGATGTTATTCAAACGGCTTTGATAACATTTAAGCTGTCTACCTGCTGAAAGTAATCAATGGCGTGCATCTGCTATTGAAAATATTGCTCGAAAAATCGTCCAAGAAGTCGCGGGGCGATTTTTGATGCGTCGCGCGTCAAGCGATGTGGCAAGTTCTTGGTTAGATATTGGTCAGTTTTGGGTCAACCTTGCCAAAAGCTTGACGGATGCAGATTTAGACGTCGACGAATGGGCACTTCAGATGGGTTCCAAGCAAAATTCTGGGCTGATTCTCGATAATTGCCTTCAATCGTCCCTTGCCAAGCGCTGGCCTCGCGTACAATCTGCTCCGACATTCGCGCGCCGCCCGGCGCTTAAGAGGGGAGGGCCCCATGGCAAACGAGATTTGGACCATCAAGCGTTGTCTCGAGTGGACCAAGGAGTACCTGGCCGAGCGCGGCGAGGAGCACCCCCGTCTTTCTGCCGAGTGGCTGCTGTGCGCCGCCACGGGCCTGGCGCGCATTGACCTATATATGCGTATGGACGAGACGCTTAACGCGGCCCAGCTCGAGACCATGCATGCGGCCGTTGTCCGCCGCGCTAAGGGCGAGCCGCTGCAATACATCACGGGCAGCACGCAGTTTCGCATGATCGACGTCGCGTGCGCCCCCGGTGTGCTCATCCCGCGCCCCGAAACCGAGATGCTCGTCGAGGAAGTCCTCAATTATCTGGATGCCGAGGTGCTGAGCCCCGAGGCTGCCGCCCGTCAGCGTGTTGAGCTGCCTTGGAACGATGAGGTCGAGCAGGCCCGCAAAGCTGAGGCCGCGCTGGCAGACGAACGCGCGACCGCTGAGCGCCGTGCCGCCAACCTCACGGCCGCCGACGAGGCGGCGCTGGGCGGCGATGTGCTGGGCAGTCGCGCCTATGCCGAGGAATTGGCCGACCGCGAGGCCGAGGAAGCCGCCGCGCAGGCAGCAGAAGCCGAAGCCGCGGAAGCCGCCGAGGCCGAGCTCGACGAATACGGCATCGCCATCGAGGGTGCCGGCCAGGAGACGGCTTCAGCTCAGGATGCCGCTGCGCCTGCCCCAGCCAAGCCCTGCACTGCCCGCGTTCTCGAGGTCGGCTGCGGAACGGGCTGCATCTCGCTCTCCCTTGTCTGGGAGCGCCGCGGCCACGTTACCTGCACCGCCACCGATATCGAGCCGCGCGCCATCGATCTGGCCACCAAAAACCGCGACGCGCTCGGCCTCACGGCAGATGAGGTTGCCTTCAGCCTCACCAACTTGGTGAGCTCCATTCCCCACGACGAGTGGGGCACCTTTGATGTGCTCGTCTCCAACCCACCTTACATTCCGACCGGCGTCATGCGCTCGCTGCCGCACGAGGTCAAGGACTTTGAGCCCGACCTGGCGCTCGAGGGCGGTGCCGACGGCCTTGATATCTTCCGCCGCCTGCTCAATGCGGCGCCCTATATGCTGTGTGCCGGCGGCCTGTTTGCCTGCGAGCTCTATGAGGGCGCCCTCGACGCCGCCGCCGAGCTCTGCCGCCAGGCGGGTCTTTCGGACGTGCGCATCGTCCGCGACCTCACCGATCGTCCCCGCATCGTCCGAGCTATCGTCACCGAGCCCAAACAGCGTATTTAAGCTGAATAAATAGACATTTGCGCAAGTTTGTCCTTGCAATATACCGTAAAACTTCTACTATAGAAGGAGAAAGGTATGTCAAATCAGCTGCATCGGTACCGTATCGTGCTTGATTACATTGAACCTTGGCTTGATGAGCAGGATGAAGCTACGCTGAAGCAGATTTATGCAGACCTTTTGGTGCTCGAGAAGGAAGGTCCCAGCCTTGGTCGTCCGCTGGTTGACCGCGTAAAGGGCTCGAAGCTTCATCATTTAAAGGAGCTGAGAGTGACGTCGTGTGGTGGGCAGGTGATTCGCATCCTCTTCGCCTTTGACCCCAAGCGCCAGGCGGTATTGCTATTGGCGGGTGATAAGTCGCGAGCGGGATCGTCAAGGGCAAAATGGAACGGTTGGTATGCGATCAACATTCCAAGGGCCGAGCAAATATACCGTCGCCACGTAAGGAGGCTCGATCGAGATGGAACTACATGAGTATATGGAATCTCGCGGGATAACACGCGACTCCATTACCGCCGAGCAGGAGAGGACTCGCGATCGTATCGAAGCCTATAAGCTTGCTCAGATTCGCAGGTTAAAAGATCTAACACAGGCGTCGGTCGCCCAGTCGATGGGCGTTTCTCAAAAACGTGTATCCGAGCTCGAGCGTGGGGAGTTGGGTTCGATGAGGCTCGACACGCTGAGCAGGTACGCAGAGAGCCTCGGCGGAAAACTGGTTGCAAGCATCGAGTTTCCCGATCGTACCGTTACGCTTGCGCGCTAAAAATCTTCAATTAACCCCCTCACTTTCACCGACTACTAGAGCCGCTCACCAAACCAACATGCGCTCTGGGCAAATAGGCTGAATGTTTCGTGCGAGAATGCCCCTCAGTAAACAAACTTTCACCAGAGCGTAAGGGGCTGGCATACACATGCAGACGGTCTATCGGGTATACGAGGGAACGCGCGAGCCGCATCGGCTCGCCGTCGAGCGCACGGCCGAGGTGCTCGGCCGCGGCGGCCTGGCCTTGATCCCGACCGAGACCGTCTACGGTGTCGCCGTGGCGGTCAACGCCTTCTCGGACGCCGTACCCCAAGATACAAGCGAATTCCCATCGTGGCCGCGCGATCCGCAGGCTGTCGTCAATGGCGCCGCGGTCCCTGCGCTCGGTACCGGCTACCGCCGCATCTTTACCCTCAAGCAGCGCAAGCTCACCCAAACGGTCGCCTGGCTGGTTGATAATGCCGAAGCACTCGACCGCTATGGCGTGGATATCCCCGAAGAGGCTCGCGTACTCGCGCGACGATGCTGGCCGGGAGCCCTGACTATCGTGGTCAAGGCGGCCCCCTGCGTGCCGACCTTTATGCGCGCCGCCGACGACACGGTGGCACTTCGCGCTTCGGCCTCGCCCGTGGTGCAAGCGCTCATCCGCGCCTGCGGCAGCCCTCTTGCCTGCACCAGCGCCAACACGCATGGCGCGCCCGCGCCGGCAAGTTTTGTCACGGTGGAGGAGCGCATCCTGGAGGGGGTCGATGTTGCCGTCGACGCCGGCGAGACCCCGTGTCGCGACGCCTCGACCATCGTGTCGTTCCAGCACGGCGGGCTCCAGATCCTGCGCCAAGGCGCACTTCCCGCATCAGAGATCGAACGGGTCCTGTCCGACCCGATGCAATAGAAAGGTGTAAGCGATGTCGTTGAATCTGGGCAGCCTGGGCATGGAAGATGCCTCGTTTAACTTTGGCGGTTCCTACATCATGGCGCTCGACTGCGGCACCACCTCGGTACTTGCGACGATCGTCGACGAGTACGGCTGCATCGTCGCGCAGGCACGTCGTAGCGTCAAAACCAGCTTCCCGCGTCCCGGTTGGATAGAGCAAGACCCCATGGAGGTGCTTGCCAGCCAGATCGGCGTGATGATGGAGGTCCAGTTTAAGAGCGGCATCCATTCTGACCGCATCGCCGCCATCGGTATCTCCAACCAGCGCGAGACCACGGTGGTGTGGG
>CABUWA010000079.1 GCA_902495085.1 uncultured Collinsella sp. | reverse complement strand
TGGGGGCATGGAACAGATTATCTTGAACATACTCGAGGCTCTGCGTCGCGGCGAGACCGTGGACGACAAAGCGCTCGTCAAACTGATACATGCCGAGGCACGCCGTGAGGGTGCCGACAAGCGTGATCTGGCCAAGCGTCGCCTGCTGCCGTTTTACCAGCGGGTGAAGCGCGAGGAGCCGGCTCGTTGGACGGTATGGAATGTCGACGCCGAGCTAGAGCGTCAACTGCTGCAGGTGCTACGCATGAAGCCTCGTCGCACGGCTTCGGGCGTAGCGACCATTACCGTCATCACCAAGCCGTGGCCGTGCTCGGGCGATTGCCTGTTTTGCCCCAACGACCTGCGCATGCCCAAAAGCTATCTGCACGCCGAGCCGGCGTGCGCCCGTGCAGAGCAAAACTGCTTCGATCCATATCTGCAGGTGAGCGCCCGTTTGACGGCGCTTTCGCAGATGGGGCATGCGACCGATAAGATAGAGCTCATCGTGCTCGGTGGCACCTGGAGCGACTATCCGGAAGGGTATCAGACGTGGTTTATGTCGGAGCTTTTCCGTGCGCTCAATGACGATGCCGTCGCCGGCGTGGCGGCAAACCCCATGTTGGCGCGTCCGGGCATCAGTCGTGCCGAGGCGGGGCGCCTGCTCGATGACGCTCCCGCCGATGCCCTGCCGCCGGTGGTAGCGGAGCGTCGCGAGCGCTATCGGGCAGCCGGCATTGCGACAGACGAGGTCGAGCTTGCTGCCGGCGTTGCCGACGACCAGGGGCGTGTGGATGCTGCCGTGGGCGGCTACAACCGTGCGGTGCGTCGTCTGTACGGCCCCGGTACGCCGTGGGGCGAAGTCGCCGAGTGGCAGACGGCAACGATGGAGGAGCTTGAACGTCAACAGCGCATCAACGAGACGGCGAAGCATCGCGTGGTGGGACTCGTTATCGAGACGCGCCCCGATGCCGTAACGCCGAAGGCCCTCACGCTTATCCGCCGCCTGGGCTGCACCAAGATCCAGATGGGCATCCAGAGCCTCGACCAGCACCTGCTCGATATCAACGAGCGGCGCATTTCGGTGGCGCAGATCGAGCGGGCGTTTTCGCTTGCGCGCCTGTTTGGCTTTAAGATTCACGCGCATTTTATGCTCAACTTGCTGGGCGCCACGCCCGAAGGGGACAAGCGCGACTACGAGCGCTTTGTGACCGAGGGGGCCTTTATGCCCGACGAGGTCAAAGTCTATCCGTGTGCACTCATCGAGGGCTCGCGTCTGGTGGGCTGCTATGAGCGTGGCAAGTGGCGTCCCTATACCGAGGAGGAGCTGCTCGATGTACTGGCCGATGACATCGTGGTGACGCCGGCGTTCTGCCGCATCAGTCGCATGATCCGCGACTTTAGCTCCGATGACATCATGGTGGGCAACAAGAAGCCCAACCTGCGTCAGCTCGTCGAGAATCGCTTGGCGGCTCGTGGAGAAGGCACAGTGGTGCGCGAGATTCGCTATCGCGAGATCAGTACCGCGGGTGCCGACTTGGATGAGCTTTCTCTTGATGAGGAAGTGGCGTACGAGACGCCGGTGACTCACGAGCGCTTTTTGCAGTGGGTGACGCCGCGGGGCAAGATCGCGGGCTTTTTGCGGTTGTCGCTGCCCGACCATTCGTTTGTTGCCGCACATGCGGACGAGTTGCCGACGACGCCGGACGAGGCGATGATTCGCGAGGTGCACGTGTATGGCATGGCGGCGCGCGTGGGCGATCAGGGCCAGGCGGCGCAACATCACGGGTTGGGGCGTTTGCTCGTAGAGCGTGCGTGCGAGATTGCCCGGGATGCGGGTTATGCGCGTATCAACGTGATTAGCGCGATTGGCACGCGCGAGTACTATCGCCATCTTGGATTTTATGACCATGGCCTTTATCTGCAAAAGGAGCTCTAGATGAACAAGCCGAGTGTTTCTGCCGGCGTCGTTGCCGGCGTTGCTCTGGGAGCCGCGGCGCTTGGTGCGGCCGCTGTCGCTGTTCGTGCTGCCTGTCTGCAGGTTGCGCGAACCCGCAATGGCTTGGCGCGTGTGAAACGCGTGCACGACGAGGGCGGCGACGAAGTCCGCGTATTGGTGCAAGGCGGCGTCTACCAAAGCGCGAGTTACGTTGGTGAGCGCTGGGCGGAGCCCGTCTTTGCGTACTATCGCGCGTTTAACGACGTGTTTGAGGCTGAGGATGCGATGCGCGACGCTTATGGTCACGGTATCGACCGCATTCTTATGCTGGGCGGCGGCGGGTTTGCCTATCCTAAATTCGCCCTGATGTCGCACGAGGGCTTGCGCATGGACGTCATCGAGTATGACGGAGAGATTACGCGCCTGGCGCGCCGCTGGTTCTACCTAGACGAGCTGGAGCGCGCGGCGGGCGATCGCCTGCGGGTGATAACCGCTGAGGCTCGCTCGTATCTGGGTGTGACGAGCGTGGGCCATCGTCGCTATGACGCGGTCGTGAGCGATTGCTTTGGCGGTGCCGAGCCCGTACGCGAGTTGGCGACGGTTGAGGCGTTGCGTTTAGTGCGGGGCAGCCTAAATGTTGGTGGCGTCTACGTCGCCAATATCGTGAGCGCAAACGAGGGGAGCGACGTGACGTTCCTGCGCGACTGCGCTGCCACGGCACTCGAGGTATTCGCCCATGCCTGGGTGGTCCCATGTGGCGATGCGAAGTTCGGCGGCGAGGAAAACTACCTGCTCATCGCCAGCGACGGCGACTATGTCTTTGCCGAAGCTGTGCCCTTCGACACCGACTTCCTCGGCACTGCTCTCCACGACTAGCACGTCTCCCTGCGACCAGTCTGTTTGTGGTGGGGCTCTTTTAGCTACTTCTTGGTCATGCCCAAAGTAGCTCAACAAGCCCCGTCCCAAAAAAGACTGGTCTTAGGCGTGGTCGCGCCAGCCGAGAACGCGCTGCTTCATGCCTTCGATGTCGAGCACGCCTTCGGCAAAGCCCTTGCGCACGAGCTCTTCGGGAACGAACTCATCGTAACGATCAAAGTAAGGCACCTCGCCGGGATAGACGAGCTCGATGGGGTCGAAGTCCTTTTCGGCCTCGGCTGCGAGCACCTCAAAGAACGTCTCCTCGTCGGCCTTCATCTTAAACTGCATAAAGTATGGACGCGACGGATCGAGCCCGCGAAGGCCCAGCTCCGCGGCACACTTAATCTTGAGCATACGTTCGAGCGCCAGAAAGGCGTAGCTGCCCAACCAGGGGAAGAGCACCCAGGTGTCGCCACCCAGGTTGATGAGCGGTTTGGTCCCCGCACCCGAAATCTCGGCGGTATGACGAGCCTGTGCAAGGCGTGCCCGTGCGTTGCCCATGAGGTACGGATATGCCGCGTGCTCGTTGAGCGCCTTGCGCATGCGCTCGAGTACATGCGTGTTAATGTCGCCGGGGCAGTCGCCAAAGTATGCCGGCACACGACCTTTGACTTGCGTGGCAAAGACGGTGTGTCGCTTCCAGTCCACTTCCTCGACTATCCAGCAGTGCCCGGCTATGGCGATGCGCTCACCGGGCGGTGGCGGATTGACGATCGTGCCCAACTCGGCCGACTCGCTGCGAACGGTGAACTCCTCGTTTTCCTGGAACACAGCGTAGAACTTAAAGTTGTTAATGATGCGCTCGCCCGCGAGACCCACGATGAGCCCACCGCCCTCGGTGACCTGGATGTGGTCGATCTTGATGAGGTGGCGCAGCAGTACGCGATAGTCATCGGCCGAGACGCGGTGGAAATAGCTGAGCGTGAGCACGCGCTGAGCAAGCTCGGCCGGCGTGAGCTCGCCGGTGCTGGCGAGCGTCGACATGGTCTGGTGGTAGAGCAGGCTGTAGGGGAGTCGATCGAGCTCGGGCGGCTCGACCCACTTTTCCTCGCGATAGAGTTGTACGAGTGCGATGCCCTGCAGGAGCTTCCAGGGTATCGTTTCGGGCATCATCGTGCGCGGCTCGGGTTCTTCCTCGCGCATGACAAACCACATCTCGGGCGGAAGGTCGCGACGGCCTGTGCGCCCCATGCGCTGCAAAAAGGAGCTGACGGTAAACGGCGCGTCAATCTGGAACGCGCGCTCCAGGCGACCGATATCAATGCCGAGCTCCAGCGTGGAGGTGGTGACGGTCGTCTGCGCCTGCTCTTCGTCGCGCATGAGCTCCTCGGCCGTCTCGCGCAGCGATGCCGAAAGGTTGCCGTGATGGATTAGAAAGCGGTCTGGCTCGTGCCGGCTCTCGCAGTAGCTGCGCAACATGGAGCACACGGCCTCTGCCTCCTCGCGCGAGTTGGCAAAGACCAGGCACTTGCGGCCGCGGGTATGCTCAAAGATGTAGCCCATGCCGGGGTCGGCGTTGTCGGGTGCGGTGTCGGTGGGGTTGAGCAGTGCCTGTTCGGTTGCCTGCGGGATGTCGACTTCGCCCTCGGGGGCTGAGGAAGTGCGACGGTCCTTGGGGGCAGCCTTGCCCCGTGCCTGCTCGCGACGTTGGCGGCGCTCCTCTTGCGTGAGTTGTCCGCTGTGACGCATGTCTTGAGCACCGGCCGGCAGCGCCGCGGATGCCGCTGCCTCGATGCGCTCGCACGCGAGCACTTCGGCCTCTTGAGGACCTGTGCCCATGAATCCCCGCTGCTGTGCCTGGGGGCCCGAGTTGTAGAAGTGCTCCATGGAGATGCGCCATACGCGGTGCGGTTCTTCAAAGCGGGGGATAACACAGTTGCGCCCCGTTCCCTGTGAGAGAAAGGCACCCGTGCGTTCCGGGTCCCCGATGGTGGCCGAAAGGCCAATGCGGCGAGGCTGCACGCCGGCCATGCGCGAGAGTCGCTCGATAAGGCAGAGCGTTTGCCCGCCTCGATCGCCGCGCATGAGCGAGTGGACCTCATCGATGACCACGTAGCGTAGGTCGCAAAACATGCGCGGGATCGCCATGTGCTTATGGATTAAGAGCGCCTCGAGTGACTCGGGCGTAATCTGCAAGATGCCGCTCGGTTTTTTGATGAGCTTAGCTTTGTGCGATTGCGAGACGTCGCCATGCCAGTGCCAGACGGGGATGTCGGCCTCTTCGCACAGGTCATTGAGACGGACGAACTGATCATTGATGAGTGCCTTGAGGGGGCCGATGTAGAGGGCGCCAACGCTTGCGGGCGGGTTCTCCCAAAACTCGGTCAGGATGGGAAAGAAGGCCGCTTCGGTTTTGCCGGATGCCGTGGATGCCGTCAGGAGCACATTGTCTTGTGTGTTAAAGATGGCATCTGCTGCCGCAACCTGAATGGAGCGCAGGCTATCCCAATCGTGGGAGTAGATGAAGTCTTGGATAAACGGGGCGTAGCGGTCAAAGGCGTTCACGGGGCCTCCTCTCATATACGAACCTCTTAACGCGGTGGTCAGTGGCTTGCTGCATTACTGTCTCAACGTTCGCCCAGATAAAACCTACCAAAATAAACCTGTCCCTTTTTGGCAGGTTAGATGGTGAATTCGGCGAAGTTACGGTCGCCACCTGCGGTATCGGTGTCGCCTGTTGCGGTTGCTGGCGCCAGCGCGTCACCGCCGACGCTTTGTAGTAGCTCGGCAACGTTGGCATCGGGGTTCTGGCATAGGATGTCGAGCAGCTCGATAAAGTCGCGAATGACCTCGCGAGGCGTCAGGTGCGTATCGGCTCCCACGCGGCCAAACTCAATCTTGAGGAAGTCCACCAAGTCGTTCTCGGTAAGCGTGGGCGTCCAGCCAAAGTAGCCGGCGTGAATTTGCATGAGTTTTTCGATCAGCACCAGTAGCTCCTCGTAGGTGAGCGGCTGCAAGCGGATGATGGGCGCGAGCATGTCCTTAAGGTCCTCGCGTGCAAAGCGACCCTGAGCGAGCCGGCTGCGCAGAGCCTCGTAGGAGAATACGCCGCGACGGCGGTCCTCGATGGAGGTCGGCGTGCCGCCCATGATCATGCCCAAGTACTGCGCCTTGCCCTGGAGCGTGTCGTTGTACATGGTGAGGATTTTCTCGTAGTTGTACTGGCGCGTGATGGCGTTGGGAATCTTGTACAGGTTTACGAGTTCGTCGATGAGCACCAGCATGCCCTTGTAGCCGCTGCAGACCAAAAAGCGTGCGATGAGTTTGACGTAGTCGTACCAGTCGTCATCGCTGATGATGGTCGAGGAGCCCAGCTCGGCGCGCGCCTCGCTCTTGGTTCGGTACTCGCCTCGGATCCACTTGGTCACGCGGCTCATGGTCTCCTCGTCGCCCTCGGAAACGGCCGCGCGATAGCGACGGAGCATGCGGGCAAAGTCGAAGCCGTGGACCATTTCCTCGAGCGGAGCGAGTTGGGCATTGATAGCCGACTTATCGGCGTCCGCGCACGAGGCGACCCAGCGATCCAGGATAAGGTTGAGCGCGCCGCCTTCGGGGCGCGTCTTGGTCGATATATTGCGGATGAGCTCACGGTAGGTGGCAAGGCCCTGTCCCTGGCCGCCCTGCAGGCGGCGCTCAGGGGATAGGTCGGCATCGGCGACGACGAATCCCTCACCCATGGCGTGCGTGCGGATGGTCTGGAGCAAAAAGCTCTTGCCGGCGCCGTAACGACCGACCAGAAAGCGGAAGCTCGCGCCACCGTCGGCGATGAGACTCAGATCGGTGAGCAGGGCGCGAATCTCGACCTCGCGTCCCACGGTGATATAGGGAAGGCCGATGCGCGGGACCACGCCGCCCTTGAGCGAGTTTAGGATAACGGCAGCGACGCGTTTGGGTACGCGGGGCGCTGCGGATGTGGTATCACTCATGGTCTAGGTATCCTCTCACGTCTGCTTCGTAATCCTCGATAATCTGCGGCCCTGCCGCGCTAAATTCAATTACGGTGTCGCCCACCAGGTCGAAGAGCGCCTCGTTGATGGTATCGACGAGCATGTCCTCGCTCTGGCCCGAGTGCGCCACTGCCGATGTCGCTTGCGCTGCGTTTTGCTCGAGCAGTGCGCGAAGATACGCGGTTGCGGCGGGCGCGAGTTCGGTCGCGGCGTCAGCGGGCGCAGCAGCTGCGAACGCGGGCGTCGGCGCGAGAAGCGGTGCCACGACACCAAACTGTTCGGTGGATATGGTCGGCTCGTCGGTCTCGTCCTGCCGAATGGGTGCCGCGACCGCCTCGACAATCGCGTCGGCTACGGGCTCGGCTTCCGGTTGCCCTGAGTCCGCCGCCTCGGCTTCCACAGGTGCGCCGTCCTCGCGCTCTTCATCGATCAAAAGCGCTTCACGCGTTTGCGCGGCGGCGCTTCGAATGTGCCCCAGCTGACTCAGATCGATATCGATCTTGACGGGCTGGTGTGCGGCGTCCCATGAAAGCCATGCCACAATCTCGTCATCGATAATCTTGGCCAGATATTTGGGGACCTTTTCTTCCTTAAGGGGATGGGCGGGGTCCAGCGCCAGGCGCAGGCGTTGGTCGCAGGCGCGCATCATTTCACCGAGCTTGCTGCTCTTTTGCCTACTGCCATGGATACGCATGCATTCCCAAAAGCCGTTTTGGCAACGGTAGATATGGATAGGATCCAGGCGGTATTCGCAGTCCTCGTGGCGCTCGGGCGCAAAGAATACGGCCGAGGCAAACATGGTGTAGGGCATGGCCGTCTCCTCCCCAAATAAACTCGCCACGATGCCGGTCTTTCGGTGCGTGTCATAGTAGCGCGCCATGCGGACATACACGGCGCATGCCACGTGGCGCAGATCGCGGTGGTGGCTGCGGTCGAGCCGCGAGTTACTTAGGTTGTACGTGGAGAGGGCGTTGATGGCGGCCATGAGTCGCTCCTCGCGCACCTCATCGGGCGGAAGGGGGAGCGTGGGCTCGGAGGTTTTGCGACGCTTGGGGGTCTGGCCGGACGGCGCCGGTGCTGGTACAAGGTCTCGTGCCGCGCGCCGCAGCTCGATAAGGGCGTTATCGAACATGACGGTTTTAGAATCACGAAGCAGCTTGGGGTCAAGCCCGTGGAACACGGCGTAGTCCTGCAACCACACGCGTGCAAACCGGTCGATGTCGGGCTCGAAGGCGCGGTAGGCATCCCAAAAGGCCTTGATCTTGTTAAAACCATCGAGCGGGTCATCTACGCCAATGCCGCAAATCAGCTCATAGAGATACAGAAAGGTGAAGGACGTAGACGTTTCCTCGACGGTTCCGCGGCGCACTTGGGCACGCCAGGTAAAGTAGCCGCGCAACTGCCGGTCGCTCATGGCGTTGTAGGTGGGAAAGTACGACTTAAAGGTGCCGTTGTAGGGGCAGTCGTCCTCAAAGTCGGCCATCAGCAGGCCTTGGCGGTAGAAAAGCTCGGCTTCCGAAAGCCAACGGCCCGCGCCGCCCTTGGGGTCTTCTTGCCAACGCGATATCTCACGCATCTTGCGGTACTGGTCGGGGAGGAAGTTCTGCATCTGTCGGCCGGTCTTGAGAATCGGCTCGTCTGCGTAGACCTCATGTGAGAAGCGAGCGGACTGATGGGTCCGGGCCTCGGCCATAATGCGCTCGATGAGCATCTTGATGTCCTGGTCGGCCACCGCTTCTCCTCTCCTAACGCAGCTTCGGTGACCCCATATCATAGCACAGCATCAAACAGGTGTTCGAGATATCACTATGCAGATAGTTTAGAACAGGAGGGCGT
>CABUWA010000078.1 GCA_902495085.1 uncultured Collinsella sp. | reverse complement strand
TTCCAGGCCCCGGTCGAGATCCCGGGCGTGCCGCTGTCGAGCTTTTTGCGCGCCAGCATCGCCGGCCGCCCCGGCCTGGAGATGAAGGGCAAGGAGTTCCGCCGTCGCGTAAAGGAGCTCGCGGCCGAGCTCAACATGGATACCGCCTACCTCAACCGTGAGCTGGGCGTGGGCTTCTCGGGCGGCGAGAAGAAGAAGGTCGAGATGCTCCAGCTCCTGCTGCTGCAGCCCAAGCTCGCCATCTTGGACGAGACCGACTCCGGCCTGGACGTCGACGCCCTGTCCACCGTCAGCCACGGCATGGACGCCTACCGCAAGAGCTGCGACGGCTCCATGCTCATCATCACGCACAACACGCGCATCCTGGAGCACCTGGATGTCGACCGCGTCCACGTTATGGTCAAGGGTCACATCGTGCGCGAGGACGACGCCTCGCTGATCCCCTGGATCGACAAGAACGGCTTTGAGACCTTTGAGCGCGAGGCCGCCGAGCAGCGCGCACAGGCCGAGGCTGCCGCTGCCGAGCAGGCGTAAAGGGGCGAAGCAATGACCAAGAACCGCACCGAGGTCGCGGACATCGACCGTAGCCTCTACGACTTCACCTATGGCGAGGAGGGATTCGAGCGCCTCGACGCCGGCATCACGCCCGACATCGTGCGCGAGATCAGCGCCAAGAAGGACGAGCCGCAGTGGATGCTCGACCTGCGCTTAAAGTCCCTCGAGATCTTCAACCGTTTTCCCGACCCGACGTGGGGCCCCTCCATCGAGGGCCTGGACATGGATAACATCGTCACCTACGTCAAGCCCAACACCGATCAAAAGCACGACTGGCAGTCGGTGCCCGACGACATCAAGAACACCTTTGAACGCCTGGGCATCCCCGAGGCCGAGCGCAGCTACCTGGCGGGAGTCGGCGCGCAGTACGACTCCGAGCTCGTCTACCACAACATGCAGGACACCGCCTCCAAGATGGGCATCGTCTACTCCGGCATCGAGGAGGCCCTGCACGACCCGCAGTGGGAGCCGCTCATCCACGAGAAGTTTATGACGCTCATCCCGCCCACCGACCACAAGTTTGCGGCCCTGCACGGCGCCGTGTGGTCGGGCGGCTCATTTGTCTACGTGCCCAAGGGCACCAAGCTCGATTTTCCGTTGCAGAGCTACTTCCGTCTCAACGCCAAGGGCGCCGGTCAGTTTGAGCACACGCTCATCATCGTCGAGGACGATGCCGATCTGCACTTTATCGAGGGCTGTTCCGCGCCCAAGTACAACGTGGCCAACCTCCACGCCGGCGCCGTCGAGCTCTTTGTGGGCAAGCGTGCGCACCTGCGCTACTCGACCATCGAGAACTGGTCCAAGAACATGTACAACCTCAACACCAAGCGTGCGCGCGTGGACGAGGACGGCGACATCGAGTGGATCAGCGGCTCCTTCGGCAGCCACGTGGGCTACCTCTACCCCATGAGCGTGCTCAATGGCCGCCGCGCCCGCTCGAGCTTTACCGGCATCACCTTTGCCGGCGCCGGCCAGAACCTCGACACCGGCTGCAAGGTCGTGCTCAACGCGCCCGAGACCTCGGCAACGGTCGAGACCAAGGGCATCTCCAAGAGCGGCGGCATCCAGACGTTCCGCAGCTCTATCGTTGCCACGCCCAAGGCCGAGGGCTCCAAGGCAACCGTGAGCTGCCAGTCGCTGATGCTCGACGACCAGAGCCGCTCCGACACTATTCCGGCCATGGACATCCGCGCCAAGAACGTCGACATCGGCCACGAGGCCACCATCGGCCGCATCGGCGACGACAAGGTGTTCTACCTGATGAGCCGCGGCATCTCGGAGGAAGAGGCCCGTACCATGATCGTCAACGGCTTTGCCAACCCGGTCTCCAAGGAGCTGCCGCTGGAGTACGCCGTCGAGATGAACAACCTGATCAAGCTCGAGATGGAAGGAGCGATCGGATAATGAAACAGACCACCAACACCGCCGCTACCACCCTTGAGCAGGTCAATGCGATGCCGGCTGCCACTTGGGGTTGGCTCAAGATGAACCAGACCAAGCTCGAGCTTTCAGACGAGCTTGCCGCCGCTCCCACCGAGGCCGTTGAGGTTGAGGGCTTGGACGAGCAGTTTGCTGGCGTGGCAGACGCGTTCGAAGCCGCCATGGACGCCATGGCCGAGCGCTTCCCCGAGCGGCGCGCCTCCGCCCCCGGTGATGCCGCCGACCGCGCCCGCATCACGCCCGAGACCGAGCTCGACGTGCCCGCAACCTCCGTCTACCAGGTCGGTGCCATTAAGCTGGAGGAGGAGCTCTCCCCCGCTAAGGCCTTCGAAACCGGCATGGGCGAGGCTGTCTACGCCTACTTGGCCGAGCACGCTACCAAGCGCATCGTCATCGAAGTGCCCGCATACAAGCACGCCACGGTTACTGTGCGTGTGAGCGGTGTCGATGCCGCCGCGGCCATCGCCGCCATCGACGTCGTCGCCCGTCCCCAGTCGACGCTCGATCTGCATATTGCCCTAGACTCCCCTGTTACCGGCGAGGGTGTCGTGGGCTCCGTGCTACGCGTGTGCGCCCACGAGTACGCCACCGTCAACGTGACCTGCACGCAGACGCTCGACGATAGCTGGATCGCGCTCGACGACACCGGCCTGTTCCTGGACGAGGGCGCGCGCGTCAACGTGCAGCACACCGTCCTGGGCGCCGGCGCCAGCGCCACAGGCCTTGCCGGCGACCTGCTGGGCGATACCGCCAAGGTTACCATCGATACTGACTACCTGGGCGCCCGCGAGCAGGTGCGCGACTTTAACTACGAGCTGCGTCACCGCGGTCGCAAGACCGAGTGCGAGATCGACGCCAACGGCGTGCTGACCGGCACGTCCAAGAAGGTCTACCGCGGCACCATCGACCTCGTGCACGGCTGCAAGGGTGCAACCGGCACCGAGCGCGAGACGGTGCTTTTAGCCAACAAGAGCGTCGACAACAAGACCGTTCCCGTCATTCTCTGCGACGAGGACGACGTCGCCGGCAACCACGGCGCCACCATCGGCCACGTCCGCGACGAGCAGCTGTTCTATCTCGCCTGCCGCGGCCTTGACCAAAATGCCGCCGAGGACCTGTTCATCCGCGCCAAGCTGGAGGACGCCGCGCTTTCCGCCACCGATGAGCGCACCCGCGCCGCCGTCGTCCGCCTGGGCAACAACCTGATCGACAACTTTGAAGAGGAGCTCGCATGATCGACACCGAGCACGTTAAATGCGACACCTGTACCGCCCCCGAGCCCATGGAACTCGACGCCAGCGACGAGGCTTCGCGCGGCTGGCCCACCGTGGACATCGAGACCAACCCCTACAAGGGCCAGTTCCCGCTGTTCCAGCAGCACCCCGAGATCGCCTTCCTCGATAGCGCCGCCACCGCGCAGCGCCCTGCCTGTGTGCTCGACGCCGAGCGTGACTTCTATCAGCGCATGAACGCCAACCCCCTGCGCGGCCTGTACTCGCTGTCCGTCGAGGCCACCGACGCCATCGCGAAGGTCCGCCAGCAGATCGCCGACCTCATCGGCGCCGCCCAGGCCAACGAGGTCGTCTTCACCCGCAACACGAGCGAGTCGCTCAACCTGATCGCCAAAAGCTTTGCACCCACGGTGCTCGAGCCCGGTGACGAGGTCGTCATCACCATCATGGAGCACCACTCCAACCTGATTCCGTGGCAGCAGGTCTGCCGCGAGACCGGCGCCAAGCTCGTCTACCTCTACCCCACCAAGACCGGCCAGCTCACCACCGAGGAGGTTCTTGCCAAGGTTGGTCCCAAGACCAAGATTCTGGCCGTGGGTCAGGTTTCTAACGTGCTGGGCGTCGAGAACCCGGTCAAGAACCTCGGCAAGCTCGTCCACAAGTACGGCGGCTATCTGGTCGTCGACGGCGCGCAGTCGCTGCCGCACATGCCGGTCGATGTGGCCGACCTGGGAGCCGACTTCTTTGCCTTTAGCGCGCACAAGGCCATGGGCCCCATGGGCATCGGCGTGCTGTGGGGCAAGATGGACCTGCTCAACGCCATGCCGCCCATGCTCACCGGCGGCGAAATGATCGATTCGGTCACCGAGCAGGACGCCGTCTGGGCGCCCGTCCCCGAGAAGTTCGAGGCCGGCACGCAGGACGCCGCCGGCATCTTCGCCACGGGTGCGGCACTCGACTACCTCGTCAACACGGTTGGCTACGAAAACATCCAGGCACGCGAGCAGGCACTCGTCCACTACCTGATGGGCGAACTCATGCAGCTCGACTTTGTTCAGATCATCGGCTCCATCTATTGGGACAACCATCACGGCGTCGTCAGCTTTAACGTCAAGGGTATCCACCCGCACGACGTCGCGAGCATCATGGACATGGACGGCGTGTGCATCCGTGCCGGTCACCACTGCGCGCAGCCGCTGCTTACCTGGCTGGGCGTCGAGAACCTCGCCTGCTGCCGCGCCAGCGTGGCCTTCTACAACGACAAGGCCGACATCGATAAGTTCATCGCCGGCCTGCATCACGTTTGGAGCACGTTCAATGGGTAATCTGTACACCTCCACCACGTTTATGGAGCACAACACGCACCCCGACTACAAGTACGAGATGGATGCCCCCACGCACGAGCACGACGGCATCAACCCCAGCTGCGGCGACGAGCTCACCTTGCAGCTGCGCGTCGAGAACGGCGTGATCGAGGAGGCCTCCTTTACCGGCCACGGCTGCGCCATCAGTCAGGCCAGTGCCGACATCATGGCCGACCTCATCACCGGCGAGACCGTCGAGGAAGCTCACCGCTTGGCAGAGCTCTTCCTCGCCATGATCCGCGGCGAGCAGCTCTCCGAGGAGGACTTGGAAGACCTGGACGAAGCCGCCCAGCTCCAGGACATCTCGCACATGCCCGCCCGCGTCAAATGCGCCGAGCTCGCCTGGCGCACCCTCGACGGCATGCTCGAGGGGCAAACAAACCAGTAGCTTATGCCCCGAATCCAAGGTTTTTGATTGCCGAGCCGCCCGATACGGACGGCTCTGTTTTTACCTAATGAGCGCGAACGCACAAAGTCCGCGCGTCCGACGCCCCGTCTGACATTTGCCACACAGCCAGACGCGAACACGGGCGTTTTCCACAGCACCAAAGGCCTGCGGCAGGGCCCCGGGCCCGCCAAGTAATGCGCCAAGCCCCGTTCTGCGAAGCTCCGACTCGCTTCGCGCCTACCGCAGACGGGTCCCATAGGGAGCGGCGTGCATTTTTGCGAGTATTCAGCACGCCAAGCTGTGTGTATACGCATCGAAAGCGTTAATCAACGTCTTTAGGCGCATACATATTGTGTTTTAGAACAAGCATCCCGGTCTGACGGGACGCAGGCACGTGCTTCGGGGGCGCAACGGCGGGAATCAATAGCTTCGGGACCCGTATGTTGCAAGATTGCGTCGGTGCCGACAGCACCACGATGCTGAAAACTCCGTTTTTTGCACGGCGCAGACAGGGGTAGGCACGGGCAAACCCGGACTGAGCTGTTATTTTATGCAAGATAGCAATTGTTCTATGCATATTACAGAAGTGCAGTTACCGTACCAAGCTTTTGAACGCTGGTTGCGGCGTATGGACGACCCCAGCTGCGGTGAACAGGCGACCCTACATCACGTTTCCGCCAGCCCTCATCGCCGTTCGCGCGCGGGCGCGCACAATACGAGAGGCGGTACTTTTGCCAATCCCGGTATACCGTTCAATCTGGCGCACCGTAAAGCCGGCATTGTTCAATCCAACAATAACGGTATCGCGCTGCGCCGGCGGTGCAGTTTTAACCACGTTGAGGGGAACCCCGAGGCTCTTCGCCAACTTGCCGGCAAAGGCGTGGCGTTCCCACTCCGTCTCTTTCATATCGCCCAGTGCTGGCTCGCCGCCGTCGGGCGTCGACAGCGAATGGGTAATAAAGCCCTCGGCAGAACCAAAAAGCTCAAGCACGCAAGAAGGATCAGAAAATCCCCTCGCGACATCAGCCGCGTCACCGTCGTAAGCGCACAAATGCTCCGCAAAGCTGCTCCAGGGATAACGCTCGATTAGGCTCATGCCCGCCTCCTGCGGATCGGCGTGTACGGAGCGAATAGCCTCCATCACCTGCCAGTCGGTATCGAGCGAGCGCCGGTCAAAACGGTTCTGGAACAGATGGCCTGTGCGCCCCGTGCGTTTATTGAACCGCCGCGCGTACGTCAAAAGCAGCCGATGCATCGCCGCACTCATCCTGTCCTCGTAATCTGCAAGCACCAAATGCACGTGATTGCCCATAAGGCACCAGGCGATAACCGTCACACCCTCCTCGCGGCAGCACTCGCGCATCAGCTCCAAAAACTCCCACCGGTCTTCATCGCCCTCAAAGATGAGCAGCTTGCCCATACCGCGGGCACAGACATGGTAAAAGCCGGTAACCGTTCTCCAAACGCGCTGCATGGCGCTCCCTTCGCCGGGATCTGCTTGTCATCCAATACAGCACGATTGAAACGTGCCATCAAAACATTCACGCAAAACAATACACTCGCGCGGCCAAAGGCAGTAAACAAGCGGCGAACGGCACCGTTGCAACAGGTCAACCCCCTGCAACGCTTACAAGAGCTGACCAAAAGTTTGCCCAAGACGGACCCCCTCTATGGAAGTTCACGACCACAGAACATAGAGTTAAACCGTTTCAATTGAAACTTCCGGACTTCTCGCTACGAAAACTGAGCCGTTCGCCGAATATTCCGTGCATTTCGCGGTATTATAAGGACTGCATGTCATGTCCCTTTCGAAGGGTCGCCCGGCAATCGCCAGCCACGACCCCCAGACGGGACGCCAACACGATAGAGAGGAGAGGCATGCAGTACTCACAGGAAGTGGAGAACATGTGCCCCGTTGCCAAGGGTGCATACCACGGCCCCGCACCCATCCCCGAGGAGGGCAAGTGGGTCCAGGCTAAGGAGATTTCCGACATCTCCGGTCTTACGCACGGTGTGGGTTGGTGCGCACCTCAGCAGGGCGCCTGCAAGCTCACGCTGAACGTCAAGGACGGCATCATCGAGGAGGCCCTCGTTGAGACCATCGGCTGCTCGGGCATGACCCACTCTGCCGCCATGGCTTCCGAGATCCTTCCCGGTAAGACCATCCTCGAGGCCCTCAACACCGACCTCGTCTGCGACGCCATCAACGTTGCTATGCGCGAGATCTTCCTGCAGATCGTTTACGGGCGCAGCCAGACCGCGTTCTCCGAGGGCGGCCTGCCCGTGGGCGCCTCCCTCGACGACCTCGGCAAGGGCCTTCGCTCTCAGGTCGGCACCATGTTCGGCACCAAGGCCAAGGGCGCTCGTTACCTCGAGCTCGCTCAGGGCTACGTCACCCGCATGGCTCTCAACGACAAGAACGAGATCATCGCGTTCGAGTTCCTGAACCTCGGTAAGTTCACCGACGCCGTCAAGGCCGGCAAGACCCCCGAGGAGGCCATCGCTGGCGCTATGGGCCACTATGGTCAGTGGGAGAACGCTGCCAAGTACATCGACCCGCGCACCGACGAGGAGACTCACTCCGTCGCCAGCGTGTTCCCGGTTCACGAGTAGAAAGGGAGGGAAATAACTATGACTGTTACGTTCGAAGGTTACGAGCGCCGCGCTGACAAGATCAACAAGTGCCTCGCCGACAACGGCATCGCCTCCCTCGAGGAAGCTCTGCAGATCTGCACCGACAAGGGCTTCAACCCGCGTGAGATCGTCAACAACACCCAGTCCATCGCCTTCCAGAACGCCGAGTGGGCCTACACCCTCGGTTGCGCTCTCGCTGTCAAGCGTGGCGCCAAGTCCGCTTCTGAGGCTGCCGCCATCATCGGCGAGGGCATCCAGGCCTTCACCGTTCCCGGCTCCGTCGCCGAGGACCGCAAGGTCGGTCTGGGCCACGGCAACCTGGGCGCTATGCTGCTCTCCGACGACACCGAGTGCTTCGCCTTCCTGGCAGGTCACGAGTCCTTCGCTGCCGCTGAGGGTGCTATCGGCCTGGCTCTGAACGCCAACAAGGCTCGCAAGAAGCCGCTGCGCGTCATCCTCAACGGTCTGGGCAAGGACGCTGCTCAGATCATCGCCCGCATCAACGGCTTCACCTACGTGAAGACCCAGTTCGACTACTTCACGGGCGAGCTCAAGGTCGTCGAGACCATCCCCTACTCCGATGGTCCCCGCGCCGCCGTCAACTGCTACGGCGCCGACGACGTCCGCGAGGGCGTTGCCATCATGTGGCACGAGAACGTCGACATCTCGATCACCGGTAACTCCACCAACCCCACGCGCTTCCAGCACCCCGTCGCTGGCACCTACAAGAAGGAGCGCCTCGAGGCTGGCAAGAAGTACTTCTCCGTCGCTTCTGGTGGCGGCACTGGCCGTACCCTGCACCCGGACAACATGGGCGCCGGCCCTGCCTCTTACGGCATGACCGACACCATGGGCCGCATGCACTCCGACGCCCAGTTCGCCGGTTCTTCCTCCGTGCCTGCGCACGTTGACATGATGGGTCTCATCGGCATGGGCAACAACCCCATGGTCGGTGCCACCGTCGCCTGCGCTGTCGCCGTCGAGGAGGCCCTCAAGGCCTAATCGCGCCCGCGCGATGCTCATATAGTTGAGCTTT
>CABUWA010000077.1 GCA_902495085.1 uncultured Collinsella sp. | reverse complement strand
GTACTCAGCAATCTTCTGAGCGAGGGGACGGTTGGAGGAACCGGAATACACGCGGATGGACTTGCGCATATTCTCCGACTTCTCGGGATCATTAATCGGCATTACCCTTCTCCTTTATACATCGAATGCCATATAGATGCCTTTTTGCATTGTAACCGCGCGACGGGGCTTATCAGGTCTTGATAACGTCTTTACCGTCAACGGACACGAACCGACCACTCATCCGGTCGCGCAGGTCACGATAGAAAAAGGAGCCGCCCCCCATGGAACAGCTCCTTAGATGCTTGGTAAAACGTTATACCTCGTCGTCCTCGTGCAGACGGCGGCGATAATCGGCGGCCCAGCCCTCAATGTTTACCTGACGGGCGCGGCCCAGGCCGAGTGCGTCGGCCGGGACCGGCTCGGTGATGACAGAGCCGGCGGCCACAAGCGCGCCGTCGCCGATCTGGGCGGGCGCGACCATCATGGTGTCGGAGCCGATGAAGGCATCGTTGCCGATGACGGTCTTGTGCTTGTGCACGCCGTCGTAGTTGCAGGTGATGGAGCCAGCGCCTACGTTGACGCCGGAGCCCATGGTGGTGTCGCCGATGTAGGACAGGTGCGGAACCTTGGAGCCCTCGCCAATCGTGGACTTCTTGATCTCCACGTGCGTGCCGGCCTTGGATCCGTCGAGCATGTGGGTGCCCGGGCGCAGGTAGGCGCGCGGGCCGCAGTCGACGCCGTTCTCGATGACGGCCTCGATGGCGATGGTCTCATCGATGGTACAGCCGCTGCCGACGGTAGTGTCGGTGAGGCGGCTGTTGGGGCCGAGCTGGCACTCCTCGCCCACGGTGACGTGACCGATCAGATGCGTCTGCGGCCACACGACGGTGTCGCGGCCGATAACGGCGTCGGGGCCGATCCAGGCCTGCGTGGGATCGATGAACGTGACGCCCTCGGCCATCCAGTGCTCGTTGATGCGGTCGCGCGCGATGGCGGTGAGCTGCGCGAGCTGGATGCGGCTGTTGACGCCCAGGCCGTCGCGGTAGTCGTCACAGTGGAAGATGGAGACCGCCTGGCCGTGACCCTTGAGGATCTCGAGCATGTCGGGCAGATAGTACTCGGACTGCGCGTTGTCGTTGCCGATCTCGTTAATGTGGGCGGCGAGCTGCGTGCCGTCGAAGGCGTAGCAGCCGGCATTGCACTCCAGCAGCGTGGCGGCCTGCTCGGGCGTGCAGTCCTTCTGCTCGATGATGCGCTCGATCTGACCATCGGCACCCAGCTTGATGCGGCCGTAGCCGAAGGGGTCGGGCGGGGTCATGGTCATGACGGTGCAGGCGAGCTCGCCGGTGGCGACGGTTTGCGCGAACTTGGCGACGGTGTCGGCGGTGATGAGCGGTAAGTCGCCGTTGAGCACGACGACCGGGCCTTGCGTGATGCCGCAGGCCTCGAGTGCGACCTTCACGGCGTGGCCGGTGCCCAGGCGCTCGGTCTGCTCGACGCACTCGACCTTGGTGGCGCTGTTGGCGTAGGCGCCATCGATGAGGGCGCGCATCTCGTCGGCGTGGCTGCCGATGACGACCACGACGCGGCTGCAGCCGGCCTTGATGGTGGCGTCGACGATCCACTGGACCATGGGCTTACCCAGGATCTTGTGCGAAACCTTGCAGTGGTTCGACTTCATGCGGGTGCCCTCGCCGGCGGCGAGGATAATTGCGGTTGCGTCCATGTGATCTCCTGTTACGTTATAGAGACGTGCGTTTGGAAACGATACACGGCGCAATATGATACCGCAGGCATATGTTGAGCGCGTAACGATTGGCGCATTGCCGCTGATGTCGGTGCCGCCGGCGTGGTGTTTGCGCTGGTTGTGCATGGCGTCGGCGCTGCGGCGTTGGCGTTTGAGCGAGGGATGGGAGGTGCCCGTGGATATCATGCGAGAGGAATCGGGCCACGAGCCCGTCGCGGCATTTTCGATGTCGCATCCGGCGGTGCCGGCGCTCTACATGGTGCTGACGCTGGGACTCACCATGTTCTCGATGCAGCCGGTGCTGATTGCACTGTCGCTTGCGGGCGGGTTGGCGTACGGGTTTGCGATGCGCGGCGCCGCGCGTACGTTGGGGGCGCTTCGCTGGCAGCTGCCGGTGATCTTGATCATCGCGGTGCTCAATCCGCTGTTTAGCGCCTCGGGCTCGACGGAGCTGTTCCGTATTGGCATGCGTGCGGTGTATTTGGAGAGTATGGTATACGGCCTGTGCATGGGCGGGTTGTTTGTGGCGAGCGTACTGTGGTTTGAGGCTGCGGCGTCGATGCTTGGCTACGACAAGGTGCTTGCGCTTCTGGGTAACGCCGTACCGGTGATCGCGCTCATGATTTCGATGTGCATGCGGCTTATCCCACAGTTTTTGCGCCGCGGTCGTACGGTACTGGCGGTGCAGGATGCGATTGATGTGCCGGGTCGCGCGCCGGCCGATCCCGTGCGTTCGCGCCTACGGGCATCGAGCGTGTTGATGGGCTGGGGCATGGAAGATTCGCTGGAGCGCGCGGACACGATGCGCTCGCGCGGGTGGGGTGCCGCGACGCGTCGTACGACGTATGCGCGGTATCGACTGGGGCACAGCGACGTTGCTGCGCTGGTTGGGCTTGCACTGTTTGGTGCTGCCGCGGTGGCGGTGGCGTGGACCGCGACGACGCAGTATTCGTTTTATCCTCAGCTCTTGGTGCCGGCGCCGTGGCCGGGCTATGTTGTGTACGCTGCCTGGATGGTGCTGCCTTGCGCGTTGCACGCGAGTGATGAGAAGAGGTTTGGCTGATGGCTCGGTTGGATAGGAGCTCGGCGGCGGGTGTGGCATACGGCTCGGCCGCGCCGGCGATTGAGGTGCGAGGCCTTAGTTTTGCCTATCCCGGGGCCGAGGCACCGGTACTCGACGGGCTTGATTGGCGTGTTTCCCAAGGTGCGTTTGCACTGCTTGTTGGCGGTACCGGTTCGGGCAAGTCGACGCTGCTGTCGCTGCTCAAGCCCGAGATCGCGCCGGCGGGTACGCGCTCCGGCGAGCTGCGCGTGCTGGGCGAGCCCGTCGCCGACATGGATGTGCGGGCATCGGCGGAGCGCGTGGGTTATGTGTTCCAGGATCCCGAGAACCAGATCGTGTGCGAAACCGTGTGGCACGAGATGGCGTTTGGCCTGGAAAACTTAGGGCTAGCACGTGATGAGATGCGCCGTCGCGTAGCTGAGACCAGCTATTTCTTTGGGCTGGAAGATTGGCTTCACCGCGATACTGACACGCTTTCGGGTGGTCGCAAACAGTTGCTGTCGTTGGCAGCCGTTCTGGCGCTGCGCCCGCGCGTGCTGCTACTCGACGAGCCCACGTCTCAGCTCGATCCCGTTGCCGAGAAGAATTTCCTGCACGCGCTGTTTCGTGTGAATCGCGAGCTGGGCTGCACGGTTGTTGTGGCGACGCATCAGCCGTACCCAATGCTCGAATACGCGACGTGTGCGTACCGGATTGAGGGCGGTCTCGTGCGCGAGGTGGCGGATATGGCTTCTTTGAGACGCCGAGAATCGCTGTTTTCCGATGACATGTTGGGGTGGGGTGCCATCCGATGTGCAAAAAACGGAGTATTCAGCAGGCGTGAGGACAATTTGGGCCCTCTGGAGCCGCCCGGGGACGTATCGAGCGCGAAAAAAAATTCAGAATTGGACAAATCGTCCGAATTTGTGGCACAAATGTCGCTCGAGAACGGCTCGGAAGCCTTCCCGCGCACGGATGGAAGCAGAATACTCCAAAAAATGCACGCTGGGTCGGCTACCACCCTGGCAGGGAGCTGGTTTCGCTACGATCGAGCGTCCGGCTGGGTGCTGCGCGGGCTCGATGCGTCGTTTTCGGCTGGCGCGGTGCATGCGGTTGTGGGCGGTAACGGCTGCGGCAAGTCGACGATGCTTTCGGTGCTGGCCAAGACTGCCAAGCTGCAGCGTGGTCGTATGGTGCGCGGGGCGGCCTCGGCTGCGCTGCTGCCGCAGAACCCCAAGGCCCTGCTGGTTGCCGAGACGGTGCGCGACGAGCTGATGGAATGGGCCTCGACCTGCGGATATGACGATAACTTGGCTCGGGAGCGTGCGGCGCAACTGGGATTGGACGGCCTGGAGACGCGCCACCCTTACGACCTCTCGGGCGGACAGCGCCAGCTGCTTGCGCTGGCAAAGCTGCTGCTGATCGGCCCCGAGCTGCTGCTGCTTGACGAGCCCACGAAGGGCTTGGACTTGGAGAGCCGTCGCATCATCGCCCGCGCCCTGCGTGACCATGTGAAGGCTGGCGGCACCGTCATCATGGCTACGCACGATTTGGACTTTGCCGAGCAGGTTGCCGATGACATTGCCATGATGTTTGACGGTGAGATTGCCTGCATGGAGCCGCCGGCAGATTTCTTTGCCGACAACGTGTTTTATAGGTCGTGATGGAATGGCGGATTATCGCGGCTTGCGCCTGCTTGCAAAACTGGAGATTCCGCTGCTGTTGGCGGTGCCGGCGGTGATGGCTGCGGCGTTGCTGTCGGGTGTTGGGCAGGCAGCGTTGGCCATGCTGATTGTGGTGGCGCTGGTGCTCGCGCTGTTCTTTGCGGGTTACGAGGCATCTCGTCCGGGTTTGCGCCAGATTATGCCCACACTGGTGCTGGCGGCGCTGGCCGCGGCGGGGCGCATCCTGTTCGGACCCATTCCCGACTTTAAACCGGTGAGCGCGATCGCCATCATTGCGGGGGCGACGCTTGGGTGGCGTAACGGCTTTATGGTCGGTGCGCTGGCTGCTCTGACCAGCAACTTCTTTTTTGGCCAGGGTATGTGGACGCCGTGGCAGATGTATGCCTGGGGTCTGGTGGGCTATATCGGTGGTGCGCTGGCGCACACGGGTGCGTTCGACCGCGTCGACGGCACTGTGCGCATGCCGGCGCTGCTGGCGTATGGCTTCGCCTCGGGTCTGCTGTATGGCATCGTGATCAACGCGTACGACATTATCGGTTTTGTACAACCGCTCACGTGGGCGGGCGTCGTGGCGCGTCTTGCCACCGCCGTACCGTTCGATATCACGCACGGACTCGCGACCTGCGTGTTTTTGGCCGTCCTGTACAAGCCCTGGTGTCGCCGCATTAACCGTGTCGTCGTGAAATACGGGCTGTAGGGCATTTCGCGTTCCCTCACGAACTTGCGGTGGAATAGTTCTCGTTTTTGGCTATTTGCTGCCCAAACAGGAACTATTCCACCGCAACTTATAGGGGGAGAGGGGCCACATAATCTGTTTTCCCCTGTCCCCCCAGGAATTACTTGGGGCTAGAGTTCTAGCGTGAGGGTGACGGGGCAGTGGTCGCTGCCGAAGATGTCGCCGCGGATGCCGGTGTCGCGTACGTTGTCGGCGATTGCGTCGCTTACCAGGAAGTAGTCGATGCGCCAGCCTGCGTTGTTCTTGCGGGCATTAAAGCGGTAGCTCCACCAGCTGTAGACGCCCTCGACGTCGGGGTTTGCCGCGCGCCAGGTATCGGTAAACCCGGAGTTGAGCAGCTCGGTAAACTTGCCGCGCTCCTCGTCCGAAAAGCCTGCGTTGCCGCGGTTGGACTTGGGGTTCTTAAGGTCGATTTCCTCGTGCGCCACGTTAAAGTCGCCACAGGTCACGACGGGCTTGCCGGTCTCGCGCTCGAGTCCCGTCAAAAAGCCGCGATAGGCATCATCCCAGGCCATGCGCACGTCGATGCGCGCGAGCTCATTTTGCGCGTTGGGCGTATAGACGTCGACAAACCAAAACTTGTCGAACTCGAGCGCGCAGACGCGGCCCTCGGTTGCGGCTTGGGCGACGAGCTCGGCCGCCTCGCCCTCGCCGGCGTAGGGCAGCAGCGCATCGGCACGCAGTACGCGCAGCGGTTCCTGGCGGCTAAAGACCGCAGTGCCCGAATAGCCTTTACGCTCGGCGTAGCTCCAGGTTTGGTGATAACCGGGCAGGTCAATATCGACCTGGCCTTCTTGCAGCTTGGTCTCTTGCAGCGCCAGGATATCGACGTCGAGTTCTTGCGCGATCTGGATAAAGCTCGGGTCCTTTTTGAGCACGGCGCGCAGGCCGTTGACGTTCCACGAGGCAAAGGTGTAAGTCTGAGGCATGGTGTCCTTTCGACGGGGTTGGCAGGCTTAAGATTAGCGCAACAGGGGCGGTGGTGGGCTCCGCGCATGTTGACCCAAAGGCCGCATGCTGGGGCATCGCCCGACACTGCCCGACCAACGAGGACGGAGAACTCATATGAGGCAGGCAATATCGGACCCCAGGCAGGCCTCCGCTGCGCTGGCGGATTTGTTTGACACCCATAAGCGCGTGGTCTTCTTTGGCGGCGCGGGTGTTTCCACGGCAAGTGGCATCCCCGATTTCCGCAGTGTGGACGGCCTGTATCACCAGCGGTTTGCCTACCCGCCCGAGACCATGCTCTCGCATAGCTTTTACGAGACGCATCCGGCGGAGTTCTTCGACTTCTACCGCACCAAGATGATCGCGCTCGGCGCCAAGCCCAACCGCTGCCACACCAAGCTGGCCGAGCTGGAGCGCGCCGGCAAGCTAAATACCGTGGTGACGCAAAACATCGACGGCTTGCATCAGATGGCGGGCTCGCAGCGCGTGTTTGAGTTGCACGGATCGGTCCATCGCAACATTTGCCAGTCGTGCGGTGCGGTCTATAGCGCCGAGTGGATTTGCTCGCGCGAGCACGAGGATGCCGCGGGCGTGCCTGCGTGCCCCGCGTGCGGCGGCCGCATCAAGCCCGATGTAGTGCTCTACGAAGAGCCGCTCGACGAGCATGTGTTGACCGGCGCCGTTGCCGCCATCGCCGCGGCCGATGCCCTCATTGTGGGCGGGACCTCGCTCGTGGTGTATCCGGCGGCAGGCCTTACGCGATACTTTACCGGCGATACGCTGGCCATATGCAACCTTGCTCCCACCGATCAGGATGCAAATGCCGACCTGCTGATTTCTTGCGACATCGCGGCCGCGTTTGCGTTCTAGCCCGCGCGCGCGGATACAATAGAAAGACTGAGTGCAAAGCGACCCCGCCGCCAGCTCCCCAAGCTCGGCGGCGTGGGCATTTTAGGAGGATGTTCATGGCGAACGACAGCAAGACATGGCGGTGCGGAAAGTATGAGCTCAGCTTTGACCGTCCGCGCATCATGGGCGTCCTCAACGTGACGCCCGATTCGTTTAGCGATGGCGGGGAGCACTTCGACCCCGATGCCGCCATCGAGTACGGCCTGGCGATGCTCGACGCCGGCGCCGACATCATCGACGTGGGCGGCGAGTCCACGCGCCCCGGCTTTACCCCGGTCAACCCCGACGAGGAGGCTCGCCGCGTGCTGCCCGTGGTGCGCGCGCTGGCCAAGGAGGGCGCCATCGTCTCGATCGACACGCGTCATGTGGCGGTTGCCAAGGCGGCCGTGCGCTGCGGCGCCTCGATCGTCAACGACGTGACCGGCTTCACCGATCCCAAGATGGTCGAGTTTGTTAAGACGAGCACCTGCGGCGTCATCGTGATGCATGCCGGCGAGGTCGCCGCGCCCGCCCGCACGCACGCAACGGTGCAGCTCGATACCTCGGCAGCGGCGTTTGTTGCCGAGAAGGCGCGTGAGGCGGCTGCCGAGGCCGCGCGTGAGGCCGAGAAGCCGGCTCGCCGCCGTCGCGGCAAGTTGCTGGGCGAGCCTAAGCCGGAGGCCAAGCTTCCGGGCGGCGTGGTGCAGCCCTCGTTGCCGTTTGGCGAACCGGAGCCCACGTCCGAGCCTTCAAGCGAGCAGGAGACGCCGGCCGCCGAGCAGGCTACTGCCGCCGAGACCGTCGCGCCCGCGCCCGAGGCCGCGCCCGCAGCCACCGAGGCCGCATCGGAGCCCAATGACCGCCTGGCCGCCATGATGCGCCGCAGCGCCCGCCGCGAGGAATCCTACGTGCCCACCTCGCAGCTCCGCCGCTTCACCCTGCCCGATTCGGCGCCCATCATGCGCCGCGTCATGGGCTTTCTGTCCGACCAGGCCCGCACGCTCATCCATGCCGGCGTGTCGCGCGACCGCATCTGCATCGATCCTGGCCCGGGCTTTGGTAAGTCGGCTAACGAGGACATCGTCATCCAGCGCGAGACTGCCAAGATGGCGTCACTGGGCTATCCGCTCATGTGCGCCGTGTCGCGCAAGCGCTTTGTGGGCGCCGTCTCGGGCGTGGCCGAGGCCGCCGAGCGCGATGCCGCCACGTTTGGCGTGTGCCTGGGCGCCATCCAGGCCGGTGCCAACATCGTGCGCGTGCACGACGCCGCGGGTTTTGCGCAGTTCCTGAACGGCTACTGGGCGGTTGCCAAGCCACAGCCGCGCCGCGCATTTGTGGCCGTGGGCTCCAACCTGGGGCATCGCTGCGACAACATCCGCGCCGCACGCGAGATGATCGCCGAGATTCCACTCACCTGCGTGTCCAACTCCTCCAAGATCTACGAGAGCGAGCCTGCCTACGAGACGCGCCAAGACGCGTTTGCCAACGCCGTCATCGAGATTAAGACCGAGCTGGCGCCGTTGGTGCTGCTCGACGAGCTCATGAAGATCGAGGCCGAGCTGGGGCGCGACCGCTCCAAAAAGGCCAAGGCCAACGGTCCGCGCACCATCGACCTGGACCTGCTGTGGATGGACGGCGAGACCCACGGCG
>CABUWA010000076.1 GCA_902495085.1 uncultured Collinsella sp. | reverse complement strand
TTCGTGCGCAACAAGCCGCAGGGGCTCGACGCCCCGGTCGAGGCGGGCGGCAAGAACTTCAGCGGCGGACAACGTCAGCGCCTGACCATCGCACGTGCCCTGGTGGGCGCTCCGCAGGTCCTAATCATGGATGACTCCGCCTCGGCGCTCGACTTTAAGACCGACGCGGCGCTTCGCCATGCCATCCGCGAGCGCAGCGTGCGTGGTGCCGCCGAGGGTGGGCTGCCGCTCACGACCGTCATCGTGAGCCAGCGCGTCTCGACCGTACGCGACGCCGACATGATCTGCGTGCTCGACCACGGCTCGGTTGCGGGCCTGGGCACGCATGACGAGCTGTATGCAAGCTGCCAGCTCTATCGCGAGATTTGCCAGTCGCAGCTGCGCCGCGAGGAGCTCGAGGGCCAGCAGGGGAGTGCGGTGCCCGCGCTCGCCCCAAGCCCCGTGCCCGCCCTAGGCGCCCCGACCGCCCCGGCATCCACTTGCGCAAAGGGGGGCTGCTAAATGAATCCGTATACTTCTTCCGGTTCGGTCGCCACGATGACGGCCAACGTGTCCGGCAACGATAACCTTAACGACCTGGGCGACGGCCCGCGCCAGCCCGGCGATCCCGAGCGCTACCCCGTGGGCGCGGTGACTCGCCGTCTGCTGGGCTACGTCCGTCCGCATCGCATTTCGTTTACGGCGTCGTTTGTGAGCGCCGCCATCTCCGTGATTCTGCAGCTCTACACGCCCATTCTCATCGGCGAGGGCATCGACCTTATCGTTGCCGCCGGGCAGGTGGACTTTGACGTGTTGCTGCCGCTCGTTACCAAGCTCGCGATTGTCGTGGTGGGCGCGGCGGCCTTCCAGTGGCTGCAGGGCTACTGCGTCAACCGTCTGTCCTACGAGACGGTGCGCGACATGCGCGTGGAGGCGAGCGACAAGCTCAGCCGCATGCCGCTCAGCTTTATCGACGGCCATGCCCACGGCGACCTTATGAGCCGCGTGGTCAACGACGTCGATCAGGTGGGTGACGGCCTGCTACAGGGCTTTACGCAGCTCTTTACCGGTGTCATCACCATCGTTGGCACGCTCGCGTTTATGCTCTCCATCAACCTGACCATGACGCTTGTGGTGGTGCTCGTCACTCCGCTTTCCATCTTTGCGGCCGGTGCCATCGCCAAGCTTTCCAATAAGAGCTTCACTGCTCAACAGCGCATCCAGGGCCAACTCGGCGGTCATATCGAGGAGTATGTGGGTGAGCAAAAGCTCGTGGACGCTTTCGCCTACGGCCCGCACGCTCAGCAGCGCTTTGATGCCCTTAACGCCGAGCTCTATACGGCGGGCGAGCGCGCGCAGTTTATGGGTTCGCTCTCCAACCCCGGTACGCGCTTTATCAATAACATCATCTACGCCGTGGTCGCCGTGATCGGCTGCGCGGGCGTGATCACGGGCGTGCCTGCGGCGCTCACGGTGGGCGGCGTGCAGATCTTCCTGTCCTACGCCAACCAGTACACTAAGCCGTTCAACGAGGTCACGAACGTCATCACGCAGATCCAGACCGCGTACGCCTCGGCACGCCGCATGTTCGCGTTGCTCGATGCGCGCGAGCAGGAGCCCGACGCTGTGGATGCCATTGAGCTCGCCGCCCCGAAGGGCGAGGTTTCGTTTGAGCATGTGGACTTTAGCTATGTGCCCGGCCGCAAACTGCTGCAGGATATCTGCATCGATGCCAAGCCCGGTATGCGCTTTGCCCTGGTCGGTCCCACGGGCTGTGGCAAGACGACGCTCATCAACCTGCTGCTGCGCTTTTACGATATCGATGCTGGGCGCATCGTGGTCGATGGTCGCTCCTCGCGTGACTACACGCGTGCGAGCCTGCGCCGCGCCTTTGGCATGGTGCTGCAGGACACCTGGCTGTTCGAGGGCACGGTGGCCCAGAATATTGCCTACGGTTGCCCCGATGCCACGCGCGAGCAGATTGTCGAGGCCGCCAAGCGCGCTCATGCGCATAAGTTTATCGTGCAGCTGCCAGGCGGCTACGATACGGTGATCGGCGAGGACGGCGGCACGTTTAGCCAGGGTCAAAAACAGCTGCTGTGCATCGCGCGCGTCATGCTCACCGATCCGGCGATTCTGCTGCTGGACGAGGCAACGTCGAGCATCGATACGCGTACCGAGCTGCAGGTGCAGGCGGCATTCGACGAGCTCATGGCTGGCCGCACGAGCTTTGTGGTGGCGCACCGCCTGTCGACGATTCGCAACGCCGACTGCATTCTGGTCATGCGCGACGGCCAGATTATCGAGCGCGGCACGCACGATGAACTGCTCGCGGCAGGCGGCTTTTACGCCGAGCTCTACCGCAGCCAATTCGCCCAGTAACGTGGCGCAAAGTAGTCTTTTTGGGACGGGGCTTTTTTAGCTACCCCTATCCAGCCGAATGGCCATGGGGTGCTTTGGGGCTTGAAGTAGCTAAAAAAGCCCCGTCCCAAAAAGACTACCGGGTGGCTCTGTACATCTGCGTCGTTAGTACTAAGATATTCATCTAATAAATTGCATTAGTGGCTTTGGTTTTGGGGGAAACGAGCAACGTGACTATGACATGCTCTTTGGTGGTCAACAGCAAGAGCGGTAATACCAGGATGGTTTCGGGCGCAATCAAGCGTGCCCTACAGGCTGCAGGCGTCGAGTTTATTCACGCTGCCGCGTTGAGCGACGATGCGGACGCAGATCAGGTTGCGCGCGAGGCGCAGGGTGCCTGCGCTGCCGATACGGTGCTCGTTGGCTTTTGGTGCGACAAGGGCGCATGCACGCCTTCGGTCGCGGCGTTGCTCTCCGCCTTGCACGGCAAGCGCGTCTTTCTGTTTGGTACCTGCGGTTTTGGTGCCGATCAGAGCTATTACCAGCAGATTATTGATCGCGTAACTTCCAATTTGGCTGGGGATGCCGAGCTGGTGGGCTGGGTAATGTGCCAGGGCAAGATGGGCCCCGCGGTCAAGCAGCGCTACGAGGCCATGCTCGAGCAAGATCCCGACAATGTCCGCTTTAAGATGCTGCTCGATAACTGGGTCGCCGCAAAGGATCACCCCACCAAGGAAGATCTGGACAGCATGGCTGCAGCCGCCAAAAAGGCCGTGCTGGGGGAGTAGCTCCCATCGCTGACGGCGGTCGGTCCATCTTTCTAAATGAAACGTCCTCCCGGGCGTCGGGGCACGAAGTTCCCTGCTCTACAGTCCTGCGCAAGACGAAGGCCACATTAAGTGGCCTTCTTTGCGTGCGGAACTCGCGATGAACTTCGTGCCCCGCCGTCCGGAAGGACGCCTCTTTATTGATGGGAGGCCTGATAGGTCGATGGTTCCGTGCCCGGATGCGTCCAAAGTGGGACGGGCTTTCCGGATGGGCAGGCTTTCGAAAAATGCGTCCCGGAATTTGCCTTTGGAATGGGACGTAGTTTCCCGTTGAGGTGCTTTGCGGAAAGTGCATCCCACTCTGGGCGGTCGAAGTGGGACACACTTTCCCAAAGGCGCTCCAACGGGAAATTGCGTCCCATTATTCGGTCAAGAAACGGGATGCATTTTCCCAATGAGAGCAAAACCGGAAAATGCATCCCACAATCAGCCCTCAAAGTGGGACGCCGTTTCCCAATGAGGCTCAAGCGGAAAATGCATCCCGGAATTTGCGCTCAAAGTGGGATGCGGTTTCCGGTTGAGGGTCTAAGGGAAAGTGCGTCCCAGAATCGACGCTTGAAATGGGATGCAGTTTCCCGATGAGGCACTCGACGGAAAATACATCCCAGAAATGGCCTTTGAGCTGGGATAAGATTTCCGCGGCATCTCGGATTCTCAAAAATGAGACACGCCGTTGGCGAAAATGAGACACGTGATATCGGGCATCGGACGTATCATTTGTAAAAATGAGTCCACTCCACTCGAATAAAGCGAGGTCCCTCATGTACGTTCCACACCCCCGTATCCATAGGCTGTCGAAAATCCCGCTTGTTGGGACGGCGGCGCTTGCTGCGTTGATCGCCACGAGCGTCGCCTGCTTCACGGCCGCGCCCCAGGTTGCCCAGGCGGCAGACGCGCCCGCAATCACCGATATGACCGAGCAGGATTATCAAGCCCTGGGTCTGGGCACGAGCGAGGACATTCCGGCCGATACCGTTGGCCCCTATTCCACTGATACCCCCACGACGTTTGCCACGCGCGGCGAGGTCTATATGGCAGCTAACGGTAGCCATGGCAATCGCTACACTCTGCGCGACAAGCTCGAGAACGTCGAGCGCGGTGACATTGGCGGCAGCAGCAAACTCACCGATGGCTATGGAAGTGTGTGGGGCGCCGCAAAGTTCTGGCAAAACGTCAACAACTTCGATACGAACAGCGATCTCTACAAGCATAGCGACTACGGTGGCGGCACCTGGTCGTACCTAAGCAACAATGAGTCCTCAACAGTACTCGCCAACGACAACAACGGTTTCTCGGGCATTCACGCCACGAGTGTTGAGTTCTGCAGCGACGCCAGCACGGGCAAAAAGAGCCGCGTTGCCGAGCTCCGTGCCTACGGCGACAGTTCCTCCACGACGATTGACGGCAAGTCATACGCCGGAAAGGTTGAGCTGGTCCTCTACTCGTTTAGCAACGGGCGTACGCGCACTCTCGACACACACCTGCCGGTGACGGTCAACACTAATATGATGTACGAAGGCCGTTTTAAGTACCTGGATGCCGGTTACCTGCAAGAGCACGACGCCGTCTTTGATGTCGAGGCGGGCGATGTCGATGGCGACGGCGTCGACGAGCTTTTTGTCTACGCGGGCTGCTATGTCGACGAGAACGGCGTGCGCAAGGCTGTAGTCGACATGTATGACTTGGAGGGCGGCAACTGGAAGCAAAGCGTCGTCAAGATCGATGCCGGTAACGCCGCGGACTACACCACGCACAACAAGGGCGGGAACGACTCCTGGACGCAGCTTCAGTCAGCTCCTGTCGTTTCGCTAGCGGCCGGCGACCTCGATCGCGATTTTTGCGATGACCTCGCCATCGTGGTCTCGGCACCCTACGGCAAGAAGAATATTGATAAGTCGACGCATTGCGAGCTGTTTTCGTGGGATGCATCCAAGGGTGCGCTCGTCCATGTCGATGCTCTGGGCGACGCGGGCGCAATCTCCCTCTCCGCGAACGGCAAGACCATGGTCGCTGCGAATGCGACGTTCGGCACGTTTGCCTCCTACGATGAAGAAGGAAAGAAGACGGGTGAAACCGTCACGGGCCTTATTCTTGCGGGCTATGACTGGCAACGCAGCGCTTTTGATTACGGCGCTTCTGACGGCAGCAAGGGGCTGTACGGCGCGCTGTACCGCTACGCGTATTTTGACTCGGAGTCTGGCGAGTTCAAGCTTTCCGATTGCAAGGAATACAGAGACGGGCTCCTCGCCTCCTATGGGCTGATGCATGTGCCCAACAGCGCATGGAAGGATAGCGCTCAGGATAAGCGCTATCCGTGCACCTTGGCGCCTATTGCCCTTGCCACTGCCAACCTTGACGGCCTGTCCGAGCAGCTGGCGGTCGACGAGGTGCTCGTGGGCGGCGATGTGTTCCGCGACTTTGCCTGCAACACGGCACAGAGCGGGGCTCAGGGCTTGGGGTCCATGGTCGGAACCATGAGCATGAGCGGTCAGCAATACAACAGCAGCAACAAGCATGACCACAAGGGTATAGAGCAGGTGTGGATCAGCGACGTCAAGGCGGGCAGCGTCTCGGGTTCGGACCGCTATAACGAGAGCTTTATCGCCGTGGTGGGCAAGCACCGCGACGAGGACCTGCGCAAGAACGATGACTACTATTGGATGACCGCCTCGCATTTTTCGCTCGACGAGAACGGAAAGGTGCGCCGCGGCGAGGAGCAGGTGATTAGCGAGAGCAACCGTCGCGGCACTACCTACGGCACATTTATCTCGCTCGCGCTGCCCGATGTCGACAACGACAGCGTCAAGATCACGTACAAGGACCGCTACAAGGTCTATACCAACCCGCGCGTGCTTGCCGTGCTGCAGGATGCGCCCTATGTTGAGGATCTGGAGCAGGCATACGGCTATCTGGTGTTGGGCGGCACGTCATACGGAGAGGAAAAGGGCACGGGGACATCCCAGGGCTATACCATTGGCGCCGAGTTGGGCGTTGCCGTCGAGGTGCAGACCGGTCCGCCCCTGGTCGCGATGAATGCTTCAGTCGATTTTGCCGCCGAGGGATGCTATGACTACCGGAGCGAGCGCACGGTCAGCGCAAGCGTAAGCTATGAGTCGCATGCCGGCGAGGGTGACAAGGCCGTGCTCTACACGATTCCGATGGTCTATTACGAGTATGAGATCGAAAATGAGGAAACTGGTGGCAAGGGCGTGATGGCGGCGCCCGTGTCGCTCGGCGCGCAGACCTCGGTCGTTAATGTCGAGGCCTATGACCGCATTGCCAAACAGCACAATATGACGCCGCTCAGCTACTTTTTGACCAACCGGTCGGGAGAACCCGGAACCTATCAAACGACGCTCAACGGCGAGACTCCCGTTGGGGATTCCTTTGGCCTGGGCAAGCCTGGCGTAACGCGCGCCTACACGCACGATGGGTTTAACGGCGCCGCCGCGCAGTCGGGGGCGAGCATTGAGCAGACCATCGAAGTCGAGGAGGGCAAGGAGCAGGAGCTCGAGCTCGGCTTGACGCTGAACGGCAGCGTTGTCATGGGCGCGAAGCTTGCAAAGCACGAGTTGTTTGGCGGCCTGTGCTTTGGTGCCAACGCCGGCTTTACTGCGGGTAACTCCTCGAGTGAATCGACCGAATACGGCGGCACCGTCGACAACCTGCCCGAGGCCGCGCAGGGCAAGTACGGTTTTGTGTGGCGTCTGGGCGTCAACGCGGTGGATGTCGACAAGTTCGAGGCAGACTCGGGCGACAAGCTCGGCACCAAAGACACCGACCAGTTCTGGATCGTGGGCTATGACGTTAAGGACGTCGAGATGCCCGACGCGCCGGCCGTGACGGGCTTTACGGCAAACGCCGTCGATTCGACCAGCGTTACGTTTAGCTGGGACGATGTACTCGCAAACAAGAGTGGCTTTAGCTACGGCGTGGGCATGCTGCAGAGCAATGCGGCGGATGCGGTCGTCAATAGCTGGAAGATTGCCGACAACACGCAGACCTCGCTCAAGTGGGATGGGCTGCAGCCCAATACGGAGTATCGATTCGCCATCGCCGCCGTTAAGAATGGATCCACGACCGAAACAGGTATTCGCTCGGCAATCATCACGGTCAAGACCATGCCCGATGGCATGACGATGACCGTGAGCGGACCTGCGGCGGATGCTGC
Organism: uncultured Collinsella sp.; assembly: GCA_902495085.1. GTDB lineage: Bacteria > Actinomycetota > Coriobacteriia > Coriobacteriales > Coriobacteriaceae > Collinsella. Next base: position 1,502 of record CABUWA010000076.1, on the reverse strand, counting down.
GGAGGGGTCGGATCTTGGATACGACTCTTCGGTTGAGCGCACGGCGGGAAGCCACCTGACGCTCTCGGCGATTGGCCATGTGAAGCAACTCGGTGCCGACGATAGCGAAACAGGGTTGGCACCGACCTATATGTGGTACCGCAAGGGCCGCGGCGAGACAGAGTTTAAGCTCGTGGGTGCCGATGGCAACCTCGCGGCTGGAACGGCCTCAAAGCTCGAGATTGACCTGACCGCAGACGATGACGGTGCGCAGTATTACTGCCACGTGGGATACAACGACGTGGGCCTCGACACCGGCACGACGCTCGTGAATATCGAGGCCGGGGAGACGGCGCCCACAATGGTGAACGCCACCCCGATCCGCACGCGCCGCCTGTTCTCACAGGCAAGTGCGGGCGCCAAGAAGTTCCTGGACCATACGCTGGTAAACACCGCCGGCCCAACCGATTCCGAAGGCTCAAAGGACCCCGAGACTCCTGAGACCCCGACGAACCCGGACAAGCCCAAGTCCGACAACGGAGCTAAGACCGACACCAAGGTCAAGACTACGACCACAGCGAAGAACCTCGCAAACACCGGCGACCAAACATTCGCCCTAGTCGCCACCGCAGCAGCAGCGGGAGCAACGCTCGTAGTGATAGCCCTCATCATGCTGATCAAGCGCCGCAAGACCCACTAGTAGCCAGTCGAACATATCGACAACCCAAAAACCCGGGTAGCCAAAAAACAGGCCACCCGGGTTTTCTGTTGAGTGGAGACTCCGCAAGCGGAAACTGCATCCCACAATTAGCGCCCGGAATGGGACACATTTTCCGTCAAGCCCTCATCCGGAAAATCCATCCCAGTTTGAGCGCCCAGACCGGGACGCACTTTCCCAAAGGGTCCTCAACGGGAAGCTGCGTCCCATAATTAGGCCGAGAAATGGGATGAACTTTTCCAATGAGAGCCAACCGGAAACCACGTCCCAGAATCAGCCCCCAAAGTGGCACGCACTTTCCCAACGAGCCTCAACCGGAAAATACATCCCGGAATCCAGCTGAATAGTGGGACACACTTTCCCAATCGGGTCCCAAGCGGAAACTGCATCCCATTCCAGACAAGAATTCCGGGACACACTTTCCGCAAACAAAGAAGGCCACATAACGTGGCCTTCAACTTATATATGTTCGGCGATACACCCAAGACAAGCCACGCCCCAACATCAGGGCGTCTGTCCAGGCGGAGGCATATAAGGTTCATCGCGAGTTCCGCACGCAAAGAAGGCCACTTAATGTGGCCTTCGTCTTGCGCAGGACTGTCCGAGCAGGGAACCTTATATGCCTCCGCCTGGACAGACGTTTCAGTTGTGGCTCAGCAGCTAGCAGCTACTTGATCTTGGTCGTGCCCGGCGCCAGGTTGGGGTCGGTCTCGTTGGCCTCGGTCTGGAAGTGCTCGGTGTACACGTTCTTGCCGTCGCGGAACATCTCGTAGTACTGCATCTTGGCGTAATCCTCGCGCGCCTT
>CABUWA010000075.1 GCA_902495085.1 uncultured Collinsella sp. | reverse complement strand
TCGGCGCGGTCGGAAAACACCCGGGCACTCTCGGGATCCTGGAACGCCAGCACCAGATGCGTGTCGCAGTTGCCCATGATGGAGCGTGCGCGTGCCTCGCCATAGAGCGCATCGAGCTGGTTGGTCGACTGCAGCAGCAGCGTTGCCCAGATGTTGCGGCTTCGGATAATCGAGAGCACATTGTCGATCTGGGGGATCTGCAGATTTGCGAAGTCATCGAGCATAAAGCGCACGGGCACGGGCAGGCTGCCGTCGGGCTGCCTATCGGCCTCACGAATGAGGCCCATAAACGCCTGCGAAATAAAGAGGCCGGTCAGCGGATCGAGATTGCGGTCAATATCGCTCACGGTTACAAACAGGGCGCAGGGGGTGTGTCCCATGGAAGCGAAGTCCACCTGATGGCACTCACGATAGAGCTGTGCCGCACCGTCGAATCCCAGACACATGACCTTTTCGGCAAGGATGCCGACGATGCTCGCGTGCATGCGCTCGGCATTTTGCGTAATGGCGTAGCGCCGCCATAGCGAGAGTGCATAGCTTTGGGGGTCGGTCGTGATCAGGTCGTCAAACAATCGACCCGTGGCACCATCCTGCAGGTGCTCGATCAGCTTGATGACCGAGCTGATCGTCTGCTCGTCGGCGGGTAGCTGTTCGGTGACGTAGGCGATAAGACACGACAGCAGGTTTGCCGCCGCATGATCCCAAAAAGGCTGGTTGTTGTCCTCGATGGGGCAGATGGCCTTTGCCACCGAGAGGATGTCCTGCTGGTTGGGCCTGCCGTCCGCCTTGCGGCGAATGTGCCTCAGGGGGTTGTAGCCGCAGCGCTCGATGCCGGGCGCAAGGGCCGGGACGGTGTTGAGGTCGGCGAAGTTGAGACATTGCACGCGGTAGCCGTGGGCTGCCAGCACGGGTCCCACTTCGCGACAGAGCGTGCCTTTGGTGTCGAGCACGATGTAGCTTGCGTTCATTTGCAGCAGGTTGGGCTTGAGGACGTTTCGGGTCTTGCCGGCTCCCGAGGGGCCGATCACAAGTGCGTTGTTGTTGAGTCCCGTTTGGCGGGTGTCGCAGGAAAGCGTTCGATCTTTGGCAAGGATGGTGGACGATGCGGACTCAGATGCGGCGAGGCGGCTGGCGAGGTTAGACATGGGCGACCTCCTTGGTGGTCGAGAGGATTTCGTGGGCAAAGCCGAGCTCGACGGCGCGCTCGGCCGAAAGGTAGGTGTCTTTTGCAGTGAGGGACTGGATGCGCTTGGGCGTGAGGCCGCTGCGGTCCGAGAGGATTTGCGTGAGGGTCTTGCGGGTCTGCATGAGACGCCGGCTGGTTTCCTGCAGCGCAAGTGCCGAGCCGCCTGCCCCCTGGGGGATCAGCGGGTCGTGAATCATGAGCTCTGCATGGGGCGCCATACGGCGATCGTCGCCGCCCATAAAGATCACGGCGCCCATGGACGCGGCGAATTCCAGGCAGACGGTGCGGATGGGGCACGATGCGAGGCGCATGGCGTCATAGATCGCAAGACCCGATCGCACGCTTCCGCCGGCGCTGGCGACAAATATAGTGATGGGGCGGCTGGGGTCGGTGGCATCGAGCAGACGGATCTGCTGGCATAGGTCGTGGGCCATCGGGGTTTCGATGTTTCCCATGACGGAGAGCTCGCGACGGGCGAGCATCTCATCGTAAATGCTGGTGAGCGTGATGCCTCGGGCGGATTCACGCATGGTGAGGGGGCTGATGATGGGGGAATGATTGGTGTCCATGAGGACTCCTTTCTGTTGGTTGTGCTGTGGAATAGGATTGTTGCCCGCGGAGGGGCTGGCGGGCTACAGGGTTCGTCCGAGCCTGAGATCGAGCTCGGTTGTGGGGCAGGCTGCCTGTTCGTGCGGCTCGCAAGCGCCAAGGGCTCCAAAGCGATGGAGCGTTGCGACGGGCGTGGTGTAGGCGAGCCGCAGCTGATGCTCGATAGGGGCACATCCGTCATTTTTGTAATGAGCCGCGTAGTACTGCGCGATGCTGGCGTTCATCTCGCTGCCATTGCGATGGCGCTCAAACTGGCGTCTGCAGGTCTCGATGATCTTTGCTACCGACTTGGGTGCCGTCGCGGGAACAAGGGCGAGATAGCCCTCAAATAGCTCGTTGATGCTCAGGAGGCACAGCAGGTCGATCAGCGTCCTTATGGCTGCTCCCTCGGCAGAAAAGTGCGCGGTCATGCGGTTATATCGGTTGCGGTCGACGATGGCCGCATGGGGTCTTGGAGTTTTCTGCCCCGTGGTCCCGGGCTTTTGCCGCGCCTGTGTATTGAGCTCGACGTTGCAGCGCTTGAGGCCGTCCAACGGAAGGAACAGTGCGGTGCGCAGGGTGTTCCGCTTGCTTTCGAGTTCATGACGCTCGTCGGGTTCCCATTCGAGCTTGAGTTTCGTGTCGAGCGCCGTAAGCATATGGGCTAGGCAGCCTACGGTAAGAACGTACGAATCGTTGTCGCGTTTTGGGGCATAGGGGTCTGTCAGCTTGCGAATGTCGGGGTCGCCCATGATCTTTGTGCAGCGCTTCAGCAGTTGAGGGTGGTCGGCCAAGATCGTCGCGAGCGGTAGCGACGCGTAGTTCTTGATGGTCGCGGCGGCAAAGGCGGCGTCATATTCGTTTGCATATGCTCGCTCAATGCGGGCATCCAGAATGCTTTTCTTATCGCCGTCTTCAGCGTGGTGGTTTGTCATAGCTTCTCCAATCGGTTGATGTTCGTGCTGTTTGTTGATGTGTTGGTTGTCGTGAGTGATGTGCTTGGCGTGGGTGATGTGCTGACGTTGGGGTGCTATGCGGTTTTCAATGAGCCCGTGAGGCAGTTGCTGCAGGGGCGGGATGGAACGGCCCATGCAAGGCGGAAGGCATCGTGCTCAAAATCGAGACAGCAATGCCCTGGGTGCCTCACATGTGGCAGTTACCTCATTAAGTTGTCATTGCGTTTGGGGCTGTACTTTGCCGATCTTCTTTCTCTTACATGCTAAAAACTGAAACTTCATATGCTCGATCTACTTAAAACCGCAACGGCGGTCTTTTATCAACTTATATGTCGGAACGTGTCTTTGCAAGTACTTTTTTGCGTTTGTTTCAAATGGGGTGGTTTTGCAACCGTCACGCGCCACGCTATGCGAACGTGCCCCGGCTCGGATAAGATGGTGCAATCGAGTTCTACCGCGCTCACCGCAAGTAGTCTTTGTTGCTGAGATAGGTTATGGCCGAAAGGGGCCCGTATCCGTTGGGATACGGGCCCCTTGCTATTTGAATGGGCATGAGGGTGTATTGAGGGGGGTGCCTGGCTGTCGGCATCCGCATGCGGCGCCATTTGCTGTCCGTAAATATACTTCTACGGCTAATTTCATACCACTTGTCGGAATGCGGACGCTGTCCTTGCGTATCGGGCGTACATTGAACGTGGTTTTTCGCGCGAAGCCACGAATCGGTTGTCGGTCCTGAACAAGGAGGCCCAGCATGACGCTTGCCAAACCCATCAATAAATACATCGACTATATCGATGCCCCCGAGGACACATTTGAGCAGTATGTCGAGAAGGCGCTAAAGTACAACTTCCGTTGTGTATTTGCGAACCTGCAGGAGTACGAGACGGGTCGCGCAATGCTCGAGGGTTCTGACATCATTCTTGCCGGCGCTATCGACTTTCCCCAGGGCACTATGACGCTTGAGGAGAAGCTTGCGAGGTTTGAGGAATACGCTGTGTGCGGCTTTACCGAGATTGACTACGTTTTGAATCAGGAGTCGGTCGAGAACCGCGATTTTGATGCCATCGAGCGCGAGATGACTGCCATTGCTGATTTTTGTCGCGCGCATGGCATCACTGACAAGGTGATCGTCGAGATGTGCAAGCTGGACTGCGACGATGCCGCCAAGCACCGTGTGTGTGAGATTGCGCTGGAGGCTAAGCCGGGATTCCTTAAGACATCGACCGGTAGAAGCTTTGGCGGCGCTAAGCTCGAAGACGTGCGGCTGATGCACGAGGTGCTCGGCGATGCCGTGGCAATTAAGGCGGCGGGCGGTATCCATAATTACGAAGAGGCTTGCGCATTCATCGAGGCCGGCGCCAGCGCGTTGGGTGCATCGGCGGGCATCGCGATCGTCGAGGGTGCACCGACGGAGGAGCGTCGCTAGCAGACGTATTTGACCTGAGCGATAAAGCTTCACGACCACGCACCGTTCATGTTTGGGACAATATGACATTTTTCCCGTTGCAGACAGAGTCGCCGTGGGTGTTCTGTATGATGGCTCAGACAAGGTTGTTCAATGACGGGGAGGCATATATGGCTATCAAAGCCATCGCAATGGATATCGACGGTACGCTCACCAACGACCAAAAGGTCATCAGCCCGCGTACGCGCGAGAAGCTGCTCGCGGCGCAGGAGTCGGGCATTAAGCTCATCTTGGCTTCGGGCCGTCCCGCATGGGGGCTGCACGCCTTGGCGCAGGAGCTCGACCTTCAAAACCATGACGGTCTGCTAGTTGCCTTTAATGGTGCGCATGTGGTCGACGCTCAGACCGATGAGGTCCTTTTTGACCAGGCTATGCCGGCTGACGAGCTGCACCGTCTGATTGATCACCTGCGTAATTTTGACGTGATCCCTATGATTTCGCTCGGTCGCGATTTGCATGTCGAGGATTCGTATCGCTGCATGATTACGCTGCCGGATGGCTCGCAGAAAAACATCGTCAAATACGAGCGCGATGCGTGCGACCTTAAGATCCGCGAGGTGGAGAGCCTGCATGAGGTCGCTGATGCTTATCCCGTGGACAAGCTGCTGACGGCGGGCGATCCGGCCTACCTGCAGGCGCATTACGAGGAGATGTATGCGCCCTTTAAGCAGACGCTTTCGGGCATGTTTACGGCCGACTGGTACTTTGAGTACACGGCGCCCGGTATCGACAAGGCCCGCGCACTCGAGGGTGCCCTGCCTAAGCTCGGCATCGATGCCAGTGAGGTCGTATCGTTTGGCGACGGCCAGAACGACAAGTCCATGATTGAGTGGGCCGGCACTGGTGTTGCCATGGGCAACGCGGTTGACGAGGTTAAGGCCGTGGCCCAGATGGTGACCGCCAATAACAATGAAGACGGTATTGCGGTGGCGCTGGATAAGCTGCTGGGTTAGAATCGCCGATAATGCATGGTTCGGGCGCCTGCTTACAGGCGCCCTTTTGTTAGGGAGGGTGCCGTGTCCGCATTTCCGTTCGACGCCGTTATCTTTGACATGGACGGCGTCATTGTCGATACCGAGTATTACTACCTGGGCGAGACTGCCGCGTTTGCCAAGGAGCTTGGGCTTAACCTGACTCAAGAGGAGTTGAATGGGCAGGTCGGTACCTCGCATCAGTTCTTCCTGCATATGTTGGTCGATTGGTTTGAGCGCGCCGGTAAGGGGCATTTCACTGGCGAGGAAGCGTTGGCCCGTTGGGACGAGTGGGCGCATGAGCGTCCGCGCGACTATCAGGCTTTGATTAACCCAGGCGCCGTGGATACGATTCGAGAGCTGCCGCGCCGTGGCGTTCGCGTGGCGCTTGCCAGCTCGTCTCCCATGGTTAGCATCGAGGAAGTGCTCAACGCATGCGGGCTGTCGGATGCCTTTGAGTATGTGGTGAGCGGCGAGCAGTTTAAGGAGAGCAAGCCCGAGCCCGACATCTACCTGCATGCGCTGGACCTGCTGGGGCTGCCCGCGAATCGCTGCTGCTGCGTTGAGGATTCGGTGCCTGGCATCACTGCCGGCAAGCGAGCCGGCCTGACGGTCATTGCCAAGCGCGAGGAGCGCTTTGGCTTTAGCCAGGATGCCGCGGACAAGATTATCGACCAGCTGCCGGAGCTACTGGAACTCGCGTAGATCCTGGGCGGTACTGCTGTCACAACAGTGGTTCCGTTGGCATAAGAGAGGGGCGCGCTATGGCATTTAACGTGAGCGCACTGGGGTTTGGCGACAACGTCGTCGACCGCTACGAGCATATTCGCACAATGTATCCGGGTGGCAATGCGGTGAACTTTGCCGTGTATGCCAAGAAATGCGGAGCCGCGCGCTCCGCGTATATGGGCATCTTTGGTAATGACGCTGCTGCCGAGCACGTGATTGCGAGTCTTGAAGATGAGGACGTTGAACTAGCCAAATGCAAGCAGCTCATCGGTGAGAATGGTGCTGCGCGCGTGACCGTCGTTAACGGCGACCGTGTTTTCCTTGGCTCCAATGAGGGTGGCATCCGTGGTGATGCTCGCTATGTGCTCGATCGCTTTGACCTTGCGTACATGAAGCAGTTCGACGTAGTCCACTCGGGCAACTATTGCTTTACCGAGCGCGAACTACCCAAGTTGAAGGCCGCGGGCATCACGGTTTCGTTTGACTTCTCGGACGATTCGACCGACGAGTACTACGAGCAGATTGCTCCCTACGTTGACTTCGCATTCTTTAGCGCGGCAGACGCCGCGAGCGAGGATGAGATTCGCGAGCGTCTGGCATGGGTGAAGAGCCTAGGTCCGCGTTTTGTATCGGCAACGGCTGGCGCTGAGGGCTGCATTGCCTATGATGGCGATCGTTATTACCGCCAACTGGCTAAACCGGTAACGGAAATGAAGGACACCATGGGTGCGGGTGACTCGTTCCTGACTTCGTTCTTGATGTGCTATCTCGATTCTGTCAAGCGTGGCGAGGATGGCGCCGAGGCCATCGAGCGCGCACTCGACTTTGCGGCGGGGTTTGCTTCGACCGTATGCGGCATGGAAGGCTCTTGGGGCCATGGGGCGCCGATTTCCGAATAGGCGAGCAGTCCCGGGGAGTCGAATTGTCGCCTCCCCGGGACTCCGTGGACAAAAAATGCTAAATATGAGTACTGTCACTAATTTAGTAACAGCGAAATTTAGCTTTTGAGGGCCTAGTTGGGTGTCTGCGAGCGATTAAAACCTGCAAAAATGACTTTAACCACCTTAAAGTGCCTTGATAATGGATAGCTGTACATTATCAAGGCACTATTTTGCCGTAAAATAATGTGACTGGATTTGCAACAGTACTCATATTTGGCATTTTTTGTCCACCGGGGCTAGCGAAGGTCAAAAACAGAGTGCGCATTTGTTAAAACTGCCGACTCGATGCGCTTTGCGTCACAATTTTTGAGCGAGGCGATGCGTTCTGAGGTCCTTGTGAGCGATTTGATGAGCGACTGTGTGCTTGTTTCGGTGTTTGCCTCCGCCGACGCATCGGTCTCGAGCAGTAAACGATCGAGTGGGATCTGTCGGGCGTATTCGCGTCCTCGTTTAGACGTGAGCATGCGTTCGTTGACGGAAAAATAGCAGCCCGCATTACGCGCGCGGACGAGTTCGTCCGAAGTGCCGCTAAACCAGTGGAAGATGATAGCGGGGGAGTCGGGGTTTGGGATGAGTAGTCCATGCGATTCGAGGACGTCCAGTACGGCTCCTGCCGAACGAACGTCGTGAATTGATATCACACGCCCGGTAAGAGGATGTTGCGCGAGAGCCTCGCAGAGCCGGTCAAGTGCCTGTGTTTGCAGCGGCTCGCTTCCGGCAAAGCGCGCGGAAAAGTCGAGTCCCACCTCGCCGATGTAGCGCTCTTGGGCTGCAACTTCGCAAAGCAGATTGATTTCGGCAGGACCGCAGCGGCCGTCGGCAAGCCACCAGGGGTGAAGCCCAATGCCGGCGATGATGTCTGGTTGGCGATGGGCGCGCTCGTTTGCGGCCGAAAAGTCACGTGGATCGACGCCGCAATCAAATAGGCCCAAGCCCAGTGCCGTCGCCTCATCGGCAACGGCGTCCGGGTGAGCCATCAAATCAAGATGGCAGTGTGCATCAAATAACCGGGGCTCCATCTCGGCGCGCTCCGCTAGTCCAGGCGCTGGCCATCGGCGCGCACGCGCTCGGTGCCGCGGCCACTGATCCGGCGGATAACCTCGCCGGCAATCATCTGGCCCATGATGGGCGGCATAAAGCTGGCGGTACCCAACTCGGTACGCTCGTGGATGTTGGAAGGGTCGCGGGGTTGGGTCTTAACCGATTCCTCGCAGCTAAACAGCACGTGCAGGCTTTTGATTCCGCGCTTCTTACATTCTTTGCGCATAATGCGGCTCATGGGGTCACGTACCGTATCGAAAATGTCGGCAAAGCGGAGGCACTCGGGATGGAGCTTGTTGGCCCCGCCCATGGAGCTAACCAAACGAATGCCGTGGTCCTGAGCATATTTGGCAATAGTGAGCTTGGCCGAGATGGTGTCGATGGCGTCGACGACGTAGTCGAGCTTGCCGTCTGTCTGCTCCAAAACGCTCGCGAAGAAATCATCGATGTTGTCGCTCAGCAGGTATTCGGTACGCTTGATAACGGTGGCGGCGGGATCGATATCACGAATCATGGTTTCCATCACGTCCACCTTGCGCTTGCCGATGGTGCTGTGAAAGGCGATGGCCTGGCGATTGATATTGCTGGGCGCGATGATGTCCTTGTCCAGAATTACAAAATGACCAATGCCGCCGCGGGCGAGTGCCTCGCAGCAGTTGGAGCCTACGCCTCCGCAGCCGAGCACCAGCACCGTGGCGTTGGCGAGCTTATCGAGTGCCTCGCGGCCCATGATGATCTCGAGCTTGGTATCGCGTGTTTCGATGGGAGTTGCGGCTGCGGTTTCGGTCATAAACATCCTCCGATGGGGAAGCGGGTCGTGTTTTAGCTATCGCCATTATAGGTATTATCGCGATTCCATTTGAGCCCTAGGGGCTTGTTGAAATGAGGCAGTGATTCGCATAAAATTGAAGCAGATGGCACCCGTTGCAGCGGGTTGGCCAACTCCAAAACACGTTTGTAGCGTGAGAAGTGGCCGTCTTCGCATTACGCGGGGGCGGCTATTTTTTTGAGTGTAAGATTAGACAATTAGACAAACATCTAAATATCGAGTATAGTGTGCGCGTCATGAGAGATGATGAGAGGAGGTCTTATGCCGGGAGAGGGTTTTAAGGCGCTTGCCGATCCAACGCGACGGCGCATTTTGGAGTTGCTGCGCGAGGGCAATTGCACGGCGGGGGAG
>CABUWA010000074.1 GCA_902495085.1 uncultured Collinsella sp. | reverse complement strand
GGGCAAGCTCGAGGCCGTTCAGGTCTTTGGCAACGACTACCCCACCCCCGACGGCACCGGCGTACGCGACTACATCCACGTGTGCGATCTGGCCTCTGGTCACGTTGCCGCCCTTAACTGGATGAACGGCAAGACCGGCGTCGAGATCTTTAACTTGGGCACCGGCACCGGCACCTCGGTACTCGAGGTCGTCGCCGCCTTCTCCAAGGCCTGCGGCAAGGAGCTGCCCTACGTGATCCGCGAGCGCCGCGCCGGCGACATCGCCGCCAACTGGTGCGATGCCTCCAAGGCCGAGCGCATGATGGGCTGGAAGGCCCAGTACGATATCGCGGACATGTGCCGCGATAGCTGGAACTGGCAGAGCCACAATCCCAACGGCTTCGCCGACGCCGAGTAGCAAAAACCTACATACCGCTCTTGCCCCGATCTCACGTTGTGAGGTCGGGGCTTTTTCATGACATGTAGCCATTCGCCGAAAATCGACCAACTTTTTTATCTTGCCTGTACATGTTTAAACAACATGTTTTACAATAGGCGTATCGAATCAGAACATCGGAGGCGGACTGCACACCCATCGGCAGTCCGACCCCACAACAAGAAGGTTGGTGAGCGCATTCATGGAGCGTGCAAGCGGCGTCCTCATGCCCGTCTCATCTCTGCCCGGACCATACGGAATCGGCGGCTTTGGCTGGAATGCCTACGACTTCGTCGATTTTCTCGCCTCGTGCAAACAACATTACTGGCAGATTCTGCCCCTTACGACGACCAGCTATGGCGATTCGCCCTATCAGTCGTTCTCGGCCCGCGCAGGCAACCCCAACTTTATCGACTTTGCCGAGCTTATCGAGGCAGGGTATCTGGAACAGCGCGATATCGATGGCGTGTACCTGGGTTCTGACCCCAGTAACGTCGACTACGGTGCTATCTTTGGCGGCCGCCGTCAGATTCTCGACCGCGCCGCCGAGCGCTTTGCTGCCGACAAGCCGGCCGATTTCGATGACTTTATCCAGGCCAACGAGGACTGGCTCATCCCCTACTGTGAGTTCATGACCGTCAAAGAGGAGTGCGGTCTCAAGGCGTTTTGGGAGTGGCCCGCGGAGCTCCGCACCCGCGGCGAGGCTTCCGCCAAGGTCTGCGCCGACCATCCGGCGCGTATGCTCTACCACCAGATGACGCAGTACTTCTTCGATCGCCAGTGGAGCCGCCTCAAGGCCTATGCCAACGAGCGCGACATTCTCATCATCGGCGACCTGCCCATCTATGTCTCGCGTGACTCCGTCGAGATGTGGGCGACGCCTGAGCTCTTTAAGATCGACGCCGCCGGCAATCCCGTGAGCGTCGCCGGCACGCCGCCCGACCAGTTCTCGGCCACCGGCCAGTACTGGGGCAACCCCATCTACGACTGGGACGCCATGGAGTCCGACAGCTTCTCCTGGTGGGAGGGCCGCATTCGCGCCGCCCTCGACATGTACGACGTCATCCGCCTGGATCACTTCCGCGGCTTCGAAGCCTATTGGGAGGTGCCGTTCTCCTCGCCCGATTCGTCCTACGGTTCGTGGACGCAGGGTCCCGGCCTCAAGTTCTTCAAGACGCTCGAGGAAAAGCTCGGTACGCTGCCCATCATCGCCGAGGACCTGGGCTTCCTCACCCCCGGCGTCATCGACATGCGCGACAACTCGGGCTTCCCCGGCATGAAGATCCTGCAGTTTGCCTTTGAGGGCACCAACTCGTACTACCTGCCGCATAACTACATCGCCAACACCGTCGCCTATGTGGGCACCCACGACAACGAGACGGCGCGCGGTTGGTTTGAGGGAACGGCCACCCCGCGTCAGCGCGAGCAGGCAGCCCTGTACACCCATCAGCAGGCCGGCGAACCCATGGCAGATGCACTCAATCGCACCATCGCCGCCAGCGTGAGCGACACGTGCATCTACACCATGCAGGACCTGCTCAACTTGGGCAACGAGGCGCGCATCAACACCCCTGCCACGCTGGGCGGCAACTGGACCTGGCGCATGCTCGACGGCGCCATCACCCGCGAGCTCGAGCACAAACTCACCGACTGGACCGAGACCTACTTCCGCATCCCGTCGGAAGCCGAAATCGAGCTTCCTCAATAGGAGCTACCGCGCCCGACCCCTCCCCACCGTGCGGACGCGCTTGCTTTTCCCGCGCGAGGCCACCCCAATCCCCTCGCGCGGGCTTCTTATGAATTGCAGACATGAAACAACCCATCACAGGAGAAAACATGCCACAAATTAACCTCATGGAACTCGCCGAGCAGTCTTTTGGCACCTCACTCGAGCAGCTCAACGACCGTCGCATTTACAAGCTGCTGGTCAAACTCGTGCAGGAGCGCTCCGCCACCTGCCCGCTCAACAACGGCAAGAAAAAGCTCTATTACATTTCCGCCGAATTTTTGATCGGCAAGCTGCTCATCAACAACATGATCGACCTCGGCATCTACGACGAGGTTAAGGACCAGCTCACCGCCGCAGGCCACGACCTCAACAAGATCGAGGAATTCGAGGTCGAGCCGTCGCTCGGCAACGGTGGCCTGGGTCGCCTGGCCGCGTGCTTCCTGGATTCCATCGCCACGCTGGGCTTGACCGGCGATGGCGTGGGCCTCAACTATCACTACGGTCTGTTCCGTCAGCGCTTTGTCGACAACCAGCAGAAGGCCGTCCCCGACGAGTGGCTCGGTGAACAGGACATCCTAGTCGACGATGACCGCTCCTACACCGTCGAGTTCGGCGATTTTGCCGTTACCTCCAAGCTCGTCAACATCGATGTGCCCGGTTACGGCCGGCCCACCAAGAACCGCCTGCGCCTGTTCGACCTGGCGAGCGTAGACGACGGCCTGGTCCCCGGCAGTTCCATCGACTTCGACAAGACCGAGATCGCCAAGAACCTCACCTTGTTCCTCTACCCCGACGATTCCGACGAGCAGGGCCGCCTGCTTCGCATCTACCAGGAATACTTCATGGTGAGCAACGCCGCCCAGCTCCTGATCGACGAGGCCATCGAGCGCGGCAGCAACCTGCACGATCTGGCCGACTACGCCGTGGTCCAAATTAACGACACGCACCCCACCATGGTCATCCCCGAGCTCATTCGCTTGCTCACCACCGAGCACGACATCGAGTTTGACGAGGCCGTGACCATCGTACGCTCCATGGTCGCCTACACTAACCACACGATTCTTGCCGAGGCGCTCGAGAAGTGGCCACTCGCCAGCCTGCAGAAGGTCTCCCCTGCCATCGCCGACATTATCGTCAAGCTCGATGAGATCGCGAAGGCCGAGCACGATGACCCGCGCGTCGCCATCATCGACGAACACGATACCGTCCACATGGCCCACATGGACATCCACTTTGGCTTCTCCATCAACGGCGTAGCCGCCCTCCACACCAAGATCCTGGAGGACACCGAGCTTCATCCGTTCTACGAGATCTATCCCAAGAAGTTCTCCAACAAGACCAACGGCATCACCTTCCGCCGCTGGATCCATGGGGCCAACCCCGCGCTCGCCAGCCTGCTCGACGATGTGATCGGCACCGACTGGCGCAGCACCGGTGACCTGAGCAAACTCGCCAAGTTCGCCGACGATAAGGACGTTCTTGAGCGCCTGGCCGCCACCAAGGCAGAGGCCAAGACCATCATGCGCCAGTTCATGGCGCTCGAGCAGGGCGTGACCATTCCCTCCAACGCCATCATCGACGTCCAGGTCAAGCGCATCCACGAGTACAAGCGTCAGCAGATGCTCGCGCTCTACATCATCTGGAAGTACCTCGATATCAAGAACGGCAACAGACCTAAGCACCCCGTCACCATCATCTTTGGCGGCAAGGCGGCGCCTGCCTACACTATCGCGCAGGACATCATCCATCTGATCTTGACGCTGTCGCAGTGGATTGCAAACGACCCCGACGTGGCTCCCTACCTGCAGGTTGTCATGATCGAGAACTACAACGTCACCGCTGCCGAGCGCGTGATCCCCGCCGCCGACATCTCCGAGCAGATCAGCCTGGCCTCCAAGGAGGCGAGCGGCACCTCCAACATGAAGTTCATGCTCAACGGCGCCCTAACCCTGTGCACGCTCGACGGCGCCAACGTGGAGATTGCCGAGCTCGTGGGCGACGAGAACATCTATACCTTTGGTGCCTCTTCCAAACAGGTCGAGCAGCTCTACGCCGACGGCACCTACAACGCCGGTGCGCTCTACCGCAAGCCCGGCATTAAACTGCTGGTGGACTTCATCACCAACCCGGCCTTTATGGCGACCGGCAATGCCGAGCGCCTGCAGCGCCTGCACGATGACATTAAGGGCAAGGACTGGTTTATGGCCCTGCTCGACATTGAGGAGTACATCCAGACCAAGGAGCGCGTGTTGGCCGACTACGAGGACCAGGACGCCTGGATGCGCAAGACGCTCATCAATATCGCCAACGCCGGCACCTTCTCGTCCGACCGCACCATCTCCCAGTACAACGACGAGATCTGGCACCTGAACTAATTTCGCCTCCCTTACCCATCCTCTTGAGAAACGGAGTCGTGGCGACACGGCTCCGTTTTTTGTGCCCACACGTTACCCTGCGACCCGACTCGATCGAAGAATCTCGATCTGTAACAGCTACTCGGTAAAAACGGCCCCAGCTGTTACAGATTGAGACATACCGGCCCCTCCCCTTGGGTTTATCTCAATCTGTAACATCTAGCAGCTGAAATTCACCTTTGGTGTTACAGATTTAGATGAAATGGTTAGCTCAGCGGAACCGTCTCGATCTGTAAAATCTAACGTCCGAAATCAGCCCCACCCGTTACAGATCGAGACAAACGACCGGTCAGACAGCCCCAACACAAAGCAAGGCTCCCCTCTCGCCCAGTAGACGGGAGGGGAGCCTTATATGTGACCGCGGCAAAAGGATGGCAATACCGCAGTCATCCAAAGGGAGGGCCTGGTTGCACCGGGCCTAGATAAGGTTCTTGCCAGATACCTTATCGAAGAGATGGGTCGCGTTCTTCTCGAACTTGAACCAGATGGTGTCGCCAGCCTTGAGCGCACCCTTGGCCTCGAGGTCGACGACGGGGATAATCAGGACAAACTGGCCGTCGGGAGCGGTCACGTGGACATGCTCGGTCGAGCCCATGAGCTCGGTCACCTCGACGGTGCCCTGGAGCGCACCCTCCTCGTCCTTGTCGGCAAGCATGATCTGCTCGGGACGCACGCCGGCCGTAATCTCCTTCACGTCGCCGCCGTCCCAGTTGAGGGCAAGCTGAGCGCAAGTCTCGGGGGCGAGCGCCACGTTCATATCCTCGGTCTTGACGGTAAAGCCATTGCCCGAGCGCACCAGCTGGGCATCGAAGAAGTTCATCTGCGGCACGCCGATGAAGCCGGCGACGAAGATGTTCGCGGGATGGTTGAAGACCTCCTGCGGCGTGGCGATCTGCTGGACAACGCCGTCCTTCATGACCACGATGCGGTCGCCAAGGGTCATGGCCTCGGTCTGGTCGTGAGTAACGTAGATGAAGGTGCCCTTGATTTCGTGACGTAGCTTAATGAGCTCGGCTCGCATCTGGTTACGCAGCTTGGCGTCCAGGTTGGACAGCGGCTCGTCCATCAGGAAGACCTTGGGGTCTCGCACGATGGCGCGGCCGATGGCGACGCGCTGGCGCTGGCCGCCCGAAAGCGCCTTAGGCTTGCGGTCGAGGTACTCGGTGATACCCAAGATCTCGGCAGCGGAGCGAACCTTGCGGTCGATCTCGTCTTTGGGGACCTTCTTGAGCTCAAGCGTAAACGCCATGTTCTCGTACACCGTCATATTGGGGTACAGAGCATAGCTCTGGAACACCATGGCGATGTCGCGGTCCTTAGGAGCGACGTCGTTGACGCGCTTGCCGTCGATGAGCACGTCGCCCGAGGTAATGTCCTCCAGGCCGGCGACCATGCGCATCGTCGTGGACTTACCGCAGCCAGAGGGGCCAACGAGGACGATGAACTCCTGGTCGTGAACGGTGAGGTTGAAGTCCTCCACCGCAAGCACGCCGTCCTCGGTAACCTTGAGGTTGTGCTTCTTCTCCTCGGTCTTCTTCTTTTTGCCAAAGAAACCCTTCTTTTTGGACTCGTTGTTGGGATACACCTTCTGAACATGTTTGAGAACGATCTCGGCCATGTCTCTACCTTTCGATATGCGGCGCCGCGCTGAGGGGCGCCGCAGAAACTTGCAAAACAGTTACGGCATCAGCCCTTGACGGCACCTGCCACCACGCCGTCGATGATGTACTTCTGGCAGAGGATGTACATGACGACGATGGGGACAACGACCATCATGATGCAGGCCATCATGGGGCCGAGCTCGACGTGGCCGTAGCCGCCGCGGAAGTACTGGATCAAGATAGGAATGGTCTTGTACTTGGTGGAGTCGAGCGTAAGGTAGGGCAGCAGGTAGTCGTTCCAGACCCACATGGTCTCGAGGATGCCAACCGAAAGATAGGTGGGCTTCATGATGGGAAGGACGATCTTAAAGAACACCTGGACCGGGTTGCAGCCGTCGATCATGGCCGCTTCTTCGATCTCGAGCGGAATGTTCTTTACAAAGCCGGCGAACATAAAGACCGCCAGGCCCGCGCCAAAGCCGAGGTAGATAAAGCAGATGTTGAACGGCGTGTTGAAGCCGATGCGGTCCGCCAAATTGGACAGCGTGAACATGAGCATCTGGAAGGGCACGACCATCGAGAAGACGAACAGGTAATAGAAGAAGTTCGAGATCTTGCTGTTGACGCGCACTACGTACCAAGCACACATGGAGCAGCACACCAGAATCAGCACGACCGACGTGACCGTGATGATGAGCGAGTACATAAATGCCGAGGCAAAGCCCTGCTCGTTAAGGGCGTGCATGTAGTTTGCGAGGCCGTTGAACGTCTCGGGCGTGAGCAGATCGAATGCCGTGGTGGTGCTGATTGCGGTCGCTTTCTTAAAGGAATTGAGCGCAATCATGAACACGGGGTAGATCCATGCGAGCGACAGAATCGTAAAGAAAATCGAGAGCGCGCGGTTAATAGCCTTATCGCGTTTCATTACTGCTGCACCTCCTTGGACCTCGTGGCCTTAAGCTGGATCATGGAGATGGCTACGACCAGGATGCAGAAGATAACCGCCTTGGCCTGACCGATGCCCTGCCATGCGATACCGGCACGCGAATAGAACGTGTTGTAGATGTTCAGGGCGAGCATCTCGGTGGAGTGCGCGGGGGCGCCGCCGGTAAGGGCGAGGTTCTGGTCGAACAGCTTAAAGCCGTTGGTGATGGACAGGAACAGGCAGATGGTGATGGTCGGCATCAGGTTAGGGATCTTAACCTTCCAAAACGTCTGCCATGCCGTGGCACCGTCGACCTTGGCGGCCTCGATGTAGTCGGACGGAATGGACTGCAGACCAGCGATGTAGATGATCATCATGTAGCCGACCTGCTGCCACAGGGTCAGGATGATAAGGCCCCAGAAGCCAGCAGCAGAGTTAAGGGCAATGAGCTGGGCGCCGATGTTGGAAAGCAGGCAGTTGATCAGAATCTGCCAAATGTAGCCCAGCACGATGCCGCCGATCAGGTTAGGCATAAAGAAGATCGTACGGAAGATGTTGGTGCCCTTGAGCGCCTTGCGGGTGAGTGCCTGCGCGATGGCCAGGGCGATCACGTTGATGAGCACCGTCGACAGGAAGGCAAACGCCACCGTAAAGAAGAACGACGTGGCAAACTGCGGATCGGACAATGCGCGCACGTAGTTCTCGATACCGACAAAGTGCGCGTTGTTAATGGTAATAAACTGGCAGAACGAGAGATAGAAGCCCTGGATAAAGGGAATCACGAACCCGATCATAAACGCCAGGCACGTGGGCAGCATAAAGAGCGGCCACCAGCGCTTGAGTGCTTTGCCCATAAAAGGGTCCTTTCAATATGCAGGGGGCGGGCAAACCAACGTCTGCCCGCCCCCTGTCGCTAATCAGATAGCTTGGGCAGCAACTGCTTACTCGGAAGCAGCCTTCTCGGTCTTCCAGCCATCGACGAAGGCGTTCTTGACGCCGTCCCACTTGCTGTTATCGGCAGCGTAGGCAATCAGAGCCTGCTTGAGGTTCTTCTTCCACTCCTCGGAGGGAATGTAGACGAAGTCCCAAGCGACGGTCTTCTTGCCGTCCTTGGCCATGGCAACGGCCTGCTGCGAGAAGACGTTGGTGGTCTCCTTAGCGCTCTTGAACGGGGCAGTCAGACCCATCTTGTCAGCGATGATGCTGGTGGCGGTGTCAGAAGTGACGCACCAATACATGAAGTCCTCGGTGGCCTTCTGGGCATCCTCGGAAGCCTGGGAGCTAACGCACCAGTAGTTCTCGCCGCCGGAGCACAGGCCCTGGTTCTCCTCGCCGTCGACACCGATGTAGATGGGCATCATGCCAATCTGATCGTCGGTCATGCCGGCCTTGGTGAGGTCAGCGTAGGCCCAAGAACCGTTCTGGTAGAAGACGGCCTTGCCGGTTGCGAACTCGTTGGTGGCGTCGTCGCCGGTCTTGGAGGCAAGCTGCGAAGGATCGCAGGTGGAGTCGGTGATGTACAGGTCGAAAATCTGCTTGAAGTTGTCGAGATACTCGCCCTTGATCTCGTCGTCCTCCTGGTTGTGCTCCTTCTCGAACTCGTAGTAGAGCGGGAGGTTGGCAAGGTGGGTGGTGTAGCGCCAGCTGGAGGAGTCGTCCATGCCAGCGGAAGTGAAGGCGCCCTCAACACCAAGCTCGTCCTTGCGGGCCTGGATGTCGTCGGCACAAGCCTTCAGCTTGTCGAAGGAGTTGATGTCCTCGGCCTTGTAGCCAGCCTTCTCGAGCAGCTGCTTGTTGTAGATGATGCCGTAGCTCTCCTGGACCCAGTCGATACCCAGATCCTTGCCGTCGGACTGCAGAGCCAGGGAGTCGTCAATGAGCTCACCGCGAAGCTTGGTATCGGACAGGTCGGCGCAGTAATCCTTCCAGTTCTTAAGGCCGGTGGGGCCGTTGACCTGGAACAGGGTCGGAGCGGAGCTCTTGGACATCTCGGACTTGAGCTTCTCCTCGTAGGTATTGGAAGCGGCGGTCACGATCTTGACCTCGACGCCCTTCTCCTTCTTATAGGCCTTGGCGATCTCCTTCCACTCCTTGTCGACCTCGGGCTTGAATTGGAGGAAGTAGACCTCGGCAGC
>CABUWA010000073.1 GCA_902495085.1 uncultured Collinsella sp. | reverse complement strand
TGAACCTCGGCGCCGCGACTGGTAAGGCTTGCGAGTAAATCGTCACGATGATACTCGTCAAGCGTCATGCCGTCAGCGTTGAACATGAGCTTAGGCACAAAGAGCATAACCCCCGACAGATCTTGGGGCAGCTGCTCCAGAATGTCACACGCGACGATGAGGCCGGTCACGTCCACGTTGCCGCCAAAGTAGCGGTTCTTGATGGCTGTGACGGCGCCGGCGAGACCATACGGCGACTCCACAAAGCGCGCCACGGTGTCGCGTGCGCTGGCGCCCGAGAGGCACAGCAGGTGTTGGCTGCGGGCGTCGATGGCCTCGCGGACGCGGGCCAGACGCTCGGCGTCGGCGGCAAGCACGTCGTCGGTCTCGTCCAGATACGAGCGGATCATGCCAATGCCGTCGTAGTACTGCGGGTAACCGTCGTAAAAGTCTGCCTCGGGAGGATCGATGCCGGCGTCCAGATAGAACTCGTCGCTCATCTGGAAGGTGTGGCGGCCAAAGCGCTCATAGGCGCGGTCCTGGAACGGTCGAATCATGGCGATGGTCTCGCGCGCTAGCTCGGGTTTGTCGCTGTAGGACCAGCTAAAACGGTTCTGATGCTTGGTAAAACCGAGCGGCACAATGCCCAGGCTGGTGATTT
The DNA here is from genome assembly GCA_902495085.1 of uncultured Collinsella sp. GTDB lineage: Bacteria > Actinomycetota > Coriobacteriia > Coriobacteriales > Coriobacteriaceae > Collinsella. The sequence goes on along the minus strand of CABUWA010000073.1, from coordinate 8,830 downwards.
GCTCGTGCTCCTCGCAAAAGCGCAGGGTCTTTTCCAGCTCCTCGCCGTCGTTCATGCCGGGGCACAACACGATCTGCGCATGAATCTCTATGCCGGCGGCCATGATGGCCTCGAGCACATCCATGCCGCGCTGGGCGTTGCGGCCCATCATGCGGCGGCGGACGTCGGGGCTTACGGCGTGGACCGACACGTTCATGGGGCTCATGTTGCGTTGGATGACGTTTTGCACGTCCTCGTCGGTGAGGTTCGTGAGCGTGACAAAGTTGCCCTGCAAAAAGCTCAGACGGTAGTCGTCATCGCGAATATAGAGCGTGGAGCGACCGCCCTTGGGCAGCATGGTCATAAAGCAGAACACGCAGGCGTTTACGCAGGTACGCATGCCGTCAAAGATGGGGCCGTCGAACTCAAGGCCCCAGTCCTCTCCCGGGAAGCGGTCGAGCTCCACGGGGGTGACAGTGCCGTCGCGCGGATCGAATACCTCCAGCTCGACGGTGTCGTCGTCTGCCTCCCAGAGCCACACGATCATGTCAGTGAGTTGCTCGCCGTTGACCGTGAGCACGCGCATGCCCGGCTCGATACCCACATCCCATGCGGGCGACTCGGGACGCACGTTCTTTACGAGCGCGCCCTCACCCGGCTCGGGGTCGCGGCTGCGCCCGTAATCGGCCACCTCGGCGGCGTATGCGGGTACGGTCTGGTCCATGATTAGCGGCAAAGCTCCTTGATGCGCGCTACGGCGCGCTCGATGTGTTCTTGCGGGGTGGAGGCTCCGGCGGTGATGCCGATGTGGTGCGCGTTGGCAAACCATGCAGCCTCAAGCTCGGAGGCTTCCTCGATGTGATGCGTGCGCTCGCAGGCATCGGCGCAAATCTGCGCCAGGCGGCGTGTGTTGCCCGAATTTTTGCCACCCACGACGACCATGCAATCACAGCGGTTGGCGAGGGTTGCGGCTGCCTGCTGCCGTTCGCTCGTGGCGGCGCAGATGGTGTTGATCACGCGCAGTTCCTGCACGCGCGGGGTGATGGAGGCCACAACCTCGGCCAGGTTCTGCGCGGTTTGGGTGGTCTGCACAACCAGGCCCACCTTGCCCGTGAGCGGCAGCGCGTCCGCATCGGCGGCGCAGCTCACGACTTGAGCGTCATCCCCGGCGTGGCCCAGAATGCCCTCGACCTCGGGGTGGCCCGGTTCGCCCACGACGATCACGCGGTAGCCCTCGCGCACCAGGCGCTCGGCCGCCACATGGACCTTCTTCACGTAGGGACAGGTGGCGTCGACCACGGTAAGGCCGCGCTCACGAGCGACGTCAATGACCTGCGGCACCACGCCGTGGGCGCGGATGATTACGGTGCCCGACGCGGCGTCGTCCAAGGTGTCGGCCAGGCCCACGCCTGCTTCGGCGAGCTCGCGTACCACGATGGGGTTATGGATGAGCGGGCCCAGCGTGTGGACTTGAGCGCACTCCTCTGCCTGAGGTGCGGCGGCCAACGCCATGTCGAGCGCGCGTTGCACGCCGTAGCAGGTGCCGGCGTGGGCAGCGATTTCGATGGTGGGGGCGTCTGCCTTGCCTTGCATAGCCCCGGCAGTGTTCATGACTTCCTCGTCCATGGCTAGAACCTGCCCGGATGCTCGGCGCACAGCTCGTCTCGCATAGCGTAGACGCGGTTCATGGCCTCGGACTCAAACCATTCCAGGCGCTCCGTGCGCTTAAGCCCAGCCGGTGCGTCGGAAAGCGAGACGGCCTTGCCGGCGCGGATCCAGCACTTCTTGGGACGCATGAGCTTTTTGCCTGCGGGCGTGATGTCGGACCAGCCGCAGATGGCGAGCGGGTTGACGGGTGCCTTGCCCATCTGGGCGATGAGCGCAAAGCCGCCGTGGACCTCGGGCTTGATCTCGCGCGAGCGGATGCGTGTGCCCTCGGGGAAGATCAGGACGTCCTCGCCGCGCTGCAGCGCATGCTGGGCGGCGCGCAGGCACTTCATATCGGCAGTTCCACGCTCGACGGGGATGCCGCCAACGCGGCTAAAGGCCCAGCGCACAATCTTGCTCTTGGCGAACTCGGACTTAAAGATGGGACGAATGCGGCGGCCCCCAAAGAACAGCGCCGTCTCCACGGCCAAGAGCTCGGCCATCGAGGTGTGGTTGCAGATGACCACGCTGCCGCGGCCTTCCTGGCGCTCAAACAGAAGATCGGCGTCCTCGACCTTCCAGCGCCACATGAGCTTGGAGAAGGCCCAAAGGATGGCCATGACTACGACGACGGTGCCGCGGATGAGCGCTGGAAACTCGGCGTAGGGGGCGTTGTAATAGTCCTCGGGCGTCTGCTGAAACAGGCGCATGGGCTACCTCCTTTGGTTGATAAGGTCCTCGATTATCGAGACGACCTCGTCGATGGTGTGGGCGGTGGAGTCGACGTGCACGGCGTCCTCGGCGGGCACGAGCGGGGCGACCTCGCGGCTGCTGTCAAGCTTGTCGCGCTGCTTAAGGGCGTCGAGGGTCTCGTCGACCTCGGCTTCGAGCTGCTCGGACGTGAGCGGCTGAGCATCGTTTTGGTGACGCTGCAGCACGCGGCGGCGGGCGCGCTCGCGCGGGTCGGCGGTCAGGAAGACCTTGACCTGCGCGTTAGGGAACACGACGGTTCCAATGTCGCGACCCTCGGCGACGATATCGCGGTCCTCGGCGGCGCGGCGCTGGTGGATGAGCATGGCGGCGCGCACGCCCGGGTAGGCCGAGACCTTGGACACGTTGGCGTCGACCTGCGGGGTGCGGATGGCGGCCGAAGCGTCCTGGCCGTCAATGGTCAGGCGCGTGTCCTCGCCGGTGCCGTTGGTAAAGCGGATCTCGATCCGCTCGGCGAGGGCGTCGATGGCCGCCTCGTCGTCCAGGTCGATGCCGCGGTCGAGCGCGGCGAAGGTGACGGCGCGGTACATAGCGCCCGTGTCGAGCTTGTTAAAGCCCAGCTGGCGGGCGATCTCCTTGGCGATGGTGGACTTGCCGGATCCGGCGGGGCCGTCGATGGCGACGATCATGCAATGCTTCCTTTCGATGATTGACGTGCTGGTATGGTTCGCGGGCGTTGGGGCGCGGCGGGTTGCCTAGCCCGTGTATCGCTCGCGGTAGGTGTTGCACTTGGGTGCGGAGCCATGGCTGCCGTGGTGACGCGTGCGGCTGGCGGGCGTGTCTTGGGGCTTGTCGCCGTTGCGCTTTGCGCTCGCCTGTTTGGGCGGGATGCCACCGCTTTTGAGGATCTGCACCTCGCGGTCGGTGAGCTCGCGCCACGAGCCCTTGGCCACGTCCTTGAGCTCCAGGCCGGCAAAGTTGCAGCGGTGCAGACGGATCACCGGATGATGAATCTTGCTCAGCATGCGCTTGACCTGATTCTTGCGTCCCTCGCGGATGATGACCTCGACGGCAGTGGTGCCGGGCTTGACGCCTTGCGGCGCCACTGCCTCGGCCTCGCGCGCGTTAATGACACGGCAGATTGCCGGCTGGCACAGGCCGTCGTCGAGCTCGATGCCACGGCGGAGCGGTTCTAGATCGCGGTCGGTCAGTCGCCCGTCCACGAGCGCCTGGTAGGTCTTGTAGACGTGTTTGCTGGGGTGCAGCAGGTCCTGCGATAGGTCGCCGTCGGTGGTAAAGAGCAAAAGGCCCGTGGTGTCGCGGTCCAGGCGACCCACCGGGAAAAGTCCCGGAAAGCGGTCGCGGGGGACCAGGTCGGCCACACAAGGGCGCTCCTGCGGGTCGCTCATGGTGGTGAGGTAGCCGGTCGGCTTGTAGAGCATCAAGTACACGGCGCCCTGGTTGAGCTTGACGACCATGCCGTCGACCTCGATGTGGTCGCGGTCGACGTCGACCTTGGTGCCCAGCTCGGTCGCGACCTGGCCGTTGACGGTCACGCGACCGGCGGTCATCAGGTCCTCCGAGCCGCGGCGGCTCGCCACGCCCGCGCGCGCCAAAAAGCGCTGCAGGCGCATGGTGTGCGGATAGACGGACTGGGCGTCGGTTGCGGGTACTGCGTTGCCCATGGCACGCGTCTCCCCTACTTCGTTAGTCCTCGTCATGTAAATCCTCCGAGGGGTCGTCGACGACCAGGGTCTCCAAGTCCTCGACTGCCTCAACATCTTCAACATCGGTATCGAGCAGTTCGCGCTCTTCGTCCAGGTCTTCGGCCTGCTCCTCGAGCGTGGACTGAATACTGCGGCCGCTCAGGCGCTCGCGGATAAACTGACGCGACTGCTCGTCGGGGGCAAACTGCTCCAGATCGGGCAGGTCGCGGGTGGAGCGCAGGCCGAATTTTTCCAAGAAGGCGTTGGTCGTGCCGTAGATGATGGCTTGACCGCGCTGGGGGTCGCGGCCGAGCTCACGCACCAGGCCCTTGTCGACGAGTGACGCAATGACGCCGTCGGAATTGACGCCACGGATGCCCTTGACCACCTCGCGCGTCACAGGCTGGTGGTATGCGATGACGGCCAGGGTTTCGAGCGCCGCTTGCGACAGCTTTTGCGTGTCCCAGCTCAGCACGTAGGCCTCGACCACGTCGTGGTAGGCGGGGTGAGTAAACAGGCGCCAGCCGCCGGCGACCTCGCGCAGCTGAAAGCCGCGGTTGGCCTCCTCATACTCAACCTTGAGCTCGGCGAGCAGCGACGCGCATTCGCCCGGGGCGATATCCAACGCACCTGCCAGCGCGGGTGCGCTCACGGGGTCGCTCGACACCAGCAGCAGCGCCTCGAGGGCGCCTTTGAGGCTGTTTGCCTCCAGCGTGGAAAGGGTTGACATGGTTGCGGCTCCTATTCGGTGAGCTCGGGGCCCTCGCCGGGCACATAGGCCTCGGCGCCCTCGACGCGGTTGATGCGGATGGTTCCAAAGATCTCGTCCTGGCTCAGCGTGAGCGAGCCGCGCTTGGCGAGCTCAAGCATAGCTAGGAAGGTGACGACGAGCTGCTCGGTGGTGGCATCGCCGTCCAGTAGCTCGCGGAAGGTGCAGGTTTGGTGCGTCATGGTAAAGCGGTCGACTGAGGCCACGGTCAAGTCGAGCGGTACGCGATGCGGCGCCACGTGCTCGGCCTCGAGCAGGAAGGTCTGTCGCTTGCCATCCAGGTCGGCGCAGATGACGGCTAGACCGCGCAGAGTAATGCCGGCCAGGTAGTCGGGCATAAGGCCAAGGAACTCAGGATCGGGGCCGGCCACACGCGGGTGCATGCGGCTTTCGGCCTGCATGCGGGCACCGAGGGCCGCAGCCGCGCCTTTAAACTGCTTGTAGGCGATCAGGCGCTGGATCAGGACCTCACGCAGCGCGTCGCCGTCAAGCGTGCTGAGCTCCTCGAGGTCTTCGTCGAACTCGTCATCGTCGTCGGCTTTGCGCGGGGCCTCCTGCGGCACCAGCGAGGCGGCCTTAATGTCCAAAAGGGTTGCCGCGACCAGCAAAAAGTCGCTCGCCACGTCCAGGTCCAGTGCCTCGATGCGCTCGGCCTCGGCAAGGTACTGTTCGGCCACCTCGCTGATAGAGATGGCGCCGATATCTACTTTTTGGCGGGTTACCAGCTGCAGCAGCAGGTCGAACGGTCCGCTGTAGACCTGCGTCGACACGCGATACGACATCTTCGACCTCCTTTGACGGCGCCTTCGCGGCGCGGTTTGGGTGCATGTTGCGACCGTTTTGCACGGTCGACCTGTAAGTTTACCTTAGATGCCGGCGATTGCGAAGTTGAGCAGCTGTTCAGCAAGCGGATACACGGTAACGTCGAAATAGCGGCCGATCACATCGATGCCGGTCCACATGGGCAGCAGATACAGCACCAAGATGAGGATGGGCATGGCGTATTGCTGCAGACGGTAGTAGTTGGCGAGCGCCTTGCCCTTGAGGAAGGGCACGATGATCGATGAGCCATCGAGCGGCGGGATCGGGATGAGGTTAAAGAACGCGAGTGACAGGTTGACCACGATAAACGTGGCGCCGAAATTCATGATTTGTGATATCACGGCAAAGGACATGCTGGCGTAGAGGTTGCCGTAGGTCAGGTGCATGAGGGCGGCCGTAAGGCATGCCAACGCGATGTTCGATGCAGGGCCGGCTACGCTCACCAGGACCTCGTCGCGCTTGGGGTGCTTGAGGTTGTTGAGATAGACGGGCACGGGCTTGGCGAAGGCGAACACCGGGCCACCGGCGGCGAGCATCAGCAGCGGCAGGATGATGGTGCCAAACGGGTCGATATGGTTGAGCGGGTTGAGCGAGACACGACCGCGCGATCGGGCCGTCTTATCGCCGAGTGCCCAGGCCGCGGCGGCGTGCGCACTCTCGTGGATGACGATGCCCACAATGACGGCGACGGCGCTCGCGAGCAGGTTCATGATGTAGCTGCTGGACATGGCGCTCCCCTAGCGGACGCGGCGCGAGGCGCGCGTGAGCAGGTAGTCGGCCACAAACAGGATGACGGCCACGATAGCGTAATCCAGGCGGAACACGCCGCCAAAGGGCGACGTAATGACGCCGTAGCCGGCGATGGCGCTCGGCAGCGCGCGCGAAAGCTCAACGACAAAGCCCACGATCTGCAGCTTGGCGGTGAGGCCGCTAAAGCACAGCAGCACGGTCATCGCGCTCATAAAAATGCCGCAGATGCGACAAGCGATGGCGATGATGCTCATCGCCACGGCAGCGGCTTTACGAGAGTTCACGCGCGGTCTCCTCTTCGATCTGGGTGGAAAGCTCCAGCCATTCGTCCTCGAGCTTGGGCAGCTCTTGCTTAAGGCCGTTATATTCCCCCAGCGCGGCATTGAACTTGTCTTGATCGGCATAAAGCTCTTCGCTGGCCATCAATTCCATAAGCTCGTCATAGCGGGCGCGCTTTTTGTCGAGCTCCGTCTCGATCTTCTTGAGCTGGTTGCGCACGCCCTTGAGCTTTTTGTTGAGCGCGGCGCGGGCCTGGGCCTCGGCGCGCTTTTGCTCCTTGGTCTTTTTGCCCTCGGCAGGCTTAGGCGTCGCGGCGGGGGTGTCGACCTGGGCGGCGCTGGCCTTGGTGGACTTGACCGTGGCCGGCGCGCTCTCCCCTGCCGCCTCGGCGGCGACGCGGGCGGCGAGGTCCTCGCGCTTGTAGAGGTAGTAGTCGTAGTCGCCATCGTAGACCGTGACCTTGCCGTCGCGGATGTCGATGATGCGGTTGGCCACGGCGCGCACCAGGTGCTCGTCGTGGCTGATTAGCACGATGGTACCGGGGAAGTTTTGCAGGGCGTTCTCGAGCATGTCCACAGAGTCGATGTCCAGGTGGTTGGTGGGCTCGTCCAGGCACAGGAGCGCCTCGGGGGCCACGAGCATCTTGGCAAGGGCCAGACGTGCCTTTTCGCCGCCGGAGAGGACACGGACTTGCTTTTCGATTGCGTCGTTGTCGCTAAACAGGAAGGCGCCCAGCAGGCTGCGCTGCTGCGGCACGGTCCACTTGGGCGTGACGGTGTCGATCTCTTGCAGGACGGTATTGGACTCGGTCATGCCCTCGAGCGCGTGCTGGGCGTAGTAGGCTACGCCCACGTTAGTGCCCAGGTCGCGGGTGCCATTGGTGGGCGGCTCCAGGCCAGCGAGGATCTTCATGAGCGTGGACTTGCCGGCGCCGTTGGGGCCGACGAGCGCCACGTGCTCGCCGCGGTAGAGCTTGAGATCGATGTCGCTGTAGATGTGCTTGTCGCCGTAGGACTTGGACACGCTCTCGAGCCCTACGACCATGTCGCCGGAGCGCGGCGGGTCGGGGAACTTAAAGTCGATGTGCTTGTGACCCTCGGGCAGGATGACAAGCTCCTTTTTGATTTGCTCGATCTTGCGGATGCGCTCCTGGGCCTGGGCGGCCTTGGTGGGCTTGTAGCGGAACTTGTCGACGAAGACCTGCATGTGGGCGATGTCGCGCTCCTGAGCGGCACGCTTGGCGCGCATCTGCTCCAGGTTGTCCTCGCGCTGCTTGAGGTAGCTGCTGTAGTTGCCGGTGTAAGTGGTCACGCGACGGTTTTCGAGTGCGGCGACGTGGTCGACGCAGGCGTCCATAAAGGCTCGGTCGTGGCTGACGATGAGGACGGCGCCGTCGTAGTTGGCAATAAAGCCGCGCAGCCACTGGACGCTCTCGAGGTCCAGGTGGTTGGTGGGCTCGTCCAGAAGCAGCAGGTCAGGGTGGCGCAGGAAGAGCTTGGCCAGCGCGATGCGCATCTGCCAGCCGCCCGAGAACTCGGAGCACGGGCGCTCAAAGTCGGTGACCTTAAAGCCTAGACCGGATAGGATCTTACGGGCGTTGCTCTCGAGCTCGTAGCCGCCCAGATGTTCAAATCGGTCCTGGACCTGGCCGTACTCGTTGAGGAGTGCGTCGACGTCCTTCCCTTGTTCGGAGAGCGCGGTGATCTGAGCCTGCAGCTCGTTGGCGCGCTCGCCCATGCGACGGATTTCCTTGGCGGCGGCCATGACCTCGGCGAGAATGGTGGTGTCCTTTTGCTCCAGGTTGGTTTCCTGCTCTAGGTAGCCCACCTGGCAGTCCTTGGCGTACTGGACCTGGCCGGCGTCTGGGCTGTCGATGCCCATGATGATTTTGAGCATGGTAGTTTTGCCGGCGCCGTTGGGGCCCACGAGCGCGAAGCGCTCGCCGGGGTTGATCTGGAAGGACGCGCCGCTAAAGAGGACGCGCGCGCCGAAGCTTTTTTCGATCTTGTCGACCAAGAGGATCATGGTGCCGCCTTTGACCTTGTGTTCCTATATGAAAAAAGGCCCCAACTTGCGTTGGAGCCTCATTCAATGCTCGGGTGGAGACGAGGGGGATCGAACCCCTGACCTCTTGACTGCCAGTCAAGCGCTCTCCCAGCTGAGCTAC
>CABUWA010000072.1 GCA_902495085.1 uncultured Collinsella sp. | reverse complement strand
CGGCGCGTCTGACCGAACGAGGGTATGGGGACTCGTTCGGCCTGACGCACCGCCGCTGTTTGCGATCCGCTTTCCTCCGTCCCCTTCGGATCACGTGATCTGTTGGGGACGGAGGAAAAGGAATCATTTCGTAGGCCCGTGGCCGCCTTGGAAACCGAATGATGGTACGAGCATCCATTCGGCCTCCAAGGCGGCCACGGACAGAACGGGACGAACAGAAAAGAGCGACGGGCGCCTACTCCCCCGCCACGCTCGCGCGCAGCTTGGCGGCGATGGGCTCGGATGCCAGCAGGAACACGAGCATGCCCACGGAGCACGCCAGGCACACGATCCAGGTGCTCGCAAAGGAGCCCGTGGCGTCGAACAGCACGCCCGAGACAATGGCGCCCACGGTGCCGCCGACCATCTCGAGCGAGGTGATGGTGCCCGTGACCTTGCCGAGGTCGGCCATACCAAACTGCTTGGACGCGGCGATCGTGGGCGTGATGGTGCCCATGCACGTTCCGATACCAAAGCTCACAGCGGCGACAATAGGACCGAGGTCCGTCGTCGGGAAGCACAGGGCGACGCAGGCGATAATGCACGCAACGGAGCCAAGGATATTGCCAAAGCGCAGACCAAAGCGGTCATAGATCGCACCGAGCGAAATCTTGGCGATAACGACGGTGACCATATAGGCTGAAAGCACGGTACCTGCCCACATGGGATCGTGGCCGCCCGTGACGATCTTGGCGCCGTTGACGGTAACGCTCGTCATGTTGGTAACCTGGTTGGGCAGAATGGCGCCGTTAACGAGACCCATAAAGAGGAAGGCGACGACAAGCAGCCAAAACGCCGGGCTCTTCTTGATACGAGACCAGCCGACGCTAACCTCGGGCGCCGTGTGCTCGTCCTTGTCGCCAGCCGTCGAGACGGACGGATCGCCCGGGTTCTCGCCGAGCGGCTTAAGGCCGATCTCGGAAGGCTTGGTGCGAAAGGAGTAGGCCGTGATGGGCAGTGCCGCCACCATGCAGACGGCAGCGAGTACCAGGAACGCAGAGCGCCAGCCCACACTCACGATAAGCGAGCTCACGATCGGCGAGAGAATAGCTCCGCCAAAGCCCGAGCCCGAAAGTGCGATAGAGATGGCAAGGCCTCGCTTGGCGGTAAACCAGTTGGCGGTCACCAGGCTAATGAGCAGACGGGTCGAGGCCACAGCGAAGCAGCCCGAAACGGCAAAGAGCACGTAGACCTGCCACAGCTCACCGACAAAGCTCATGCCCGCGAGCACCGCCGAGGTAGCGATAACGGTGAGCGAGCCCAATACGCGGCCACTCACCTTATCGGCAACATGACCGATAACGAGCGAACCCACGACACTCACCACGGTGGAGATGGCATTGGAGACGTTGTACTGCGCAAGGGAAATACCCAGGTTGCTGACGATCAGCGGCTGGAACAGGCTCATGCAGTTGACGAAAATCGTGTAACACGTGGCCATGATCACGAAGCCGGAGGCCACCACGAGCCAGCCGGGGAAGAATTTACGTTGCTGGGACATACCGCTCCTTTTAAAAAACGAATAGCCGGCGCCGGGCGCCGGTAGTGCCCAAGATTGCCTTTCAAGCCTGCGGGCATAGGCCTTACGGCCATGCCCGCAGGCTTGAAAGGCAAGGTTGGGTGCTACCGGTGGTCGGCGATGTAGCCCAAAGCGACGGCGGTATAGGCCGCGGCGCCGAGCGGCAGCTCGGCATCGTTAAAACGTGCCTTGGGATGGTGCTGGGCAAAGTGTTCGTCCATGTCGGTTACGGCCGCGCCCACGGTAAAGTACGCACTCGGAATCTTGCTCGAGATAAGCGCGAAGTCCTCACTCGCCATGGCATGGAAAAGCGGCAAGAAAGCCGCCTTGGGCAGCACTGCGCCCACGTAGCCAAGCGACGCCTGAGTCATATCGCTGTCGAGTACAAGCGGCGGGACATCCGAAAGCGTCTCGATGGTCGCCGGCGTACGATATGTTGTGGCAACGCCGTTAACGACCTCCGCGATGCGGGTCTTCAGGTGAGCCATGAGCTCAACATCAAAGCCGCGCAGCGTTCCCTCGAGCACGCAGGTGTCGGGGATGACGTTGGCCGCCAAGCCGCCGGCAAACTTACCAACGGTAAGTGCGACTTCCTTGGCCGCCGGCACCTCGCGGGCGATAAGCTCCTGGAGCGCCAGGTGCACGTGGACGCCGGCCGTGATGGGGTCGATGCAGATCTCGGGGCTCGAGCCATGGCCGCCCTTGCCCTGGAGCGTGATGCGGAAACCGTACACGCCCGAAAGCGCCGGACTGCCGTAGAGCACCAGGCCAAGCGGCGACTGACTGTTGACATGCATGGCAAAGGCCGCCTGAGGGCGCGGGTTCTGCAGCAGGCCATCGGCGATGGCAGCGCGTGCTCCCTCAAAGGTCTCCTCGCCCGGCTGGAACAGCAGTTTGACGGTGGCATTGGCGTCGACGAGCTCGGCCTCGCGGGCCTTGAGCAGGCGCGCCGCACCAAGCAGAGCCGTCGCGTGCATATCGTGACCGCAAGCATGCATGCAGCCATTGGTGGATGCAAAGGGCTCGCCGGATTCCTCGACAACGGGCAGGGCATCCATATCGCCTCGGAGCATGACGACCGTTCCGGCCTGCTCGTCCTTGCACGTGCCATTGCCCTGAGTGGCCGCGGCCGCACCGGCACCGATCAGGCCAACGACGCAGGAACCGTCGACGAGCGTGGTATGGGGGATGTCCATCTCGTCCAGACGCGCCTGGATATAGGCAGACGTCTGCGGAAGATTGTTACCGAGCTCGGGCATCTGGTGTAGATCGTGGCGCCACGCAGCGAGCTCGTCTGCAAAAGCCTGAGCTTCTGCGACAAGACCGTCACCGATAGCGGTCTGCGCCGCTGTGGTAGCCTGAGGCGCTGGTTGCGGTTGAAAATCGGACAGAGCTGGTGCCATAGATGCCCTCCAGTAACGTTTTTGCAGCACACACTTTGATATCGTAAAGTGCAAGGCACAACTGTAAGGGCATGACATAAAAAATGCCGCCCTGGGAGGGCGGCGCAACAAGTTGTTTACAATTGCGGGTGTGATTTTCGGCGCAAGAAATCGAAATGCGTCTCGCTCAAGATAATCGAAAGAAAGATGAGCGCGAAGCCGGCGAGCAGGCGCGAGGTGAGCGCCTCCCCCATCAGCAGCACCGAGAACAGCACGCCCGAAGGCGACTCCATCGAAAGGAGCAGTGAGCCCGTCGAGGCCGAGACATGCGCCAAGCCGACGTTTTGGATGAGCAGAGCCGCGCATGTGCAACCAACCGAGAGAAACGCCATCGCGCTGATAAAGCTCGGCGTCCACACGGACAGAGGCGCTTGGGTCTCGAATAGCAGCGACGTTGCCAGGCTCAGCACGCCGTTGCCCACAAACATCCAAAACGTGATGACGTTGATGTCCATTTTGCGACCGTACTTGGCAGTCACCGCCATCTGGATGGCGAAAAAGACCGCACCCGCCAGCGTAATGACATCACCGATGTTGAATTCAACGCTATCGAGCGCCACCAAGCCAATGCCCGCCAAGCACAGCAGCGCCGCGCCCAGGTTATAGCGGGTGAGTTTTTCGCCGCTCAGAAAATAGCTCGCGAACGGCACAACGATGCAATACGTGCCCGTCAAAAAAGCATTCTTGCCCGCCGTGGTGTGCGCCAGACCGACTGTCTGCAGGGCGTAGGCGGCCCACATAAGTGCGCCCATGCCAAGTCCGACGATAAGGTTGCGGGCGTTGAGGTGCGCGATGATGCGCTTGTGGAAGATGAAAAACATGACCAACGCCGCAGGCAGAAAGCGCACGTAGAGCAGTTCGAACACCGGAATGGTGTCGAGCGCGTCCTTCATGGTCGTAAAGGAGTAGCCCCAGACGACTGCCACCGAAAGCAGCAGGACTTTCCAGAACAGCGGCGAGCGAGCGCCGGCGCCGCGGGAGGTGCCGCCCGCGCCCAGGTCCTCGCGAGCAACAGGGCTATCGGGCATCATTTCGATATTGTCAGTGGCATGCTGGGCCATAGGGCATCCTCGCGCTCAATCTGGGCGTGGTGTCCGCACGCGCATGGCTGCGTGCCGCCTCATGGTCAAATAAAAGCAGGGCGCACCGGACCCCCGGCACGCCCCGCTACTGTAGCAACAACCAAGCAGCCCGTGCAATCCAGCCCGCTAAAGCGTCGGCAAAGTGAACCTCGATGCTCCGGCAATGTCAGCGAAAACGCCCCTAAGCGGCAATCTGACGTGAAATGAAAGGGCGCTGACCTTCTGGTCGCGCCCTTGAAATTGAACGTCAGATTGCCGCTTAGGGGCGTTTGCAGCGTCGAGCCGTTACGCGGTTTGGTAAAACCGCGTAACTAGATTAATTTGGTTGACTCCAGCTTTTCGATGATCCAGTCGTTGGCCTTGATGACCGGGCGGCGGAAGACGACGCCCAGGGCCAGCGACGGAATCAGATAGCTCGCCAGAATGCCCAGCTCAATCCAGTACTCCATGTGGTACGCACCGGCCATGGCGGCATGCATGGCGTTGATGCCGTGAGTAAACGGCAGGAACGGATAGATCGCCTGGAACACGGGGCCGGTCATCTCGATGGGGAACGTGCCGCCCGAACCGCCGACCTGCATGACCAGCAGCACGACGGCGAGCGCCTTGCCGATATCGCCAAACGAAACCGTAAGCGTGTAGACGATATTGGAGAACACGAGACTCGCGACCCAGCCCGCCAGCACAAACTGCAACGGATTGTCGCACTGGATGCCAAAGAACAGGATGTCGCCCGCGCACACGAGCGTTGCCTGCAGCAGGGCCAGACCGCCAAAGAACAGGTAGCGGCCCAGGTAGATCTCGTGCAGGCGCACGGGGATGAGCTCGTTGATGAGCTCATCGTCAACCGAGACCTTCATCATGGCCGCAAGCACGATCGAGCCGACCCACAGCGATAGAATCGTGTAGAACGGTGCCATGGCCGAACCGTAGTTGCGAATCGGATAGACCGGCTTGCGGTCGAGCGCGACGGGGCCGGAAAGCGACACGGCCAGACCCTCAGGATCATTGCCGATCATCGTCTTGATCGTGGCCAGATCGTCCGACATAAGGGCACCGTCGAGCTCATCCTTAAAGGCACTGATCTTATCGGACGCTTCACCTAGCTGATCGGAAGCCTTGTTGACCAGCTTGGCGGCCTTGGAGAGGCCCTTTGCCAGCGAACCGGATGCATCGGTTAGACCGGCAACAGCGCTATCAAGATCGCTCGAGATGCCGTTCAGCGAATCCAAAACACCCGAAATGGTCTTCTTGAGCTCCTTAGCCTTAACCGAGAATGTGGAATCGTAATCAATCTTGGCACCCGAGACGCCCGCCTTGGCGTCGGCGATCGCCTGGTCGGTTTCGGCGCGGACATCGTTAACCTTTGCCATGCTGTCCGAGAGCGACGTCGCGATGCTCGTCAGCTCCTTGGCATTGTTGCGGTACTCCGTCGCGATTTTGCCCAGCTCTGCAGCCGCGTCCTCAAGCCCTTCCTTGAGCTTGTCGTTACTCACCTGACCGGCAAGGCTGCGGAGCTTATCGGCCGCAGCGTCAATCTCATCGGCACGCGCGTTGAGCGACGCGGCACCGTCGTTGAGCTGTGATACCGTCAGATCGACATGCTGATTCGCGGCGTCAAAGGCCTTTGCGAGCTCGGTGGACACGTTGTCGAACGACCCGGCACTTCCGTCAATCGCGGCATCAATGGCATCGCTGGCAGCCTTGAGCGCTTGCTCCGAATCACTGATACCGCTCTCGGCATGCTCCATCAGCTGCTTCACCGACTGCTCGGTAGTTCCGGTCTGCTTGAGCAGGCCGCCCGCCGACGTCAGCGAATCGGAGGTCGAGCTTAAAATGCCCGCAAGCGAAGTAGCGCTGGCCTTGATGTCTTGCAGGTCCTGAACCGAGTCGCCAAGCGTCGAGGACAGGTTGGCGATAAAGTTGCTGACCTGGTCGGTGCTCATGTAATCGAGCAGGCTGGAAACCGTCTTAAGACCGATGGTCGTGATGGTCTTGGTAAAGGTCTCATTGACCTGGTTCTGAACGGCACTCGAGCCCTTCTCGGTCACGATCTGCGCGATGGCGTTGGCCTTCTGGTTCTCATAGAACTCGATATCGGCGTGTTTCACGTCGGTCGAGAAAAGCGTCATCATGTCGGAGCTAAAGCTCTTGGGGATTACGACGGCCGCATAGTAAGCGCCCGACTTAACACCGTCGATAGCCTTATCGCGATTGTTGAGCACAACCCAGTCAAAGTTCTCGTTACCACGCAGAGCGGCCGTCACGTTTTCGCCCACGTTGACCTCGACGGGAATCAGGTCGCTCTCGTAACCCTCGTCGGTATTGACCACGGCGATCTTAAGATTGCCAGTGTTGCCGTACGGGTCCCAGCTGCCGGCGATGTTAAACCACGCGTACAGGCACGGCACGATAATGAGGCCCATCACGACAACCATGCCGATCACGGAGCGAGACACGTTTTGGACGTCGCGCTTAAACAGATGCAGGATGTTCTTCATTTATGCCTCACCTCCTTTTGAGTGCTTGCCAAGCGGGGCGCTATCCTCATTCATCACAAATGTGTCGTCCCCGTTCGCGGGCACATGGTGCATATCGTGGCGAATGGACTGGTCGGCAGCCTGATCCTTGGATTTAGAGCCTCGCTCGCTGGCATTCAGGCCAAACATGCGGCGGGCGGCCGGAATAGCGGCCGTGTGCTCGCGCATCTCGCGGCGCAGGTCCTCGTCCGAAAGCGCCGAGATGCGCATCTGGGTGTTGAGGCTTGCGCGGATGTACTCGATATTGATCAGCCAGCCGCAGATGGCAATAACCGAGATGATCCAAATGACCAGCAAGATGATCTTGCCGTTATTGTCGATATCGAGAACCGTCGAGAGCACAAAGATCAGCACCTGCACGCCCACCACAGCGGCAAAACCGCCCTTGATGTAGTAGGGGTAACGGTGCTCAAAAGCCACCGCATGGTCGAGCAGCTCACGACGGTACGAATCGGAATCGAGCATGACGCGCATTGCCGTGCGCAGCGAATAGCGCTGGCGCGGCAGGTCATTGGACTCGCAGATCATAAGACCTGTCGTGGAAAGCTGCTTGTCAAAGAGCAGGTTGAGGTTGAGCAGCAGCGGACGCAGCTGCAAGCCAATAAAGAGTGCGATGGCAAGGAACACGCCCAGAATGCACAGGTTAAACAGGTAGTTGAACGAGTACATGCCGCCGACCGTCTCGCGCAGCAGATTGATGCCGTAGGTAAAGGGCAGCAGCGGGTGCAGCCACTGGAAGAAGCCGGGCATCATCTCGATGGGATACATGCCCGACGAACCCGGAATCTGCACGATGACGAGAATGACGCCGATTGCCTTGCCGATATGCTTAAACGTAGTGGACAGCGCATAGATGATATTGACGTAGGTGAACGAGATGGCGATGCCGCCCAGCACGAACAGCAGCGGGTTGATGCACTGCACGCCAATCACCAGATCGCCCACCGTCACGATGATGGCTTGGAGCGCGCCCAAGATCACCAGGAGCATCCAACGGCCGAAGTAGCCCTGGCGCGCCGTAAAGCTGCCAATGCCCTCGCGATCGACCTCGAGCTTGTAGATGGCGATGAGTACGTAACCGCCCACCCAAAGCGCCAGATTGGTGTAGAAGGGAGCGATGCCCGAGCCAAAGCTCTTGACCGGATAGATCGACTTGGACGTCAGCTCGACCGGAGAGGCCATGAAATCTGCCACGTCATTGACATCGACGCCCATAAGGTCGGCGAGCTCGCCCATAGACTCAGAGGTCTGCAGCGCCGCGATGTCGTTGGCAGCGGTCGCAAGCTTGTCCTGGACCTTGGCAAGCGAGGAATCGGTCTGGGACAGCGTGGTCTTGGCCTGGCCGAGCGTAGCGTTAAGCTGCGAAAGCGTACCGCGCGCACTTGCAATAGTAGGCGTGAGGCCAGACACGATTCCCGTCAGATCACCCGAGACGGCGGCAAATGAATCAAGCGCGCTCGAGGCCTTCGGCAGCGCGTTTTGACCCAGGTCCGTCTGGGCCTGGCCAAGGTTGGTCGCACCGGTCTGGATTGCGTTATTGATAGCGTCGCTGGCGCCCGAAACAGCCGCGGCGTCATTCGCCATGGCGCTCGACTGCGCGGACAGACCGTCCTTGATGCTCTGAAGCTTTTCATTCTGCTCGCGGAGCAAATCGATAGTCGATACAATGCGCGCGTCAATTTCCTCGGAACCTGTCGACGTGTCATTTGCGAGAATCTCCAAGTGCCCGATAACGGCCTTATTGTGGTCGATCGTCGCTTGGAGAGACTCGAGCGAGTTGTCGATACGGGTGGTCGTAGATGTGACCGTGCCCGTCAGCTTGCCGATGGCAGCGTTCGCGGAGGCCGACGTCTTGGTGAGCGCAAGGCTGCCTTCCGAGAGCGCCTTGGAGAGCGAGGCGATAGAGTTGCCCGCCGTGGTGCGAGCTTCACCCAGCAGGTCGTTGCCCTGAGAGATCGCTTGCGTCAGTGACGGCGCCTGACCCTGCATGCCGGCAAGTGCCGCATCAGCCGAGGCGATAGCGCCACTCGTCTTATCGATGGCGGCATTCATGTCGCCAATCGAATCACGCACCTCGCCCAAGGTATCGGATGTCCCGGAGACAGAACTTGCCAACGAATCCTGAGTCTGGGTTGCCTTGTCCTTTAAATCGACTCCGGCATCCTTGGCAATGCTGGCAACGGTCTCGCCCACCGTGGAGACAAATTCCGAGTTGATCTGCTCCTCGATGGTGCTTGCGCCGGTGTCGGTAACCTTGGGCGCAATAGCGCTCTTCTTCTCATTGACGTAGTACGTAAGCTTGGGCTGATGGTAGTTGCCGTCGAGCATCGAGACCAGGTTATCCGAGAAGTTCTTGGGGATTACGATGGCCGCATAGTACTCACCGCTCTCGACGCCCTCTTTGGCATCGGCCGCCGAGTCGACGAAGGTCCAGCCCAGCTGATCGTTCTCCTTGAGCTGATCGACGACCTGGTCGCCCGCGTTGAGCTCGCCCACCAAGTCGTTTTGGGTGCCCCGATCGTTGTTGGCGATGGCAATCTTGATACCCTGGGTGTTTCCGTACGGATCCCAGTTTGCCACGATGTTGTACCAGGCATACAGCGAGGGAATGACGCACACGCCCAAAGTAACCACCAGGGCGACGGGGTTCACGAGCAATCGCTTGATGTCGCGCTTAAAGATCGCAAAGGAGACCTTTGCGTTGGATAGTTTGCTGCCGAGACTCACGCTTGGACCATCCATCCTGTCGTTGAATCGAATCGTACTATCGACAACCATTGTACGGAGGCGCTTTAGTGCCTCACGGCACAATGGTGCTGAGTTTTGCGGGTAGCAATATACTACGAAGATGAGTTAACGTACAGATGTACAGTATCCTAAATTTCAGCAGGTCACAAAACCACAACCCGCACAAATTAGCAATTCAAGTAGTCATCGGGGACGTTCTTAAACGACTAGTCAAACAAAAACGTCCCCAATGACTACTTAGGACCACGAAAGCGTCGCTGGTTGAGCATAAGTCAGCGAAAACGCCCCTAAGCGAGCAAGGTGACGTGAAAGAGGAGGGAAGCGTACTTCGGTACGCGACCGACGATTGAACGTCAGATTGCCGCTTAGGGGCGTTTG
>CABUWA010000071.1 GCA_902495085.1 uncultured Collinsella sp. | reverse complement strand
GTAAAGATCGACGTCACGATCATGTAGCCCGAAACGAGCCACTGCGCCGTGGTGGCACTCACCGAAAAGGCCGCCATAATGTCGTGCAACGCCACGTTAATGATGTTCTCGTTAAACGCGGCAACAAAGGCTGCAATATACATTACGACGAGAATCGCCGCAGTGGCCGATGGCGCTACTTGAACTTGTTGCTGAGATTTGCTCCCCATGCATTTCCTTCCTCTTGGAACGACAGTCGCATCGCCCCAGAGGAACAGTCCAGGGCGAAAAATGAGCCCTAGGCTTACGCCAGACGCCGTACTCGACGAGTCTGACAACATGGTCCAACGTCGAAAGATTGTAACGCGGACGCACAGCTTTCCTTCCGCGCTATTATTAAAAGTCCACGAAAGCATAAGACATGAGGAGCCCGCCATGATTAAGCCCATCATGAAATCCGAGTTCTTTTTGCGTCTGCCTTCCGAAGACGCGGGACCCGACGATGCCGCGACCGGGCAGGATCTCCTGGATACGCTCCACGAGCATGAGCGCGAGTGCGTGGGCCTCGCCGCCAACATGATCGGCGTGCGCAAACGCATCATCTGCGTAAAGGACGGCAACAGGACACTCCTGATGTACAACCCTCAAATTCTTGAGCAGGTCAATGCCTATCAGACGAGCGAAGGATGTCTCTCGCTGATCGGCGAGCGTCCCTGTACCCGCTATCGCCGCATTAAGGTTGAGTATTTGGACGAGAACTTCGTCCACCGCATCAAAACTTCTCGGGCTACACCGCCGAGATCATCCAGCACGAAATCGACCACTGCAATGGCGTCGTGGTTTAGGCCACCTGCCAAAATGAGGGTACCGGAGGCCTCCCTATGGATATCAGCCGCTTTGGCGAATTCGCCATCTTAGCGCAGTCACGCACGTTTCTTGATGCGGCGGAACTGCTTTTCATGTCGCAATCAACCCTCTCCAAGCACATCATGGCAATGGAGCACGAACTCGGCTGCAAGCTCATCGATCGAAGCCAGCGCCACGTAACACTCACCGCGCAAGGTGAAGCGCTCCTCCCCTATGCGCAAAAAATTGCGACGCTTCAGCACCGCTATCTTGCCGCCATTCAAATAGGCGCAGGTGAGCCGCTCGAGCACCTCACCGTCGGTTCTATCCCCATTATGGCCCCTTATGGGATCACGGACGCCGTCATCGATTTTCAGCAGGCGAACCCCTCATATTCTGTCGAGCTCATCGAGGGCGAGGGCGACACACTCAAGCGCATGCTCCTGCACGAGGACATTGACCTGGCCTTCATCCGTGACGGCGGCGCCATCGAGCCGGAGTTCAAAAAGATTCCCTTTACGACCGACCGGCTCGTGGCCGTCCTTCCGCTCGACCATCCGCTCGCCGAACGTGACGCCGTTGAGATAGACGACCTTATCGACGAGAATTTCCTCATGCTTCCCCAAGGCTCGTTCGTAAGCGAGCTCGTCCTTTCCCTTTGTCGCGAAGCTGAATTTGGCCCACGTGTTACGTTCACCGGCAAACGAGCCGAGAACATCATCTCCCTTGTCGCGCGCGGCGCCGGCGTCTCATTCCTCATGCGCAAGCCGGCGGAATCGCTTGCCAGCGGAAAGGTAGCCCTGGTGCCGCTTGAGCCCGCGACGACCTCCGAGGTCAGGCTCTACCTCAAGCGGAACGCCGCGCACTCGCAGGCGGTCGTCTCGTTCATCGGCTTCCTCCCCTACCGTCAGCTCCTGCAGGGCGACCGTACATCTTCCACCGCGGCACGACCGTCATAATCCCCGCTGCTCCACAACCGCAGCCCTGTGTCCGCAAACACGCTGACAACGGCACATAATACAAATATGCCTCGGGCGGCACGTCGCCGTCCGAGGCATATTTAGTTAAAGTGCGCAGAAAGACTAGTCCACCGAGATGTTGAGTGCCTTACCGCCCTCGTCCTTCTTGGTACCGATCGCCATAGCGGCGACAAGAGCCAGAACGAAAGCGACCACACCGGAGATGACAAGGCCGATAAAGCCCGTGTCGATGCCGGCAGGGTTAATAAAGCTCGGGAAACCGAGCGGGCCGGAGGCGCCGAAGGCATAGAGCTTGGCACCCATGAGGCCGGCAATGGCGCCGCCTACACCAGCGGAAATAAAGGTTGCCCACATAAGGCGCTTACGCGGCAGCAAGATGGCGTAAAGCGCAGGCTCGTTGACACCGAAAATCGAAGAGACAAGGGCGGGAATGTTGACGGCAGCATTTTCCTCGGAGTCCTTGGTTCGGATGATCATGCCAAGCACAGCGCCGGCGATGGCACAACCGCCTGCATACACGAGCGGGTTAATGAGGTCATAGCCGTAGGTTGCGACATCGAGGAACCACAGCGGGATGATGCCCCAGTGCAGGCCGAACATGACGAGCAGGCTCCAGAACGTGCCGATGACGAAGCCGGCGATGGCGGGTTGGAAGTTGATGAGCATCAGAATGATCTGGGCAACGATGTTGGAGAGGACCGTCATGACCGGACCGACCACAAGCAGGCCAAGGATGCCGCAAATGAGGAGCGTCAGGATGTTGGAGAAGAACGAGCTCACAAGCGCGGGCAGCGCGTTAGAAAGGGCCTTGTGCACCTTGGAGGCAATCCAGACGATAAAGATCGCAGGCAGAATCGTCGATGAGTAATTCTGCATGATCAGCGGGATGCCAAAAATATCACCGTAGACATTGGACTCGAAGACCGTACCGGCGCCGAGCGTGTAGAGCGGATCTCCGCCCATAAGGGCAACGAGCGTCGGATAGACGAGGATACCGCCGAGCGCCATTCCCATAACGGGCTTAAGTCCGAACTTCTTGGCCGACGTCCAGCCAATGATTAGCGGAAAGTAATAGAAGACCGAATCTCCGATTGCCGAGAGCGTCACATACGTATTGCTGTCCTTGGCAAGCCAACCGGCAACCGTGCAGAGCGCGAGCATCGACTTGATAAAGCCACCGGCCATAAGCACGCCAAGAACCGGTTGCAGAATCTCGGAGATGATGGCCAGCAGACGCGAGAATGGATCGCCCTTTTTGACGTCGTCGCCTTCATCGATATCGAGTGCGGGTTTGGAGTCGAACCCGCCAATCTGAACAAGGTCGTTGTAGACGGCCTCGACAGTGGCACCAATCACGACCTGATACTGTCCGCCGGCCTGGATGACGTCAACGACGCCCTTCGTCGCCTTAAGCTCATTGGTCTGGGCGAGCGATTCATCCTTGAGGTGGAAGCGGAGACGCGTAATGCAGTGGCTCACGTCTAACACATTGTCTCGACCACCGACCTTTGTGATGATTTCATCGCAAAGCTTCTGGTATTTCATGGAATTCTCCTTTTTCTGAGCGGGGTATAGCATCGATTTCATGCCTCCGTAGTCGACGTGGGAGGGCAAGGAACCCACTTCCCCCTTTGAAATCCGCGGACGCACGTACGCCCGGGATGCGAAACGGCAGAGAAGATGGAAGATGCCGATCACATGGCGGCGAGCCTCATTGGCCCATGTCACGCAATCAGGTCTACAAACGCGAATCTGCTGCGCCGAGAAGTCTCGTCGTCTGGCAGAACTTGTCACACAGACGTTCCGGTTCGCCCTGGGGAATCTGAGTACGCTCGGTCTCAAAGGAGAGGCCGTACTCGCGTGCCGGAAGGAAATACTCGAAATAGCCGTTGGTGTAACCGCAAACTATTCCCTCGACCGGGCATTCGCGCTTCATGCGAATACCCAAGTCGCTGCCGAGCTCACTCGGGAACACAAAGAGATGCAGGCCGCCCAAACTGATGACGGCACACTTAAGCGTGAGCGAAAAGTCGTCATGGGCAACGGTGTGATAGAACGTCTGAGGCTCGATGCGGTCGAGAACGACCTCGCGATCGAGCTTGATCTGGGAAATCGCCTCGGCAAGACCGGTCGAAACGCGCTCGACCTCGGGAATGCCGCGTCCCTGGCGAAAATTGCGGTCGCTACAGTCGCCAGCAGCACCGACGACCATGGCCGGATAGTAACCAAGACTCTGAGCGAGCTTTTTGCCGGTGAGACCGGCGAGTTCGCTCGTGAGCTCCGTGCAGTCGGGTCCGACGCAAGCGGAATGCACCGCCCAGTTCACAAAGCCCGCAAATGGCTTGCCTTCGGTATCGAAGAACGATACGACAATGACCTCATTGTCGGCGAGTTCACCTGGGATGATGCGGTTGTCGTAGAAACCGGTGATGACCCGCTTGCCCAAGCGACAAATCGCGGGCTGTGCGTTGGCGCGGCACTCCTCAAAGCATTGGCAAATGGTATCGAGGAACCAGCGGTAGTAGTTCTCGTCGAACTTTCCCGTCCACCAGCTGCGGTGGTAAGCGACGATTGAAGTATGGTCGTGCGTCGCCGAGAGCAGGACGCAATCACGGTCAATGCCGTAGCGCTCGGCGAGCATTGTCTTGACTTCCTCGGCCATGCTTTCCTCGAACTCGAGGACATCGGCATTAAAGAGAAACACTTCACGTTCGCCTTGCTGGAAGAGAATGGCGTTGGCGAAGACGTCGTCATGGACGCCCGTCGCAGGTTCAAGACGGTTGGGAAGATTGCGGTAGCCAATCAGGTAGATGTCGCCCTGTGGGGTGATTTTGCGGCGCGCGCGTCCAATGTTCATGCACGTTCTCCTTCTGTGTCACGCCGCATTCAAGGCGGCAATGATGATTTCGACGAGGCGCTCATGGGATCCGGCGGCAAAACCGGAGTTCATGGCCTCATAGGTGATCTTTTCGTACGCGTCGGGAGCCGGTAGGTACTTCTGTCCGCCGTTGACGAGCGTGGCAAAGAACACAGAGCCGGACCGAGCGGCGCGCACAGTGGCGCCGAATGCACTCGAGACCTCGGGTTGTACGCCGACAAGCTCGACGTTTCCCAGTCGGAGCAGATAGACCCTCGTGCGCTGCTCGCCAGCGGCATGAAACTCATACGTTCGGTGCGGAGCCAAAGAGTGAAAATCGGCGCGTGTCTGAGCGGGCAGGAGAACGTCGACCGTGCGGGCATCGATGCCGGTAGCGTCATCCTCACGCGCCATGCGAGCGGTCTCGATTAAAGCATCGCCCAAGGCCTGCCCCTGCTGGTGCAGCATGCGGTATCCGTCCTCATGGGCATCGACCGTCTGCTTAACGCCGGCCGCATCGAACATGACGTTCATGGCGCGCTCCGCCGGACTTTGGTCGCCCGCGGCGCCTGGCAGCAACAGGGCAACGCCGCCCAGCTCGCGCTCGAGTGACATGGCGGCAAAACCAAAGAGGTCTCCGCTCGCCATGCGCCTCCCCTCGGAGTCGCGCGACCCGTCGAGCACGGAGGACTGAACGTCCGCCGTCGCGAGCACGGCAACATACTCGCCCCCGGCATCCCTTATGGCGAGTACGGGCATCGTGTGGTCGGCAAACCCCCTGGGATTCGAGCCCAACCACCAGCCGGCAGGCGTCTCGATGTCGCGATTAACGTTCACGGGGCATTCGCCCTCCACAGTGGCGAGAGTGACGGAGCGAATGCCCGCAACAGCGCGCTCGACAGCCGTGCGGGCGGCAGCGACGAGTGCTGCGCGATAGCGCTCGTTGCGATTGCGGGTAGCATCGTCGGCAAGATGCCCGGGAGTGCGGACGTGAGGCATGGAAAACGTGTGGGTAGGAACCACCCAAGAATAAGCACCGCTGCAATTGGCGGCATCCTCAACAATCTCACGCAGATCGGCGAGTAGAGCCGGAGCGATCGAGGTGACCTCAAGCGAAAGGACGCAGGCGCGTCGCCCCGTTCCCTCGATGATAAGGGCACGGGCGAAGACCTCATGACGGAGTTCGTCGAAACCGTCGAACGGCAACACGTCCCCAAGATCGATGGCCACACGAGCGGCCCCAGCCCTCATCTCTCCTTCGTCCATGGCAGATACTCCCCTCTGATTGCCGCTCACTCGACACCGTACAGTTGCTGCGCTGTACCGCCAAGCACAAGGTCGCTGTCTGTATCGCTCAGATTTGCAGCGCGAACGCAGGCGACACCCTCGGTGAGCCACTCGCGTTTAACGGGATAGCTCGTGCCAAAAACAATATGGTCTGCACCCAGCACGTCAACCGCACAGGCGAGGAGTGTCTTGCCCCAAGGCTGAGCATGGGACATGTCGAAATAGATGTTGTTCTCGAGGTGCCTGGAAACGGTCTCGGTATCGACCTGAAAACGGCCAGAAGCATCAGGGCGCTTGGGGCCATGAGGCAGCAGCATCTCCTTGAACGCAAAGTATGCGCCGCCGAGCATGGAGTGGACCATCTTGATATTGGGGTAGCGCTCAAAGAAATCACCAAAGATCTCTCGGCCGATCGCCGTAGTTTGGTCGACGCAGCGGCCATAAGAGCGGCGAAGGTTGTCGTACGCGAGAAGCGACTCGTTCTCGACCGGCACGGGAACATGGTGCACGTAAACGGTGACATGGCGTTCGTTCAGGTGCTCGAAAAAGCTCGAGAAGACCTGGTCGTCGAGATAGCGCTTGCCGTAGTGAGCGCAGAGCTGCACACCCGCAAAACCATCGTCGAGCCTGCGGTCGAGCTCCTCCAAATTCGCTTTGGTGCCAAAGGGCGGCACAGCGACAAGCGGAATCAGACGGCCACTTGACGCCTTCGCGTCAGCAGCCATACCGTCGTTGAAACGCCGGCACATCTCGAGCGACATCCACTCGTGACAGCCGGGGAGCTTGAGGATCGCCTTGTCGACCCCCGCCTCATCCATATCGGCCAAGCGCTTCTCGAGGGTGTAGTCGCCCTCAATGTAGTTAAGACCCGGAGAACCGGCGGGCATCTCGATCACGATCTGTCGTTTGCCGGCGGAATTCATGGTCAGATAGCCTTCGGTGTCATAGGCGCGGGGTACCTCGGCCAAAAACTGTTCGCAGAGCGTCTCGTCATGAAAGATGCGCTCGTCGAACCAGTAGGAATTTGCATCGATAATCATTGGTTGGAACCGCCTTTCATCTTGTTGAAAACATTCTAGAAAAGCAGGTACCCGGACATCAATTCCAGCTTAAGCCCATTGTATTCCATTTTGGAATAGAACTAGCCGCTCACGCGCGAACCTCGCCCGCTCAACGAGACAAGCGCTAACAGCACGGGCTTAGACAGAAAACGGTCGGCCCGCATCCGTTGCGGGCCGACCGTTTCATTACAGGCTACCTTTGCCGTTACGCCTGGCGGTAATGGTCAAAGAAGTCGGCGAGGTCTTCGAGGGACTCTTTGAGTACTTCCATGCGCGGCAGGTACACGATACGGAAGTGGTCGGGCTCAGCCCAGTTGAAGCCGCCGCCGCGCGTGATCAGGATCTTCTTCTCGTGCAGCAGGTCAAGGGCGAACTGCTCGTCATCGGTGATGTTGAACTTCTTCACATCCATCTTGGGGAAGATGTAGAACGCCGCGCGCGGCTTAACCACCGAGATGCCGTCAATCTTGTTAAGCGCCTCATACACAAAGTTGCGCTGCTCGTAGACACGGCCGCCAGGACGGATGTAGTCGTTAACGGACTGATGACCACCGAGTGCCGTCTGAACGATCGACTGAGCCGGCACGTTGGAGCACAGGCGCATGTTGGAGAGCATGTTGATACCCATGATGAAGTCGCTCATGCAGCGCTGGTTGCCCGAAAGCACCATCCAGCCAATACGATAGCCCGCAATCATGTGCGACTTGGAAAGGCCGCTAAAGGTGACACAGGGCAGATCGGGAGCGAGCGAGGCAATCGAGACGTGCTCATAGCCGTCCATGCACAGGCGGTCGTAAATCTCGTCTGCAAAAATCATGAGCTGGTGCCTGCGCGCAACCTCAACGATGCCCTCGAGCACCTCACGCGGATAGACGGAACCCGTGGGGTTGTTAGGGTTGATGATGACGAGGGCTTTGGTCGCGCTCGTGATCTTGGACTCCATATCCTCCAGGTCGGGATACCAATCCGCCTGCTCATCACACAAATAATGTACGGGATGACCGCCGGCAAGGGTTGCGCACGCCGTCCAGAGCGGATAGTCAGGGCTGGGGATCAGAATCTCGTCGCCATTGTCGAGCAGCGCGTTCATCGAAAGCTGAATGAGCTCGGACACGCCGTTGCCCGTGTAGATATGCTCCATCTGAACGTTGGGCAGGCCCTTGATCTGCGAATACTGCATGATCGCCTTGCGCGCGGAGAACAAGCCGCGCGAGTTGGAATAGCCTTCGCAGTCGGGCAGCTGCTGGCGCATGTCCTTGATGACCTCGTCGGGCGTGCGGAAACCGAAGGGCGCCGGGTTGCCGATATTGAGCTTGAGGATGCGCTCGCCCTCGTCCTCCATACGGGCGGCCTCGTCGACGACGGGACCGCGCACATCATACAGGACGTTATCAAGCTTGGTGGATTTAGAAAAAGTACGCATGGTGGTGCTCCTTGCAATTTGAGCTGAGGGATGGGGTTCGGGCTTGGAAACGTTACGGGGCGATGATGCCTCGCCTTGATCGGCGTCACCGGCAAGCAGCCAGGTAACATCGACCTCCAAAATGCGGGCGAGCAGCTCTGCCACATCGCGCCGCGGAATCGTCTTGCCGCTCACATATTGGCTCATCTGACTCTTGCCGAGTTTTTTGCCGAGCATCTCCGATGCGCGGATTACGTCCGACTGGCGAACGTCGCGATCGGACATGGTCTGTCGCAGGCGATCGCTAAACGTCTCTTGGGCCACTAGAACCTCCTTGCTGGCAAAGTTCAATTTATAGAACACGAATTGAACCTGAGTTCAATTTAGGCAGCAGTATAGCGCGGCGCATTATCCGGAAGTTCAATTTCACAAGAAAATGTACCGAACCCCGAGAATTGTCCCAAAGCGGACAATGACGTGTACACGTTTAGAGGTATTCAAGGAATCGAGCGGCCGCGAGCGAAACGTCAGCGGTGCGGTATATGGCGTTGATCTGCCGATGGGGATGCCCCTCGAGCGGACGCACGGCGACATCGAACTGGCAGCGCCGCAAGATGAGCGCCGGAAGAATGCTCACGCCCAGGCCGTCCTCGACCATAGCCATAATCGCATAGTCATCCCAGGTCGACAGCTTAGAACGCACCGCCAGGCCCGCGCGGCGAAACAGCGGCGTAATCTCGTCGTCGCTACCGCGTTCCAGCAGAATAAACTGCTCGTTTGCCAAATCGGCAAGGGAAACGACCTCCGCGGTGGCAAGCGAGGAGTCCGCTGGCACCACGGCCATCAGCTCGTCTTGCACCAACGGCCGCGACGCCATGCCGGTGCCGCGTGGCTCGCGCGGGATAAAGCCCAGGTCGCAGCGGCCTTCCGCCACCCATTGCTCAATCTCTGAGTAATCACCCATCAGCAGCTCGTAATCGACATCCGGGTGATCGGCGCGAAACCGCGCGATCACCGGCGGCAACACATGGGTCGCCACACTCGAAAACGTACCGATACAGATCTTGCCACGCATGAGCCCTCGCATCTCGTCCACGCGTCGCTGCAGACGGCCAAACTCTTCGCATAACGCCTCGACCGCCGGCATGACCTGCCGCCCGTCGGCAGAAAGCACTACGCCCTCGCGGCTTCTATCGAGCACTTTAAAGCCCCAGTCGGCCTCGAGATCGGCCACCATACGGCTCACGCCCGACTGCGAATAGCTTAGCCGCTCGGCGGCGCGCGTAAAACTGCCGGCGCGTACGGTCTCGAGCAGCACCTGCATCTTTTGAATATTCGTTTCCACGGCACCCCTCCACCTTTGCATGAGTTTTTCTCATGCTATCCATGCATTATATTCGCTTTTCTTCTAAAGCCAGTTCACCCATAGTGAACATGCTCGGATATAGAGGGGATGTCAGCGCATGAACAACGGACTGTTTACGTACTTAGCAGCATTGCTATTGTTTGGTTCCAACGGCATCATCGCCGCTGCCATCGCGCTGCC
>CABUWA010000070.1 GCA_902495085.1 uncultured Collinsella sp. | reverse complement strand
TCGTCCGCCTCCGGCCTCGCGCTGGACCTGCGATCCCGCGGCGCCTGGGAGGGCAACGAGGTGTGGCTCTACGCGGCAAACGGCACCCAGGCCCAGGCGTGGTCGCTCGATGACGCGGCATGATTCCCATTTAGGTTTTAGTTAATTAATTAAGTTATTTCCTGAAAAGATTTTTGACAAACATCAATGCAACCTCATTCTTCAAAAGAACGTTCACGCACGCATAAACGATCACGGCAAGAGCAATGGCTACAACGATGCACAGCAGTCTGGAGGCAATAAGCATGTCGCAGGCAACGACCACGGCGCACATCGCACCAAGCGATACTAGGGTGGAAAGTACGAAACGTGATGTGAATCTGAACTTCATGTAACTCCTCAGGCACATCCACAAGACAAGGTCTAGCGCTACTTCAGTTGCCACCGTGGCAATCACGGCACCGTTCTGTGCGAAAAAGGGAATTAATGCTGCGTTCAAGACAATGTTGACAACAACGCCGAGAGTGTAAGCGATGAGCTGAAACCTCTCGTTCCCCGTTGCGATAGTGGTCTGGTAGATGACATTCCCGATGCTCTTGGCAAATATAAGAAACGCGAAAAGCCTCAAGGCCAGCGAAGCAGGGGCGAATGCATCGCCGAACAACGTCACGACCACCTTAGGCGCCAAGATGAAAACGCCGAGGCACATGGGGAGCGATATGAAGATGTTGAGATCCATAGACTGTTGGACGAGCCTAGAGAACTCCTTCACGTCATTCTTGAACTCGTAGCTCAAGCGAGGAAGATAGACATTCGTAATGGCGACGCAGAGTGTCTTGGCAATTTCCTCAGCGTTATATGCGTAGGTGTAATATGCGACAATCGAGCTCGTGCAAAGGACACCCATCATCGTCACGTCTATCTTCGTGTAGAGGCTGAAGAGTACGTTAGTGCCCGCCAGGACCGCTACCGGACGGAAATGTTTGGAGAATGAAACCCCATTGGTGGTAAATTCCACAGTCTTCCAAAGACATAGAACATTGACGATATAATTCGCGAATGTCCCTATGCACGTGATAGCCGCGTATATGAGAACGTCTGAGGGGCTTTTTACCAAAAGCATCGTGAGGAATAGGCAAACCGTCCTGACGACTGTTCCCCTGATGGAGATGAAATCGTAGCGTTCCGTGCCCTGAAAGAACCACTCGACATTAAGCGCGTTCGCGACGATGAGGGAACCGAAGATAAGGTAAAGCTCAGGAACGGTAGTACCGAACATCACGACGACACAAACTACGTAGGCAACAAAGAAAACGATGGTCGAAACGAAATTGATGATGAGAAGCTCGGAGAATACAACAGAGCGGGCGCATTTGTCGTCACCCGCCTTCGCGATCTCTCGAACCCCGTAGGCGGGGATGCCTAAGGGGGCAAGAGCGATGAAATAGGAGACGAGATTGTTCGCGACCGAGACCTCCCCCAGGGCGTCGGGGAGAACAACGCGCGACACGTACATCGAGCTTATCAGCGGAACGAGCACAAGCACAAGCTGATAGGCAACATTGAACATCGAGTTCTTAGCAAGAGACGGTTTCATGCATTCATCCTGACGAAATTAGTGCAAAATAGACTTGATAACGGATTTTGCTCCGATTAGGCGAGAGCACACGTCGAAGGCAAAATCGAAGCGCCCACAGCCAATCTGACGGGCGGCGAACCGCCAAACAAGCGAGCCATCGGCGCAGTCAGGGGGGATGGCGGCAACCGTCACCCGCATGGCCGGATCCGATAGAGCTTTTAAGAAAGGTTCCCTTGAGACTCCGCCAAGAATGGCATCAGCGCGAACGGCGCGTTGGAATTGAGCGAAGAACTCCCGCGCGCATACGGCATCGTATTCCCGCTCTCCGAGAAAGCCGGAATCGCGCAGGACGGCAACCTTCCCGAGAAACGCAGGCAGCGTCTGAGCGTCATCTGCACTTACGCACGCACAGGTGCCGGACTCTCCGAAGTCCCAGTAATACAGCGCTTCGGGGACGAACTCGACGAGCTCTTGCCCCAGCGCCTCGAGATATGCGATGTTGAAGAGCCTATCTTCGGAAAACTTGATGCTATCGGGGAACGGCCCGAAGCCGATGTTCTTTTCCGTGACCAGGGAGAGCACCTGTTTGCGCCTGTATAGGCGTGACCAGGAAGAGTTCGACTCGTATTTCCATCGCTCTTTCACAAACGCAGACCGCTCATCGCCAATCATCGCAGCGGCAAACACCTCAGCGCGAACTGCTAACAGCTCAACCTCGCCGCCGGAACTCTCCAACGGCCCCCAAGCAGCTTGCCCGCCAAACTGATCGAGTCCGTCGCTTCTCTTCATGCCGAAAACTACCAGAGACGAGGCAGAATTCTCAGCCCTTTCAAGCATCGAATCAAATGCCTCGGGAAGTAGGAAATCGTCGGAGTCCAGGAACATAACCCACTCACCTCGAGAGATAGAAAAGCCCTTATTCCTTGCGACGGACCTGCCTTGATTCTCCTGCCTGACGAGCCGCACACGGTGGTCGTCAGCGGCAAAGGCGTCAATAATTCCCGCCGTGCCGTCAGTCGAGCCATCGTCTACCACTATCACCTCGATAGATTCATAAGGTATGGATAGCACGCTGCTAATGGCGCGCTCAATGGTCCCCTCGGCTTGGTAAGCCGGGATGATGACGCTGATAAGCGTTGTCGATTCTAGCGGCATCACTTAAGCGCCCCCACTCCAAACTCTTTCTTGATTGCCTCCTCGGCTTTTTCTCTCGAGCATTCGGACATTGCATGCTGGCGCCCTTTATTTGCAAGCTCATTCGCAAAATCGGAGTCTTTAAGGAGTCGCAAGATATTCTTCGCAAGCTCTTCTGGATCTCCAACATTCGATAAAAGCGCACAGTCTTCGTTCGCATACTCCCAAACACCTTGAAACTTTGTCGACGCTAGGGCGCAACCGCAGAACATGCTTTCAGGAAGGGTCAGCCCGAACCCCTCATTGATCGTCGCACATGCAAAGACGAGCGAGCGGCTGTATATCTCCCTTAGTTGCTCAGGCGTAGCAGCCTGGGCATAGCGAATCCAATCAGGAAACCAGTTGGGTCGCGGAGGCGTCCCAAAAGCATTTACGATAAGCTCAGGATGGTCCGCTTTAACGGTTTGTAAGGCCTCGAGCAAATCGCAAAAACCTTTATGCTTGTCAACATGGTAAAGAATGGCGACCTCGTTTTTATGTCGAGTCACGTCATGCTCCGGATAAAAAGTATCCCCATCAATCCAATCTTTAATTATGTTGGGTTCAGCTGATGCCTCGCTCCTTACAAGCTCTGCCAGCCAATCGGAAACGACAATATTCGACATGCCCATACGGTATGTCGAACGGACTTCGAGCTCTGGAGTATTCCAAATCTCGAAGTCCTGAATAAGGTAGTGTTTATTACCTTTTTCAGGACTTAGCTGCGCAACAGGTTTAGCGGTCTCAACTGCGGTTGCGACAATATCCGTGCCTTCGGGAATTGTGCTATCTGAAATGCTAAAAATACAGCGCTTTTTAATCGATTGGTCGAGCGGAAACCATTTTGGGAAGACGGCCGTGAAAACTCGGCACAGCATACGGCGAACAAATTCAGGCATATGGTACTGTTTAAGAGAGGTCCGTGGCCAGAAGCAAATAGTAACTTTGCAGCCCTCCGCCGCAAGAATGTTCGCATATTCAAAGACTACTTTCGTGCCACCGCCCGGTTTTCTGCTGTATTCGGGAAGCACAAAACAAATCTTCTTAATAGCTTTATCGGTCATCCAAACCGCCAATCATAGACAACAAAGGCAAACGTCATAAGAATAGTGATGGAAAATACTCGAAGGAAAGGAGCGGTCCAATAACCGCTCCAAATGTCGCGCCTCTAATTGCATACATCCAACAAAAAGCAAAACATACGGACAACAGAAAGGCTTTACAGGAAAAAAGAACATGTCGTTTTGCGAGATACGGCATTCCTGCAAATATGCAAAGCGCAAGCATAAAGCCATAGCGCTCAAAGCGCATGAAATCTTCAGTGATGAAAAGCATCGGAACAAGAACGATCATCGCGATGTTAACAAAGGACGCAAACCTTAGAAGCGCACTGCCCTCAACCTTATCCTCTTTTAGTCGCTTAGCAAAATAAGGCACAAGAGCAAAGAGAGACACGGTCAAAAAGATATCAATCAACGCAGTGCCCAAAGACGATGCATTGCCCCCCGAACCGGCCGAAGTGTCACCGTGAAGTGAGCGGAAATAAGCGCCCGTCTTTACTTCGCCGAAGAAAAACGTGCTTATGCTCTGCGCGTTTATGACCATTTCAACGAGGAGAAACGCCCCGAACGTAATGGCAAGCCAACGAAGTTTCTTCGGGACCCTCCGATAAAACGGAACTATGGCCAATGAAACTAGAATGATCGACGACCTATGCATTGAAAAGGCGACAAGGAGCAGCAGAAAAAACCAAATCCATTTCCCTTTTCGGCCACTAACAAGAACCAACACGCCAATCAGCGCAATAGCCGTGGCGATGAACTGGCGAAATTGGACAAGTGACAGTAATCCTGGATATACCAAGAAGAGCGCCAAATAAAAGGACTCATTTGGCGTCGTTTTACGCGCAAAAACAACCAAAGCAGTCGAAGCCAAAAGGGTCAATATAAAAGCAAACCCGTTATAGGAGAGACCAAAAGCATTGCCAACTGTGCACAGAAAGAGCCAACCCGGCTCCGTACCCCAATCGAGTTGCGGAGCTGCGTACATAGGCATATATACATCTAGAATATCAGCAGAATCAGTGTTCAGCCAGGCCACCACTCCCATAAAAACAATAAAGCAGGCGTCATAGCATTTAGATTTACGGGCAAAAAGGCCTAGAAAGATGAGAGTTAAATACGTCGTCCAAAGAATGAACGTGCCTGCATTGGCATTACTTAAATCCATCTTGTCTGAGCATCCTTCCAAGCCAGTACGTCAGAGATGCGCTCGCTCGCATGCCCATCGCCGTAGGGGTTAGAAGCGCGGCTCATGGCCGCATATTCCTCGTCGTCGGACAGCAACCTGCTGAACTCGCAGTAGATAGCCTCCTCCTCCGTCCCCACCAGTTTCAACGTGCCGGCCGCCACGCCCTCGGGTCGCTCGGTGGTGTCTCGCATCACAAGCACTGGCTTGCCCAGGCTCGGGGCCTCCTCCTGGATGCCGCCCGAGTCGGTAAGGATGAGATGGCTCGCGGCCATGAAGTTATGGAAGTCGAGAACCTCGAGCGGGTCGATGATGTGCAGGCGGTCGAAGCCATCGAGCTCCTCGTGCGCCGCCTTGCGGACGAGCGGGTTCATGTGAATTGGGTAGATCGCCTTGGTGTCGGGGTGCTCCTCCATCACTCGGCGGATGGCGCGGAACATGCGGTGCATGGGCTCGCCCAGGTTCTCGCGGCGGTGCGCCGTGATGAGGATGAGGCGTGAGCCCTCGGCCCACTCGAGCTCGGGATGGGAGTAGCCATCGCGCACGGTGGTGCGCAGGGCGTCGATGCCGGTGTTTCCGGTGACCCAGATCTTCGATTCCGGCTTGCCCTCGCCGAGCAGGTTCTGCCTGCTCGCCTCCGTTGGGGCGAAGTAGTACTCGCTCACGATGTCGACGGCCTGGCGATTAAACTCCTCAGGCCAGGGGCTGTAGATATCGTGCGTGCGCAGACCTGCCTCCACATGACCCACGGGGATCTGAAGGTAGAAGCATGCAAGCGCTGCGGCGAAGCTGGTTGTAGTGTCGCCGTGTACGAGCACGACGTCGGGCTTCTCAGTTTCAAGAACAGTCTTTATCTTCAACACCACATCGCAAGTCACGTCGAACAGAGTCTGTCCAGGCTTCATGATGGCCAAGTCGTGGTCCGGCACGACCTCGAACACGCGAAGTACTTGGTCCAGCATCTCGCGGTGCTGACCAGTCACGGTGACAACGATGTCGAACTCTTCGGGGCGGCGCCTCAGCTCGTTCACTAGTGGGCACATCTTGATTGCTTCCGGGCGAGTGCCGAAGACCAGCATCACTTTCTTCATATCACAACTCCTTATTTGGCAACTCGTTCAATTCGCAGAGTGAGTCGTGGATAGCCTCCAGAAAGCCGTAGCCTCTTTTCTCATCAGGTTCCAAGTAACCGCCTTCTGCCCATTCGTTCCATGCAAAGATAAAGAGATGGTCACTTGCGTACACATCACGTGCACGCTTTACCTGCTCTTTGAAATATCGTCTGAACTTCTCGACTGTCACACCATCGTAAAGGCTTCCCTTCATGCCCCTTCTCGGCGTGTTGTCCCAGTCAACGAAGGCTCCGGGGAAACTCTTCTCACGCGTCGGCGGCGTCGTTAGGATTGTGTTCCAAATCTCGTCATAGCTAATGTGGGTAAGTCCGCTACCGGAGCCGATGAACCTCAGGTCGATACCGAAATATTTCTCCATGAACAGGACTGCCTTACGCTTGACAGCTCTCAGGATTTTGTGGTGTTGAGACTTCTGCATCGTCAAGGCAAGCGTCGGCTGAAATTCGATATTGTAATCAAACAGGTCTTCTCGTTTATCAGGATAAACGTAGTAAGAAGGATGTTGATAGGTGATAGTCAGCCCACCGAGTCCGCTTTCTTCAGCAAGTCTACGCCAGCAAGCAAGCATCTCAGCGAGGCAGTCAACTATCTCCGGACGGTATAGGACAATAAGCGGTTTCCCATCGACACGAATGTAGCGCTCATCTTTGAAAAAGGGTAACAGGTACTCGAAGTGACGCCGCCATTCGGCCTCTCCGCCGTAATGCTGCTCGATAAGGACCTTATTCTCGCCGGACACCCATTGGTTAGTCCAATGCTCGTTCGCCCAGCAAATGCAGAACGGAAGCTCGAGGCTTTTGTCCGCAAGGAACATCTCCACGGGCTTCTCAAGCAGCATGTGTCCGTCGAACCAGTAATGGTAGCAGCAAAAGCCTCCGATACCGTATTTGTTGGCCAAGGCTACCTGCCAGCGCAGCGTCTCCGGGTCAAGCAGGTTGTAGTAGTCCCCATCAAGCGGTATCCTTGGCTGATTGTGGCCCTCGAAAAGAGGCTTGGCCTTCTTCATGTTCGTCCACTCGGTGAAACCCTCACCCCACCACTCGTCGTTCTCGGGTATCGCATGGAACTGTGGGAGATAGAAAGCAATTACATTCATCAAACAACCTAACAGTCGAAGAATTTCTCTACATCAGAGAGGGCACGCGCATTCTCGGCCTCGACCCTTTTCAAAAATTCGCAGCAGCCCTCGTGTCTCCGCATAATCTGCTCCTCATCAAAGAGGCACGCAATTCGGTCCTTTGCAGCCTTATCCGCAGGATCGAAGGCGACTCCAAGCTCGTACCCTTCCGTCATATCAGCCATTGCCGTCTTCTCACATACGAGGATGGGCAGTCCGAGCTGTGCGGCGAAGTAAAGCTTGTTGGCCAGGGCGTAGTCCCAATAGGGCGAGCCGTTACCATACATGCTCAGCACCATGTCGGCGTCGGCGTACTGCCGAAGCGTCTGAGAGAAGTCGAACTCCCCCGTCGCCTCAACGTTCGCTATGCGTCGCTTTTCGATGTAGCCGCAAAGCTGGTCGTAGCCCCTACCCCTGAACGCGAGCATGAAGCGCTTGTCGTTGGCGAAGCAATCTATAACCCTCTTGTCATAGTCGAGGTTCTTCGCTGCGCCAACACAGACGATGCGGAACGGGAGCTCGTGCCCGTGCTCAGCAATTTTCCTCTCATCACGGCTAAGAATCTGCGAGTTGTGCATGATGCGAAAATCATACTCACCGAGGAACTCCTTGTAGGCGGGCGAAGAAATGACCGGGCAAGGCGATGCCTCGATGAGACGCCGCTCGATGTCGTGATACCTCTTGTTGTCCTCGTGCCAGTAGTCACGGATATCGATAATAAAGCGTCCGTCGTACTTCCTAAGCAAAACGTCGCTCACCAGGACGGCAGCGTTGCCCGTCAGGCAAACAACACGTTTGTAGTCGTTCTTCCTCAAAACCTTGCTGGCATAACGCTTGAAACCGATGTAACCAGTGAGCTTTTCAACCTTTTGGGCGAGCGTCGGCTCGCCATGTCGCACTTTATGGCGGAATGGGAAGCTGTTCTTTTGCCCGACCTCGTCGTCAGTACAATCGCGATCCCAGTAGAGGAAGTCAAAATCCTTGTCGTTAAGGCACCTAATGTATTGAGTAACATAAGGAACGCGTTTGACGTTCTCCATGCTCACGATGCAGATGTCTGAATGGCTCACGAGCGGCTCCCAACGAACTGTCCATTGAGGTACTCCCCCAGCTCTTCCTCCCAGTCGGGCATGCGGAAGCCAGATGCCTCGAGCTTGGACAGGTCGAGAGCGGAGTGGACCGGGCGCGGGGCGATGGGGCCAACGGCGCTCGCGTAGTAGTCGGCGGTGCTGACGGGGACCACCTTGTCGCCGTTGCCGTTGGCGGCCTCGAAGACGGCGCGGGCGATGTCCGCCCAACTCCTCACGGCGCCGGAGCCGGTGCAGTTATAGGTGCCGTAGGGGGCGTGGGTGCCCAGCACGTGGAAGATGGCCTCGGCCATGTCGCGCGTGAAGGTCAGGCGGCCCAGCTGGTCGTCCACGACGGTGACCTTGTCCAGCTTGTCGTCCGGGTCGGCGACGCGGTCGGACAGGCCCTTCATGGTCTTCACGAAGTTGTGGCCCTCGCCGATGACCCAGCTGGAGCGCATGATGTAGTGGCGCGGGCACCCGGCCACGGCGATGTCGCCGGCGGCCTTGGTCTGGCCGTAGACGGACAGCGGGCTGAGGGGCTCCTCCTCGGTGTGGACCTCCGCGGTGCCGTCGAAGACGTAGTCGGAGGACACGTGGACCAGGGTGATCCCGTGCCCGGCGCAGGTGCGTGCGAGCAGGGCGGGGCCGGTCGCGTTGGCCTTCCAGGCGGCCACGCGGCCCTCGGGGGTCTCCGCCCTGTCCACCGCCGTGTAGGCGCCGCAGTTGATCACGGTGCCGTAGAGCGACCAGTCGTACTGTGCGTAGGCGTCCGGGTCGGACATGTCGAAGGTGTCGATGTCGCAGAAGTCGAAGTCCTTGGCGACGCCGCGCTCCTCGGCCAGCTCGCGGACCGCATGTCCCAGCTGCCCGTTGCAGCCGGTGACGAGGGTGCGCCTGGGCGCCATGGGGACGACGTCCTTCAGCATCGGGTGGTTTTTGTCCGCCTCGGAGACGGTGGCCTGATCCAGCGGGATTGGCCACTCGATGGCGAGCTCCGGGTCGGCGAGGTTCACGAAGGTGTAGGTCCTCTTCAACTCGAGGGACCAGTGGGCGTCCACCAGGTAGGTGTAGGCGGTGCCGTCCTCCAGGGCCTGGAAGGAGTTGCCCACGCCGCGCGGGACGTAGATGGCCTTGGAGGGGTCCAGCACGGTCGTGTAGACCTTGCCGTAGGTGGCGCTGCCCTCGCGCAGGTCCACCCAGGCGCCGAAGACGCTGCCGCGGGCTACGGAGATGAATTTGTCCCAGGGCTCGGCGTGGATGCCGCGCGTGACGCCCCTCTTGTCGTTGTAGGAGACGTTGTTCTGGACGACGCGGAGGTCGGGGATGCCCAGGGCGGTCATCTTGGCGCGCTGCCAGTTCTCCTTGAACCAGCCGCGCGAGTCGCCGTGGACGGCCAGGTCGACGACCTTGAGGCCCCCGATGCCGGTCTCGGCGACGGAGAGGTCCTTCTCGAATGCGATGTCTGCCATCTGTCTCTCCCCTCCTACTGGCCCTGTGCGCGGTAGCGGGCCTCGGTGGCCTCCTTGGCCGGGCGCCACCAGGCCTCGTTCTCCACGTACCAGTCGATGGTGGCCTTCAGGCCCTCGGCGAAGTCAGTGTGCGCCGGCCTCCAGCCGAGCTCGCGCTGCAGCTTGGTCGAGTCGATGGCGTAGCGGCGATCGTGGCCGGGGCGGTCGGCGACCCAGTCGAAGTCCTCGGGGCCGCGGCCCATCGCCTCGAGGATCATGCGCAGGACCGTGATGTTGTCCCTCTCGCC
>CABUWA010000069.1 GCA_902495085.1 uncultured Collinsella sp. | reverse complement strand
GATATCGCACGGGCAATGCCGGCAGCCTCGGGATCGGGGCTCGTGATGTGATAGGCATCATCGGTGTTGCCGTAGCCCACGACCTCGGCATAAATGTGCGCACCGCGCGCCTGCGCATGTTCCATGCTCTCGAGTACCAGCACGCAGGCGCCCTCGCCCATCACAAAGCCATCGCGGTCTGCATCGAACGGGCGGCAAGCCGTCGCGGGATCAGGGTTGGTGGTCAATGCGCGGCAGGACGTAAAGCCCGCAACGGCATCGGGGATAATTGCGGCCTCGGCACCGCCGGCGAGAATCGCATCGGCATAGCCGTGCTTGATGGCGCGGAACGCCTCGCCCACCGCATGGGCCGAGGTTGCGCACGCGGTCACCACGGGCAGGGTCGGGCCCTTTGCCTTATGGCGAATCGCGATGTTGCCCGAAGCCATGTTGGGAATCATCATCGCGATCATATAGGGCGATGCGCGGCGGGGCCCGCGGTCGGCAATCGTATGGACGTTGTCGACAAGCGTCTGCATGCCGCCCACGCCCGAGCCCACGTAGACGCCCAGGCGCTCGCGATCGATGGCGCCTTCGACATCAAAGCCCGCATCGTGCATCGCCTCGTCCGAAGCCGCCATCGCAAACTGAACGCAAGGGTCCAGATGCTTGGCGTCACGCTTGCCAAAGTACTCGTTGCCGTCAAAGCCCTTGACCTCGGCCGCCACCTTGACGGCAAATGCATCGGTATCGAAGTGCGTAATCGGGCCGATGCCGCACGTACCAGCGCACATTGCCGCCCAGGTGGCAAGCGCGGTGTTGCCGAGCGGCGATACGGCACCTATGCCGGTGATTGCAACTCTCTGTTCCATCATGGTCTCCTCATCCAAGCCGTTCTTCGGCCCTGATTTCTACATCGCCATTCCGCCGTCAACGCGTACGACCTCGCCCGTAATGTAGGAAGCCGCATCGCTCGCCAAAAAGCGCACCACGCCGGCCACTTCCTCGGGGCGCGCCATGCGCTTAAGGGGAATCTGCTCCTCGGTTGCCGCACGAACCTTTTCCGAAAGCTTTGCCGTCATATCTGTCTCGACAAACCCGGGGGCGACCGCGTTCACTCGTACGCCGCGGGGCGCAAGCTCGCGCGCCACCGCCTTGGTCAAGCCGATCACGCCCGCCTTGGAGGCAGCGTAGTTGGCTTGCCCGGCATTGCCCATCAGGCCCACAACCGAGCTCATGTTGACGACGCAGCCGCCGCGCTGGCGCATAAAGGTCTTGGTGAGCGTGCGCGTCATGTTGAATGTTCCCTTGAGATTGACGTCGAGCACGCGGTCGAAGGCGTCATCGCCCATGCGCATGAGCAGGCCATCGCGGGTGATGCCAGCGTTGTTGACGAGCGCCCAAATGGAGCCAAAGTCGTTGAGGACCGCTTCCACGCACGCGTTGACGGCAGCGGGATCGGCCACGTCGCATTGATATGCGCGAGCTGTGGCACCAGCGGCCTCGCAGGCTTCGCACGTCTCGCGCGCCGCATCGACGCTGCCGGCATAGACGACGGCGATATCGTAGCCATCCTCCGCCAGACCGATAGCGCAGGCGCGGCCGATACCCCGCGAGCCGCCCGTGACCAGTGCCACGCGACGTAAGTCGTTGCGCTCGAGCGTGCCGTTGTTCAAATTGCCCATGTCATTCCTTTCGGGTTACAGCCCTGTGGACTATGCGAGCTCGTCGGCAATAGCTGCGACCTGCTCGGCTGTTTCGCACGAATACACGCAAACGTCGCTCAGCGTACGCTTGACCAGGCCGGACAGCGTTTTGCCAGGGCCAACCTCAATAAACGTGTCGATGCCCTGATCCTGCAGAGTATGCAGCGTGTCGACCCAGCGCACGGCATGACTCACCTGGTTGGCCAAGACATCCGATGCCGCTCGCGGATCCGCCGGATAGGGCGCCGCCGTCATGTTTGCCATGACCGGAATCAGCAGCGGAGACGGCGCGTGGCCGGCTTGGATATACGTCGCCAGCCCCTCAGTCGCCTCGGTCATATAGGGACTATGGAATGCACCCGACACCGCGACTTTCATAGCGCGGCCGCCAGCCCCTTTTACTAGGACGTCGAGCTCCTGCAGCGCCTCGGGCGCTCCGGCCACAACCGTCTGCTGCGGGCTGTTGTAGTTGACCGGCCAGCAGTCCTCGCCGGCCTGTTTTGCCAGGTTCTCGACTTGCTCCGCATCGAGCTTGATGACGGCGCGCATACCGCCCGGATGGCGCTCGGCAGCCGCGGCCATCAGCGCCGCGCGCTCGCACACGAGCTCAAAGCCCGCTCGCGTATCGAATGCCCCCGCAAAGGTGAGCGCGGCGACCTCGCCCAGCGAGAATCCCGCACAGGCGGCAGGCACCACGCCGCGCTCACGCAGAGCGGTAGCCGCTGCCAGGTCGTGAACGAACACGCACGGCTGCGTGTTCTCGGTCTGCGAGAGCTCCTCCTTGGAGGCGCTCCGGCACTGCTCGCTGGTCCCCGGGCGCACCTCGTCGACAATGGCGAACACCTCGGCGGCCGCCGGCGATGCCTCGATCAGGTCGACGCCCATCGCGGGGTGTTGGGCACCCTGGCCAGCAAACAGAAACGCTACGCTACCCATGCGGACGCACCCTTCAGGACGCGCTCGGCGCCATCGATCAGGTCGTCAACGATTTCACGTGCGCTCTGGCGCTCGTTGACCATGCCGGCAATCTGTCCACACAAAAACGAACCCTCTTCGTAATTGCCGTCCTTGGCGGCCTTGCGAAGGGCGCCCGTGCCCATGGCCCCGAGTTCCTCGACACTTACGCCCGCCGCCTCGCTCTTGGCGTAGGCGTTGGTAAAGGGGCTCTTGAGGGCGCGCACCGGGTGTCCCGTCGAGCGGCCGGTCGCACGCGTCGAGGTGTCGTTGGCCTTCAAGACCATCTCCTTGTACTGCTCCGATACGGTGCACTCGTCTGCGATCAGAAAGCGCGTACCCACCTGCACGCCGGCGGCGCCCAGCATAAAGGCGGCCGCCACGCCGCGGCCGTCGGCAATACCGCCAGCGGCCACAACGGGAATGTCGACCGCATCGACGACCTGCGGCACCAGTGCCATCGTCGAGGTCTCGCCAATATGGCCGCCCGATTCGGTACCCTCGGCAACAACCGCCGTGGCTCCACGACGTGCCACGAGGCGCGCCAGCGCCACCGAGGCAACGACCGGGACGACCTTGATGCCCGCCTCGTTCCACGCCTTCATGTACTTGGCGGGATTGCCGGCGCCCGTCACGACGACCGGCACTCGCTCGTCAATCACGACCTGCGCGACCTCGTCGGCAAACGGGCTCATGAGCATGACGTTGACGCCAAAGGGCTTATCCGTCTTGGCGCGCAGCTCATGAATCTGGTCGCGAAGCCAGTTGGCGTCGGCGTTCATGGCCGCGATGATGCCTAAGCCACCCGCCTCGGACACTGCGGACGCCAGCGAGGCATCGGCAATCCAGGCCATACCGCCCTGGAACACGGGCTTTTCGATGCCGAGCAGATCGCAGAGAGGAGTCTTGAGCATCTCTACTTCTCCAATGCCGCCTCGACCGTATCGGCGAACTCGCCGACCGTCTTGGGGTTCTCCTCGGTATCGAGCTGGATGCCAAACTCGTCCTCGACGGCGACGAGGATCTCGACGGTGCCCAGGCTGTCGAGACCAATCTCCTCGAGCGTGGACTCGGGCTTCATCTCGACATCGTCAAGACCGGCGGTCTCGCGGATAACGTCGCAAACGCGCTCGAAGGTCTTCTGATCTGCCATGGTAGTTCTCCTTTGGTTGTGCCCTAGGGCGTTTTTATTTCCTATGTGCGACTACTTCCAACGAAGCAGATAGCCACCTATATCCAGACCGGCGCCAAATCCAACCAAGGCGATGGTGTCGCCTGTGTGAAGTGCACCGGCGTTTGCCAGCCGGTCGAGGGCAAGCGGAATGCATGCGCTCGAAATGTTGCCGATCTCGCGCAGCGTTCGAACCACGCGCTCGTCTGGCACGCCGAGGCGCTTGACCGCCTGACTCAGGATTCGTTCGTTAGCCTGATGGAATACAAAATGGTCGATGTCTTCGACCGAAATGCCCGCATCGCCCGCAAGCTTATGGACCGTGTCGCAGATGGCGTTGACGCCGAACTTGAACACGCGGCGGCCATTCATGGACAGCACGCTCTCGCTATCTGCAGAGGCCTTAAACGGCGAGGTGCCGACCAGACCGGGTACGCGCAACGTCTCGACGTCGGGCGCCGTCGAAAGCTCAACGGCAAGGGGGTTGTCTCCCCCAGCTCCAATCACTGCGGCGCCTGCCCCATCGCCAAAGAGCACGCAGGTGGCGCGGTCGGTCCAGTCGAGCGTGCGCGTCATCTGCTCGGCAGCAACGACAAGCACGCGCTCGGCACGGCCGCGGGCGATATAGCCCTCGGCGACATCGAGCGCAAACACGAAGCCGGCACAAGCCGCCGAGACATCGAAGGCAGGGCACGTCGCGCCCAGACGCTCGGCTACGGCACACGCCTCGGCGGGAACAAGGTGGTCACCCGTTGTCGTCGAGCAGACGATTAGATCCAGCTGGCTCGCGTCGATTCCGGACACCTGGAGTGCCCGCTCGCTCGCCGCTACGGCAAGGTCGTCGAGTGACTCGGTGGTGCAGACGTGGCGGCTCTTGATACCGGTGCGGGTAAAAATCCACTCATCCGAGGTATCGAGGAACTCAGATAGCTCGTCATTGGAAACACTGCGCTCAGGAAGCGCCGAGCCTGTTCCAAGAATCGTGAAACCCATCACTAACCTCCTTTGAGTTGTTGACGTGTTTACATCGACCAAGAGAGGATAGCGCATTTTAGTCGTTGTAGACGTGTTAACATTAAATTGTCCAAATGCGACAAAGGCTTCACATTGTGTCTATCTCTCGACACCATTGCGCGATTGCCTTATTAACTTAGGAGGTAGCAGCTGTTATGGATTCTCGTTTAACGATAGTCGACGTAACCGGATCGACCAACGATGACCTGCTCGAAGCAGGAAAACAGGGAGAGCCGCACGGCACGGGACTTGCCGCCCGGACTCAGACGGCAGGACGCGGCCGGCGCGGCCACAAGTGGGATTCAACCGCCGGCAACCTATTGCTTTCGATTGTCCTGCGTCCATGCGTTAATCCTGCAAAGTACTCTGGTCTTGCCGCCATCAGCGGCTTAGCGGTGCTCGAGGCGCTCGAAAAGCAGGGTCTTGCAAACGAGATTGGCCTCAAATGGCCCAACGACCTGGTCGCGCGAGGACGCAAGCTCGGCGGCATTCTGGTCGAGGCCGCACGCGATAACGAAGGCAAACCTTTCGCCGTCTGCGGCATTGGCGTCAACGTAAACTACACGCCCCAAGAGGTGCCCGATGGCGGCCTGGCGGCAATTGGCCTCTCGGATCTCAACGAGAACGTTCCCGCCGTCGACATGCTCCTCGATGAGGTCTATCACGCAGTTATAGACGCTGTAGATGCCTGGGCAGAGCGCCTCACCGCCAAGGAAGAAGACGCCGGTCCGCTCGCGCCCGTCCACGATGAATATATCGCTCACCTCAATTGGATCGGGGAGCACGTTATCGCCCGCTCCCCCGCTGGGGACGAGCTGGCGCGTGGCATCTTTCAAACGGTCGATGGCTTTGGTCGCGCGTGCATCGAAACGGAAGACGGCTTTCGATCCTTCCATTTTGAGGAGGCATCGCTGCGTCCCTTGAGCGAATAGGGCGCCGCAACCACCTACTCGGCAGCATTACCCCACAGTCCAAACCATCATTCAAAACAAAAGGGCCCCGCTGCCGTAGCGGCAGCGGGGCCCTTTGAGCTATGGGCGATATCGCTTAGAGCTTGATGTCGATGTCGACGCCAGCGGGGAGGTCGAGACGCATGAGCGAATCAACGGTGCCCGAGGTGGGGTCGAGGATGTCGATGAGGCGCTTGTGGGTGCGCATCTCGAACTGCTCACGGGAGTCCTTGTTCACGTGCGGCGAGCGGATAACCGTGTACAGGTTGCGCTCGGTGGGCAGGGGGACAGGACCGGAAACGCGAGCGCCGGTCTTCTGAGCGGTCTCGACGATGAGCTTCGCGGACTGATCGACGACCTCGTGATCATAGCCCTTGAGGCGAATGCGGATCTTCTGGGTAGCCAACTTAAACCTCCAAAGAGTGCGAGAGATGTTCTCGCGGATTACGTAACAGGGAGCTCGAACTTAGGCGTTCTTGCTCATGACCTCGTCCACGATGGACTTGGGCGCGGGCTCATAAGAGTCGAACTGCATCGTGTAGGATGCACGGCCCTG
The DNA here is from genome assembly GCA_902495085.1 of uncultured Collinsella sp. Lineage (GTDB taxonomy): Bacteria > Actinomycetota > Coriobacteriia > Coriobacteriales > Coriobacteriaceae > Collinsella. The sequence goes on along the minus strand of CABUWA010000069.1, from coordinate 3,817 downwards.
GGTCTGGGAGCGAAGGTCGGTAGCGTAACCGAACATCTCGCCCAGCGGCACCTTGGCACGGATGAGCTTGCTGTTCTTGCGATCCTCCATGCCCTCGATCTTGCCGCGGCGACCGGAGAGGTTGCCCATAACGTCGCCCATGTACTGCTCAGGGGTCTCGACCTCGACAGCCATGATCGGCTCGAGCAGCTGCGGATCGGACTTCTTGAGAGCGTCCTTGATTGCCATGGAACCGGCGATCTTGAAGGCGGCCTCGGAGGAGTCGACCTCGTGGTAAGAACCGTCGAACAGGGTGACCTTAACGTCGAGGACCGGGAAGCCGGCGATAACACCGGTGTTCAGGGCCTCCTGGATGCCCTTGTCGATGGACGGGATGTACTCCTTGGGCACGACGCCGCCGACGATAGCGTTGACGAACTCGTAGCCGAAGCCCTCCTCCATCTTCTCGAGCTTGATGACGGCGTGGCCGTACTGACCGCGACCGCCGGACTGACGGACGAACTTGCCCTCAGCCTTCTCGACGTCGTGACCAGCGGTCTCGCGGTAGGCAACCTGGGGCTTACCAACGTTAGCGTCAACCTTGAACTCGCGGAGCAGACGGTCGACGATGATCTCGAGGTGCAGCTCGCCCATGCCGGCGATGATGGTCTGGCCGGTCTCGTGGTTGGTGGACACCTGGAAGGTCGGGTCCTCTTCGGCGAGCTTGGTCAGAGCCAGGGACATCTTGTCCTGCTCGGCCTTGGTCTTGGGCTCGATGGCAACGTCGATAACGGGCTTAGCGAACTCGATCTTCTCGAGGACGATCTCCTTGCCCTCGGCGCACAGGGTGTCGCCGGTGGTGGAGTTCTTGAAGCCGACGCAAGCGACGATGTCGCCAGCGGCAGCGTCGTCACGGTCGATACGCTCGGCAGCGTTCATCTCGAGGATGCGGCCGAGGCGCTCGCGCTGACCGTTGGAAGCGTTGACCACGTAGGAGCCGGACTCGGCGCGGCCGGAGTAAACGCGGACATAGGTGAGCTTACCGACGAACGGGTCGGTCATGATCTTGAAGACCAGGCCGGAGAAGGGCTCGTCGAAGGAAGGATGACGCTGAATCTCCTCGCCGGTGTCCGGATCGGTACCGGTGACGGCCTCGACGTCGAGCGGGCTGGGCAGGTAGTCGACGACAGCGTCGAGCAGCTCCTGAACGCCCTTGTTCTTGTAGGCGGAACCCACGAAGACGAGGTTGAGCTCGTTGGCCAGAACGCCCTTGCGCAGAGCAGCCTTGAGCTCCTCGACGGTGAAGTCCTCCTCCATGAGGATCTTCTCCATGAGCTCGTCGTCAAAGCTGGCAGCAGCGTCGAGGAGCTCCTCGCGCTTGGTGGCAGCGATGTCGGCAAACTCAGCCGGGATCTCGTCCATCGGCTCGGGGTAGGTCATGCCCTTCTCGTCGGCCTTGAAGTCCCATGCAGTCATGGTGACCAGGTCGATGACGCCCCAGAAGTTGTCCTCGGCGCCCATCGGGACCTGAGCGGCCACGGCGTTAGCGTCGAGACGATCCTTCATGGTCTCGATAGCGTTGAAGAAGTCAGCGCCCACGCGGTCATACTTGTTGATGAAGGCGATGCGGGGGACGTTGAAGGTAGAAGCCTGACGCCAAACGGTCTCAGACTGGGGCTGAACGCCGGCAACGGCGTCGAAGACGGCGACAGCGCCATCGAGGACGCGCAGGCAGCGCTCGACCTCGGCGGTGAAGTCAACGTGGCCCGGGGTGTCGATGATCTGGATGCGGTAGTCCTTACCGTCCTTGTTCCAGAAGCACGTGGTAGCAGCGGAGGTAATGGTTACGCCGCGCTCCTGCTCCTGAACCATCCAGTCCATGGTGGCAGCGCCCTCATGGACCTCACCGATCTTGTGGGTCTTACCGGTGTAGTAAAGAATACGCTCGGTCGTGGTGGTCTTACCGGCATCGATGTGGGCCATGATGCCGATGTTACGGGTATCGGAAAGCTTGTACTTAGGCTTAGCCATGTTAGTTCCTTACCTTAACTTACCAACGATAGTGAGAGAACGCGCGGTTGGCCTCGGCCATCTTGAAGACGTCCTCACGCTTCTTGACGGAAGCGCCCAGGCCGTTGGAAGCGTCGAGAATCTCGTTGGCGAGACGCTCGGCCATGGTCTTCTCCTTGCGAGCGCGGGAGAAGTTGACGATCCAGCGGATGCCCAGAGCGGTGGAACGACGGGAGTTGACCTCCATCGGGACCTGATAGGTAGCGCCACCGACACGCTTGGGCTTAACCTCGAGCGTGGGCTTGACGTTGTCCATAGCCTTCTTGAAGGTAGCGAGAGCGTCGCCACCCTCGGACTTCTCGGCAACGATCTCGAAAGCGGTGTAAACGATGCGCTCAGCGGTGGCCTTCTTGCCGTCAAGAAGGACCTTGTTGATGAGCTGAGTCACCAGGCGGTTGTTGTAAACGGCGTCAGGCTGAACCTCACGACGATTAGCTGCTGCACGACGCGGCATGTGAAATCTCCTTAAGTGTCTACCGTGCGGCGCTTAGGCGGCACACGGCGAAAGTATCAAAACGTTATCTGGCTTATTTGGCCTTGGGGCGCTTAGCACCGTACTTGGAACGGGCCTGCATACGGTTCTGGACCGGAGCAGCGTCGTAGGCGCCACGGATGACGTGATAACGGACACCAGGGAGGTCACGGACACGACCGCCGCGGACGAGCACGATGGAGTGCTCCTGCAGGTTGTGGCCCTCACCCGGGATGTAAGCAGTAACTTCGATGCCGTTGACGAGGCGAACACGGGCAACCTTACGAAGAGCCGAGTTCGGCTTCTTGGGGCTCGTGGTGAAGACGCGGGTGCACACGCCGCGCTTCTGGGAGTTGTGCTGCAGAGCAGCGTTCTTGGACTTCTTGGGCACGGAACGACGGCCCTGGCGAACCAGCTGGTTAATAGTAGGCAAAGCGTACTCCTTCTCGAATGATTCCAGCTTTCTGTAAAGTGCAACGGCTTGAATCGAGGGGTCAGCATCCCCCTACGAAACACGCAGTTCGATAGGATACGTGGCGTTAGCTGTGCCGTCAACAGACCACGCCGCCGGGCGTATCCCAAAATGAGCATATTTCCGCAAAGCCTACACAAAAGGAATCCCCTTCTGTGCGCGGGGGCGGATTCCCGAGCCGGGGCAACGTTACCTGCTAAATAGGGACAGGTTTATTTTGGTCGGTTTTATCTGGGGAAACAATAACCGCCCATTTAACGCAAAATAGGCCGCTTCCCCTCTTGGGAAGCGGCCTAGACCTTACGAATAGACGATGGTAAAGGGTACTTCTGTTTCGGTCTCTCCTGTTGATGTGTATCTCGTGCCCTCGAGGGTTACCGAGACCACTTGGTCGACATCAATCAACTTCGTTGGCACCCAGATGTTCTCTCCGCTATTGCGCGCATAAGAAAAATATAAGTTGAACACCCCTGCGTCGTCATCTTCGATAATCTGCTCCGATCCATCCTTGTAGCTGACGGTCAGCTTATTATCAACTGCTTCATAGCCCAAATCATCGATGTGCGTCTGGATGGAAAACGGGCTGATCTCAAGAGGCGAGTCACCGGAGCGGAGTTCCTTTGTATCGACGTACGCCCCAACGCTAAACTCGGGCGTCGATGCTTTAAACTGCCTCGCACTCTCACCTTCGCCCTCGGTCCACTGGATATTCCAGGTGACCGCATGTTGAAAACCTCGCTCGCGATCCATAGAAGCAAAGTACATCGTGCCATTAATGACAGTATCGCTTGATGTGTCCTTATCAATGGTGCAGCGTGTGTCAG
>CABUWA010000068.1 GCA_902495085.1 uncultured Collinsella sp. | reverse complement strand
TCGATGAGCAGCTCGTAGAAGCGCTCGGCAGAAGCGAGCTCCATGCTCTCGTCCGGGGTGTGGACATCGGAGAGCGTCGGGCCCACGGCGATGGCGTCCAGGCCGTGCAGGGCCTCGGCAAACAGGCCGCACTCAAGGCCGGCGTGAATGGACTCGATGCGCAGCTCGGAGCCAAAGAGCTCGCGATAGCTCTCGACGAAGACGTCGCGGACCGGCGAATGCTCGGCATAGCTCCAGCCGGGATACTCGAACTCGAACTTGGCGTCGAAGCCCAGGACATCGGCCAGCGTCTGCAGACGATCCTTGAACTCGTTCTGCAGCGAGGTGATCGAGGAACGCGGGGACAGCATGATCTTGACCTCGTCGTCAGAGGTGGCAACCACACCGATGTTGGAGGAAACCTCGACGGAGCCGTCGGTGGCGACGTTGCGGCGAATCACGCCGTTAGGGGCAAGGCGCAGGGCGCGGATGAGGGCAAGCGCGGACTTCTGGTCCATGGCCTCGACCTCGGCGTCGTCGGCAATCTCGACGGTGCAGGTAAAGCCGGGGTCGAAGACCTCGAGCTCGGCAGTGACGTCGGCGATGATGCCCTTTGCAATCTGGGCCGCGGCCTCGGCGGCAGCGTGGTCGGCGTAGACCAGAACAGCCTTGCACTCACGGTTGATGGCGTTGTCCTTGGTGCCGCCGTTAAAGCTAACGATGGCGGGCTCGCCGGCAACCATCAGGCGGTCGATGATGCGGGCCATGATGAGGTTGCCATTGCCGCGCTCCAGGTGGATATCGCTGCCGGAGTGACCGCCCAGCAGGCCGGAGATGTCGAGCGTGAGGGTGCTACCGGTCTTGTGCTCGCGCGCGATCGGGCAGGTGTAGGTAACGACGACACCGCCGGCGCAGCTGACGGTGGCAACGCCCTCTTCCTCGGAGTCAAGGTTAATCATGGTGCGGGCGCTAATCTGGGACTTGTCGAGCGTCTCGGCGCCGACCAGGCCAGTCTCCTCGTCGGTGGTGAATACGCACTCGAGGGCGGGGTGAACGATCGAATCGTCATCGAGAACAGTGAGCATCAGAGCGACGGCGATACCGTTGTCGGCGCCCAGAGTGGTGCCGTTAGCGGTGAGGACGCCGTCCTTGACGACCAGGTCGATACCGTCGGTCGTAAAGTCGTGCTCGACGGAACCCAGCTTGTCGCACACCATGTCGATGTGACCCTGCAGCATCACGGTCGGGGCATTCTCGGCGCCGGCAGATGCGGGCTTGCGAATGATGACGTTGTAGACCTCGTCCTGATACACATCGAGACCGCGCTCCTTGGCAAACGCGACCAGGAAATCGCTGATGCCCTTCTCGTTGCCAGACCCACGGGGGATCGCGCTGACCTCCTCAAAGAAATGGAACAGCTGGGCGGGCTCGTAGCCGGTAATCTTGTAGTCCATGGTGCCTCCTTGGCGCAACTGGTTAGACAGTAAGACATGCGACTTGTATATTCCCAGACTTTGCGTGCATAAACCAGTCGAAAACGCCGAGCGCCCTCGCATCATCGGCTAACGGCGGACCGTATGGCGTAATGGTCGCAACTTCCGCAGCTCTACAAATCGAGGCGCCCTTTCCGGAGCGCCTCGATTGCGCGTATCAAATTGTCGCCACGCCCTACAGCGCGCCGGAACCGGCTTGCATCATGCCGCCGGGGCCCGAGGTCACGCCACTGCTCACAGGCGCGGCGTTTCCGGTGTGCGGCGCCGCCGGAGCGGTATCGCCCCCGAGTGCACCCGCCGGACGCGGTGCCGGGATCTCGCCCGCGCCGTGGCTAAAGACAAACTTGCCGTCGGCCACGTCGCACAGGACGGTATCGCCCTCGCCCCACTCGCCGGCCAGCAGCTCCTCGGATAGCGGGTCCTCGATGAGCTTTTGGATAGCACGGCGCAGCGGACGCGCGCCATTGGTAAGGTCGGTACCCTCGGCCACGATCTTGTCATAGGCCGCATCGGTGAGCTTGATGTTCATGCCGTTGGCAATCAGGCGCTGACGCAGGTCGTCCACCAGCAGGTGCGCGATCTTGGTGAGGTTCTCGCCCGAAAGCTTCTGGAACACCACAATATCGTCGATACGGTTAAGCAGCTCGGGACGGAACAGGCGCTTGAGCTCGCCCATCGCACGGCCGCGGATCTCACTCGACGTGAGGCCCTGCTCGCCGGTGGTGCCAAAGCCCACGCTCGCATCCTGCGCAATCTCGCGGGCGCCCACGTTGGACGTCATGATGATCACGGTGTTGCGGAAATCGACCGTCTTGCCCTGACTATCGGTCAGGCGGCCCTCCTCCAGCACCTGTAGCAAGATGTTGAAGATATCAGGGTGTGCCTTCTCGATCTCGTCGAACAGCACGACCGAGTACGGGTGACGACGAACGGCCTTGGTGAGCTGACCGCCCTCGTCGTGACCCACGTAACCCGGAGGGCTACCGATAAGCTTGGAGACCTCGAACTCGCTACCGAACTCGGACATGTCGAAGCTGATGAGCGCATCCTTGCTACCAAAGAGATACTCGGCGAGCGTCTTGGCGAGCTCGGTCTTGCCCGTGCCGGTGGGACCCAGGAAGATAAAGCTGCCGCCGGGACGACGCGGGTCCTTGAGCGGCGAGCGGCTGCGGCGCACAGCCTTGGCGACGGCCTCGACGGCCTCGTCCTGGCCGATAATGCGGGTCTTGAGCACGCTTTCGGTCTGCAGCAGGCGACGGCTCTCGCTCTCGGTGAGCGAGGAAACCGGCACGCCAGAGGTCACGGACACGATGTCGGCAATCTGACTCACATCGATGGTGAGCGGGCTGGCGTCGAGCTCGGCGGTCCAGGCGGCCTTGGCCTCGGCGAGCTCAATCTCGGCGGCCTTCTGCTGCTCGGTGATCTCGGCGGCCTTGTTCATGTCGTCGCTCTCGGTGGCCTCCTGCGCGGCGGCCTTGAGCTCCTCTATGCGATGCTCGGCCTCGCGCACCGGCTCGGGCGCGCGATTCGCGGCGATGCGAGCGCGGGCACCGGCCTCGTCGATGAGGTCGATGGCCTTATCGGGCAGGAAGCGATCCTGGATGTAGCGGTTGGAAAGGTTCGCGGCGGCCTCGATAGCACCCTGCGTATAGCGCACATGGTGGTGCTCCTCGTAGCGCGGCTTGAGCGCGGTCAGGATCTTGACCGTGTCCTCGACGCTCGGCTCCTCGACATCAATGGTCTGGAAGCGACGCTCGAAGGCCGGGTCCTTGGTGAGGTACTTGCGGAACTCCTCGGCCGTGGTGGCACCGATGATCTGGAAAGCACCGCGCGCGAGCACGGGCTTGAGCATAGAGCTCGCATCGATAGAACCCTCGGCAGAACCGGCACCGATGATGGTGTGCATCTCGTCGATAAACAAGATGACGTCGTCGGCTTCGGTCGCCTCCTGGATCACGTTCTTGAGGCGCTCCTCAAACTCACCGCGATACTTGGCACCCGCGACAAGACCCGGCAGATCGAGCGTCCAGATATTCTGGTTCATAAGATTCTCGGGCACATTGCCAGCAGCAATCTGCTGCGCCAGGCCCTCGACGATAGCCGTCTTGCCCACGCCGGGATCGCCCAGGATAAGCGGATTGTTCTTGGTGCGGCGCGAAAGGATCTCCATCATGCGCTGGACTTCCTTTTCGCGGCCAATCACGGGATCGAGCTCGCCGTCGCGCGCCTTTTGCGTGAGGTTGGTGGCGAACTGCTTGAGCGTGTCGGTGCCGCTCCCCTTTTGCTGAGAGGCATCCGAGCCGCTAAAGAACGGCAGGCCCACACCGGGACGACCAGCGCCAGCGCCAGCGAGCGGACGCTTCTTGTCCTGATCCTTGGCAGTGAGCTTTTCGATAGCCTTTTTAATGGAAGCAGACGACACGCCCAGGCGCATGAGGATGTCCATGGCCATGCCGTTGCCCTCTTCGACGATGCCGATCAGCAAGTGCTCGGTCGACACGTAGGTCTGGTTGTTCTCACGCGCCACGCGGAATGAACGCTCCATCACGCTGATGACGAGTGGCGTAAAGGCGAGCTTGGCCGCCTCGGTCTCCTCACTGGGCTCGGGAACCGTGGTCTGGACCTCTTTGAGAGTATCCATGATGTCATCGTAGGAGATATCGAGCGAGCGCAGCGCCTCGGCGGCAATGCCCTCGTCCTCCTTGGCAAGCGCGAGCAGCAAGTGCTCGGTGCCCACCTTATTTGAGTGTAGATCGAGCGCCTCTTGCTTGGCCATGGACATGACCTTGCGCGCGCGATCGGTAAAACGGTCTAACATGCTAGTTCCTCTTAGACGAGCTAGTTTTTCAAACGCAAAGCGCCACTCGTGGCGGCGCTTTGGTCTCTTTACCCATATGGAGTATATGTTAACCGCTGGGGCCTTTTCCGCATGCAGCCATACGACAACGTCTACAAAAAAGGAATCGCCAGGTGCGGCGGGCGCTCTAGGTTAGAGGCTGTTGCCTAGCAGGCAGGCTCGGCGTCCATGCTCTCGGCAACGCCATTGACGGCATCGGCAACGGGAGCACCAGGCATGCGCACGAGCTCCATATGCTGCTCTTCAAAGACGGTTCCCATGGGGAAGGCGCGGCGGAAGACAAAACGAGCAACCGGACCGGCCACCAGCAGGTTCCAGGGCAGGGCCATGATAAAGTTGCGCGGAATGTTGACGAGCCACATCATCGGCAGCAGCTGCAGGTTGGCGAGCGGACCACCGGGCATATGGAACAGGCCTTCACACGCGCCGTAGAGCGACATGATGATGACCATGGGAACGACCATGCAGGAGCTAACGGCGAGCGTCATGGCAAGCGTCGAGCTCTTACCAGGCGTGACCAGGAATTTAAAAGCGAAACCCTTGGCAAGGGGGCTGGCAACAAACCAGTCGCAGCACATGGCAAAAATGTAGGCAACGGGGAAGCCGAGCCACGCGGCGGCAACAACCTCGCCGTTGATGGCCCCATGCTGCAGGGCTACGTTGTAGATGCTCATCCAGAGCACCATGCAAAAGCACATGATAAAGGTGAACAGCAGGCTCTCTCGTTTGTTGATAGGCATAAAGGGCAGATTCCTCTCTGTGTTGTACCGCGGCGCCACGCAACAAAAACGGGCGGGCGAGATGGAGCTGTTGGGACTTCATCTCGCCCGCCCGTGGTACGTGCGTCTGCGACTACTTATGTGGTGGAACTACCCTAACACGAAAAGCACGTGCTTCGTAAGCGTTGAGTTTGTGGAGATGCAGGGCACTAATAATCCCCCGACCCCATAAGTTGCGGTGGAATACGGACTGTTTTGACCCTTTAAGCAGCAATCAGTCCCTATTTCACCGCAACTCATTTGGTGCAAAGTGACCTGCCCCCCCCTTTGCACCAATTAGCTGGTGTGGCGCCAGCGAGGGTCGGTGAGGGTTCTCGCCACGCCCAAGCCAACGGGCAGAAACGCCACGATGAGCACCGCGCGCACAAACCAGCCGAGCATATTGACCGTGTCGAAGGTGCACATGTAATACATCGAGCGATAGAGATACAGGCCCGGCACCATAATGACAATCGAAGGCACCGTGAGGGCGATGCGCGGGTAGGTGAGCTTGACTTCGGCCAAGCTTGCCAGCAGACCCGATACCAGCGCGCCGATAAACGCTGCTGCCTCGGGAGGCATTCCCGTGCTGAGGCCCAGGAAGGGAATCATCGTCGGCGCATCGACAAGGGTCAGACGCAGGGTATTGGACACGGCGCCGATCAGACCAGCCGCCGCTGCCATCTTTACCGGGCTGTTGAACATAACCGAGAAGCCAAATACGCCAACGAAGCTCATCACCACGCGCAGGAGCGTAAGGGCAAGCGGCGAAAGGCCCAGTGGGGCAAAATCATCCGGTGCCAGCCCCACACACTCGGCAACCATCCAGCCCACAAGAGTCGCCATCACAATAATCGACACGGCATACGAAAGACGCTCAATGCCGCTTCGCATATCGAGCTTAGCGATGTCGAGGCCTGCCGTAATGAGGGGAAAGCCGGGAATCACAAAGAGCATGGCGCCGATATAGCCTTCTTGGTGCGACATTGCCCCCGGTACGACCTGGCCAAGGCCGAGCAATGCCAGCAGATACGAAACGCAAGCGAGCGCAACGCCCGTCGTCAGCGCGCTAAACTGGCCAAGACCCTGCTTGAGAATATGGGAGCGAGCAAAGTTGCCGACACCAGCGCCTACGAATGCGCAGGCCATCTCGATAGGGCCGCCGCCGAGCAAAAAGACGAAGGCGCCGCAAGCACAGGCTGCCGCAAGGCCCTGTTGCCAGGGAGAGTAATCGGGCTTTGAGCTCTCAACGGTCTTGAGCATCTCGTGATACTCGTGTACCGTGAAGCGACGACCATAGGTCTCGATTTCCTTGAGGAAACTCTCCATCATCCAAATGCGATGGGTATTGACTCCCGTTGTGGGCAGGCTGACAACCTCGTTAAAGCAGTGGCCATCTTCGATGCAAGTGCACTCAAACGACAGAAGACTCAGGTCGACGTGAATCGTGACGCCGAGTACGGCAGCAACACGATTCATGGTATCGCGCACGCGCCAGGCACCTGTTCCGCTTGCCAGCATAAGCATGCCGGTGCGGCAGATGATGGATGACTTATCGGTGAGTGGCGCATCGACGGCAAGCTCATCGCCTGCCGTCACGATCTGGTGCCAGTCAGTTTTCATATGGAGCGCGCCGGCACGAACGCCGTGGTGCATGGGGGCTCTCGAAAGCAGCGAGTCAAGGCGCGAAGGCTGTGGGGGCTCCGCTGATCCGACCTCGTCCTCGTCGGGCTCTTCATCAACAAGGTCGAAAGTATCGAGCGCCGCCGGCTCGCGACGGTCGATCAATTCCTCGTCCTCATCATCAAAGTAGTTGAACTGATCGAGCATGTCCTCTTCGATTGCACGCTCGCTCGCATCGTCCATACAGGCGCTCCCTTCCTACCGACTAACCCCCATCCTAGGCAGCAACGGCTAAAGGAAACATAAAAGAGACGACTGTCACGCGAGCCACGTCCCCAATGACTACATCGATGTTTTGGCAACGCCAGCGAGCGGGTCGCATTTGAGGCAAGGTGACGTGAAACGAAAGGGCGCTGACCTTCTGGTCGCGCCCTTGAAGTTGAACGTCAGATTGTCCAAATGCGGCCCGCGCAGCGTCGGCCCGTTACGCGGTTCGTAGAACCGCGTAACTAGTTAGTACATCTTTGCGCCGGCGGGGATGGAGGCGTCGAGCTGGATCAGGTTGAGACGCTCCTCACCATCCTCCTCGTGGATAGCGCTGATGAGCATGCCGCAGCTGGGAATGCCCATCATCTTGCGCGGAGGCAGGTTGGTGATGGCGAGCAGAGTCTTGCCGACCAGGTCCTCGGGCTCGTAATAAGCGTGAATACCGGAGAGGATGGTGCGTTCGGTACCGGTACCGTCGTCGAGCGTAAAGTTCAGCAGCTTCTTGGACTTCTTGACGGCCTCGCATGCCTTGACCTTCACAGCGCGGAAATCGCTCTTGGAGAAGGTATCGAAGTCGACGAACTCCTCGAACAGCGGCTCAACGGCGATCTTGGAGTAATCGAGCGTGGGCTTAAGCGACGTAACGAACGGGCTCGCGGCGTTGCCGGCCTCGGCAGCCTTGGCGGCAGCGGCACCGGACTGGAAACCCTTCTCGGGCTTCATGTGCGGGAACAGCAGGACGTCGCGGATAGAAGCCTGGTTAGTAAGCAGCATGACCACGCGGTCGATACCAATGCCAATGCCGCCCGCGGGAGGCATACCGTACTCGAGGGCGCGCACGTAGTCCTCGTCATACTCCATAGCCTCATCGTCGCCGCCGGCCTTCTCGGCCATCTGGGCAGCAAAGCGCTCAGCCTGGTCGACCGGGTCGTTGAGCTCGGAGAATGCGTTGGCGTACTCGTGGCCGGCGATGACCAGCTCAAAGCGGTGAGTCAAACGCGGGTCGTCCTCAAAACGCTTAGCGAGCGGGCTGACCTCGATGGGGTAATCGCACACGAAGGTCGGGTTGACGATGGTGTCCTCGCCCAGCTCATCGTAAATCTCGGCGATGATCTTGCCAGCAGTCCACTCGGGCTTAATCTCCAGGCCCTTCTCGCGTGCGGCGGCGGCAAGCTCCTCGACCGGCGTGTCGATGGTGACCTGCTTGCCGAGCACGTCGGAGACGATGTCGGTCATGGGACGGCTGGCCCACTCACCAGAAAGGTCGATGGTCTGGCCCTGGTACTCGATGACCTCGGGGTTGCCGATGGCCTTGTTAGCCGCCTTAATGACACCCTGGGCGAGCGCCTTCATGCCCTCGAGGTCTGAGAAGGCACGGTAGGCCTCCATCGTGGTGAACTCGGGGTTGTGGGTAAGGTCCATGCCCTCGTTACGGAAGATGCGGCCGATCTCGAACACGCGCTCAAAACCACCGACGATGCAGCGCTTGAGATGGAGCTCGGTGGCAATACGCAGGTAGCACTCCTGATCGAGCGCGTTGAAGTGGGTAATGAACGGCTTGGCGGTAGCGCCGCCCTGGATGGTCTGCAGGATGGGGGTCTCGACCTCCATGTAACCGTCGGACTCCATAAAGCGACGGAAGGTAGAGAGAATCTGCGAACGCTTACGGAAGGTCTCGCGAACGTCGTCGTTGGCGATCAGATCGACATAGCGCTGGCGATAGCGGGTCTCCTTGTCGGAAAGACCGTGGAACTTCTCGGGCAGCGGACGAACGGCCTTGGAAAGCAGGGTCGCGCTCTTAGGGGCAACGGAAAGCTGGCCGCGCTGGGTGCGCACGACCACGCCGGTCACGCCCAGGATGTCGCCCAGGTCGAGGGCCTTAAGCGTATTCCAGGCGGCCTCGTCCATGTCGTTGATGCGGCAGAACAGCTGAATCTCGGCAGTCGCATCGCGCACGACGATGAACATGATCTTGCCCTGACCGCGCTTGGCGACCACGCGGCCGGCGATCTTCACGACGTCCTCGGTGTCCTCGCCATCGGCAAGCTCGGCGTACTTAGCCTCGATATCGGCGACGTAGTCCTCAAGCTCAGAGTGCTCGGGATAGGGGTTCTGGCCCGCCTCGAACAGGGCGGCGCGCTTGGCCAGGCGGGTGGCGCGCTCGTCGTTGAGCGTCGATGCCTGATCGGCGGCGTTCTGGTTCTCTGCCATAAGTTAGCTCCTCAAACTAAAACGCTCCCCAGGATTCGGTCCCAGGGAGCGAAAACATACCTTTACGCGGGACCGTGGTCTAGCGTGCGATCTTGGCGATGGTGTAGACGCGGGTCTTGCCAGAAGGCGTAACGACCTCAACGGAGTCGCCCTCGCCGTGACCGATGATGGCGTGACCGACCGGAGACTCGTTGGAGATCTTGTGCTCGAGCGAGTTGGTCTCGGTGGTACCAACGAGCGTGACTTCCATGACCTCGCCGTTGGGATCAATCAGCGAAACGGTGGAACCGATGGAGACGGTCAGATCGCCCGTGGTGGCAGCAACCTGAGCGTTGGCAAGAATGGCCTGGATCTCGGCGATACGAGCAGCATTCTGGGCCTGCTTGTCCTTGGCGGCATCGTACTCGGAGTTCTCCGAAAGGTCGCCGAACGCGCGGGCTTCCTTGATGTCCTCGACGATCTCCTTGGCGTAATCGCCCTCACGCCAGGCGAGCTCCTCGACGAGCTTCTGGCGGCCCTCAGCGGTCAGTACGATCTGGCTTGCGTCCATACGGATATCTCCCCAACTCTGATCAAACAATCAACTGTCAACAAAACGAAAAAGACCGGCTAGCCTGCGGGCAAGCCGGTCAGGTGCTCACCCCAAAGGGATGGGACTACTCTGCGTCCGCGTCGCTGTCCTCTGCCTGCTTCTTCTTGGCAGCAGCGAGCTTGGCCTCGAGCTCAGCGATCTCCTTGTCCTCCTCGGACTGCTCGACCACGACCTCCTCGGCCTGCTTGGTCTCGGCCTTATCGTCGCCCTCCATACCCTCGCGGATATTCTTGACGGTAGAGCCGAGAGACTTGCCGAGCTTCGGCAGGTTCTTAGGCCCGAAGATGATCAAGACAACGACGAGAATAATGATGAGCTCAGGAGCCCTCAGTCCAAACATGTAGACCTCCACAATACAGCGAGACAAGCTCGAATGAGTATACCGCGGGT
>CABUWA010000067.1 GCA_902495085.1 uncultured Collinsella sp. | reverse complement strand
GAGCTCTCCAAGTGTGTGAACAAACCCTGCATTGTGGCGCAGGACGAGTGCTACAACTGCGAGTGGTCGACCGAGCTCGAGGTTCCGCAGGCTTTTGCCGAGTACGTGAAGGCATGGTTCGCCTGCCACCTGATTGCTCGCGAGTACGGTCTGGGTAGCCCGGACGGCTTTGTCTTTAACATGTCCGTGGGCTATGACCTGGAGGGTATCAAGAGCCCCAAGGTCGACGCTTACATCGAGGGCATGAAGGACGCCAGCGGCTCTGACGTCTGGAACGAGTGCCGCGCATGGGCGCTCGCCAACCTGGACAAGTTTGAGCATGTCGACGCCGCGTTTGTCGAGTCCATCCCGGCACGCGTTTCCAACTCCATCACCGAGTCCACCCTGCACGGCTGCCCGCCGGCGGAGATCGAGCGCATCGCGACCTATCTGATCACCGAGAAGGGCCTCAACACCTACATTAAGTGCAACCCCACGCTGCTGGGCTATGAGTTTGCCCGCCAGCGTCTGAACGAGCTGGGCTTTGACTACATCGTCTTCGATGACACGCACTTCCGCGAGGACCTGCAGTGGGCCGATGCCGTGCCTATGTTCGAGCGCCTGATTGCCCTGTGCGCCGAGCGCGGCCTGGAGTTTGGCGTCAAGCTGACCAACACGTTCCCCGTCGACGTGACGAGAAACGAGCTGCCCTCCACCGAGATGTACATGTCCGGCCGTTCGCTGTTCTCGCTGACCATCGAGGCTGCCCGCCGCATTACCGAGCAGTTTGATGGCAAGCTGCGCATCAGCTACTCCGGCGGCGCCACGGTCTACAACATCCGTGCTCTGTACGATGCCGGCATTTGGCCCGTTACCTTGGCGACCGACGTGCTCAAGCCCGGTGGCTACGAGCGCTTTAGCCAGATGGCAGGCGAGTTTACCGACCTGGATGGTAAGCCGTTCGCGGGCGTCTCTCTCGAGGCCGTGACTGCGATCCAGACCGACTCACTCACTAACCCGCTCTACAAGAAGCCGCTGCGCCCGCTGCCCGACCGTAAGGTCGCCGGCAAGAGCCCGCTTTCCGACTGCTTTACCACGCCGTGCCGCACGAGCTGCCCCATCCAGCAGGCTATTCCCGCCTATCTGGCGGCTGTTGACGAGGGTCGCTACGAGGACGCGCTTAACATCATCATCGAGCGTAACGCCCTGCCGTTCATTACCGGCACCATCTGCCCGCATCCGTGCGGCCGTGCCTGCGAGCGTGCGTTCTACGAGCCCGAGGGCGCCCAGATTCGAGCCAGCAAGCTCAAGGCCGCCCGCGAGGCCATGGCAGCTGTGCTGCCCAAGCTGCGCGCCCAGGCTATCGCCAATGACGGTGAGCGCAACGTTGCCGTTATCGGCGGCGGTCCGGCCGGCCTGGCGACCGCGTTCTTCCTGACGCGTGCCGGCGTGCCCGTCACCATCTTCGAGGCCCGCGATTCTCTCGGCGGCGTGGTCCGTCACGTGATCCCCGAGTTCCGTATCGCGAGCGACGATATCTCCCACGATGCCGAGCTCTGCCTGGCCTTTGGCGCCAAGGTGCAGCTCAACGCTCGCGTTGATTCCATCGACGAACTCAAGGCTCAAGGCTTTACTGACGTGGTCGTGGCCACCGGTGCCTGGATGCCCGGCTCTGCGGGCTTGGGCGATGGTGCCGAGCTCGATGTGCTGGAGTTCCTCGAGGCCGCCAAGAAGGGCGAGAAACTCGAGCTGGGCGAGGACGTCGTGGTCATTGGCGCCGGCAACACCGCCATGGACGCGGCCCGCGTGGCCAAGCGCCTGGCCGGCGTGAAGAACGTGCGCCTGGTGTATCGCCGTACCAAGAAGCAGATGCCCGCCGACGAGGAAGAGCTCGATCTTGCTCTTGCCGACGGCGTTGAGTTCTGCGAGCTGCTGGCGCCCAAGGCGCTCAACGGCTCCGTGCTGACCTGCGACGTTATGGAGCTCGGCGAGCCGGATGCAAGCGGCCGTCGCAGCCCCGTCGCCACGGGCGAGACTGTCGAGCTTTCCGCCACCACGGTGATCTGCGCCGTGGGCGAGGGCATCGATGCCAGCCTGTACGATGCCGCGGGCGTCGAGCACGACCGTCGCGGCCGTCTTGCCGCCACCTCCACCGGCGTTGAGGGCGTCTGGGCTGCGGGCGACTGCCGTCGCGGTCCTGCCACCGTGGTCGAGGCTATCGCCGACGCCGCCGAGGTCGCCCGTGCCATCGCCGGCGTGGACTTTAACAAGTACGCCGACTGCAACGAGCAGGCCGGCCGCGAGGACACCTGCTACGAGCGCAAGGGGTCGCTGTGCCGCGACAAGCGCAACTGCACCAAGACCCGCTGCCTGGGCTGCGGCTCGGTGTGCGAGGTCTGCTGCGACGTGTGCCCCAACCGCGCCAACGTGGCAATTAAGGTGCCGGGCCTGGCCAAGCATCAGGTCGTCCATGTCGACGGCATGTGCAACGAGTGCGGTAACTGCGCCGTGTTCTGCCCCTACCAGGAGGGTCGTCCCTACAAGGACAAGCTCACCCTGTTCTGGAGCGAGCAGGACATGGAGAACTCCGAGAACGAGGGCTTCCTGGCTGTGGACGAGGACCGCTTTAAGGTCCGCGTCGCCGGCACGGTCCGCACCGTCTCGGTCGATGCCGTCAACACCGGTCTTCCCGAGGCCGTCCGCCTGACCATCAGGGCCGTGCGCGACAACTATTCGTACCTTCTTAAGAAATAGGCGAATCTCTTATGGCCAAATCCATTCAACATAACGTGGCCTACGTTGCCTGCGGAAGCGGTTGCGCCTCCGCAGGCGGCGACGCCCGCTGCAGCGAAGGCTGCATTGGCTGTGGCGCCTGCGTCACGGCCTGCCCCCATGGCGCCATTGCGCTGGTCGATGGCATCGCCCGCGTGGACCGCTCCAAGTGCACGGGCTGTGGCCTGTGCGGCATGGCGTGCCCGCAGCGCGTGATTGCCTTCGTCCCCGGCTACCAGAACATTCTGGTGCGCTGCAACAACACCGATAAGGGTGCCATTGCGCGCAAGGTCTGCGACACGAGCTGCATCGGTTGCGGTATGTGCGCCAAAAAGTGCCCTGCCGGCGCTATCCGCATCGAGGACAACTGCGCCCATATCGACGGCGTGGACTGCCTGTCGTGCGGCATGTGCGCCGTCGTCTGCCCGCATGGCGCCATCCACGACCGCACCGGCATCGCCGCCGGCGTGTAGAAGGGAATCACCATGGCACAGGAATTCACTTTTACCGTTAACGGCGTCGAGCGCACGACGACGGAGAATAAACCGCTGCTGCGCTACCTGCGCGACGACCTGCATATCCATTCCGCCAAGGACGGCTGCTCCGAAGGTGCTTGCGGTACCTGCACCATCCATGTGGACGGTGCGGCCGTCAAGGCGTGCGTGCTGACCACCGCTCTTGCCGCCGGCCGCAACATTGTGACCGTCGAGGGCCTGCCCGAGGACGTGCGCGAGGCCTTTGTGTACGCCTTTGGCGCCGTGGGCGCCGTGCAGTGCGGGTTTTGCATTCCCGGCATGGTCATGGCGGGTGCAGCGCTCATCGCCGAGGACCCCGAGCCCACCGAGGAGCAGATCAAGTACGCCATTCGCGGTAACGTGTGCCGCTGCACCGGCTACAAAAAGATTATCGAGGGCATCTCGCTGGCCGCTGCGGTGCTCCGCGGCGAAAAGCAGATTGACGAGGACCTGGAGCGCGGCGATGACTACGGCGTGGGCAAGCGCGCCTTCCGTATCGACGTGCGCAAGAAGGTGCTCGGCGAGGGCAAGTATCCCGACGACATCGACGAGCTTGATCAGCCGGGCCTGACCTATGCCAGCGCCGTGCGCTCCAAGTATCCGAGCGCCCGCGTGCTCTCCATCGACACCTCCAAGGCCGAGGCCCTGCCCGGCGTGGTGGGCATCCTGCGCGCCGAGGACGTGCCGGTCAACCAGGTCGGCCACCTTATCCAGGACTGGGACGTCATGATCGCTCAGGGCGATATCACCCGCTGCGTGGGCGATGCCATCGTGCTGGTGGTTGCCGAGGACGAGGCGACGCTCGAGAAGGCCAAGAAGCTCGTAAAGATTGACTACGAGCCGCTGGAGCCCGTGCGCAACATTGTCGAGGCCAGGGCCGCCGACGCCCCGCGCCTGCACGACAGCTTCTTTGCCTTCGGCAACACGGTGGAGCTCAAGGACAACGTGTGCCAGAGCCGTCACGTGACGCGCGGCGACGCCGCCAAGGCGCTGGCGGAGAGCGCGTTTACCGTGACGCAGCGCTTTACCACGCCCTTTACCGAGCATGCCTTCTTGGAGCCCGAGTGCGCCGTCGCCTTCCCGTACAAGAACGGCGTCAAGGTGCAGTCGACCGACCAGGGTGCCTACGACACGCGCAAAGAGTGTGCCCACATGTTTGGCTGGGACAACGAGCCCGAGCGCGTGGTCGTCGAGACCATGCTCGTGGGTGGCGGCTTTGGCGGCAAGGAGGACGTGTCCATCCAGCACCTGGCCGCGCTCGCCGCATATAAGTTCCAGCGTCCCGTGAAGTGCAAACTCACGCGCGCCGAGTCGCTCGCGTTCCATCCCAAGCGCCACGCCATGGACGGCACCTTTACGTTGGGCTGCGACGCCGAGGGCAACTTTACCGGTCTGGACTGCGAGATCAACTTTGACACCGGCGCCTACGCGTCGCTGTGCGGCCCGGTGCTCGAGCGTGCCTGCACGCATGCCGTCGGCCCCTACAAGTACCAGAACACCGACATTCGCGGTTTTGGCTACTACACCAACAACCCGCCCGCCGGCGCGTACCGCGGCTTTGGCGTTTGCCAGTCCGAGTTTGCGCTCGAGAGCCTGATCGACCTGCTGGCAGAAAAGGTCGGCCTGGATCCGTGGGAGATTCGCTACCGAAACGCTATCGAGCCGGGCGAGGTTTTGCCCAACGGCCAGATTGCCGACTGCTCCACGGCGCTTAAGGAGACGCTGCTCGAGGTCAAGGATGCCTACTACGCGCATCCCGGACACGCTGGCATTGCCTGCGCCATGAAGAATGCCGGTGTGGGCGTGGGCCTGCCCGATGCCGGCCGCTGCAAGATTCGCGTCGAGGATGGCCGCGCCGTGGTCTACGCCGCCACGTCCGACATCGGCCAGGGTTGCAACACCGTCTTTTTGCAGGACGTTGCCGAGGCGTGCGGTCTGCCGCTGAGCTGCATCGCCAACGGCGAGTGCTCCACCGAGAACGCTCCCGACTCCGGCACCACGTCTGGCTCGCGTCAGACGGTCGTGACCGGCGAGGCCGTGCGCGGTGCCGCCTTCCTGCTGCGCGATGCCATGCTTGACATCGAGGCCGGCAAGTCTGCGCCCGCCGCTCCCGTGAATGCGCATGGTGACGGCGTCAAGATCGAGTACGACGACGGTCGCGCCTATCAGCTGCGCACGCAGGAACTCGTCGCCGGCCAGGGCATGCATCCTCAGGATCCCACGGCCGCCATCAAGGCGCTCGAGGGATGCGAGTTTGGCTACGTGTACCTGGAGCCGACCGACAAGCTGGGCGCTGACGTTCCCAACCCCAAGAGCCACATCTGCTACGGCTTTGCCACGCATGTGGTCATTTTGGACGACGACGGCCGCGTGAGCGAGGTCTATGCCGCGCACGATTCCGGCAAGGTGGTCAATCCTATCTCCATCCAGGGTCAGATCGAAGGCGGCGTGCTCATGGGTATGGGCTATGCGCTTACCGAGGACTGGCCGCTCAAGGACTGCGTGCCCCAGGCAAGGTACGGTACGCTCGGGTTGTTCCGTGCGCCCGAGATTCCGGATATCCACGCCATTTACGTGGAGAAGGACGAGCTGCTGCCCGTGGCATATGGCGGCAAGGGCATCGGCGAGATCGCCACGATCCCCACGGCGCCCGCCGTACAGAACGCCTACCGCGCGTTTGACGGTAAGCTGCGGCCGGATCTTCCCATGGTGGATACGCCCTACAGCCGCGCTCGTCACCGCGGTTAGGGTAGAGCGCGGACAGCCATTACTGACGAGCTGTTCGCGCTCAACATCAACTGCATATGCTGCACCTTTGGCCCCAGCTCCATCTCGAGCCGGGGCCTTTTGTTTGGAGCGCCTCCGCATACGGAAACTGTGTCCCGGATTTCGGCTCCAGAATGGGACGTACTTTCCGGAACAGCAGGAAACCGGAAACTGCGTCCCAGTTTGAGCGTCTATTCCGGGATGCAGTTTCCGCTGGGCGCTTCAACCGGAAAGTCTGTCCCATTCTAGGCCTTGATTCCGGGACACGGTTTCCGCTAGGCATGCCATCTGGAAAGTACATCCCGTTTTGAGCGCTCAATCTGGGACATGGTTTTCGCGGGTGCTGCCAACCGGAAAGTGTGTCCCAGTTTGGTGGGCAGGCGGGCATAAGCTCAGCAGCTCCTACAGCTCAATATCGTTGAGCCATGTCGGTAGAGCGGTCTGCCGGATGCCTGCCGTCTGCAGCTTTTTGGCGAGCATTCCTGCCGAGCGGACCTCGTTCATGGTAAAGCGCAGCAGAGGGTGGCCGTAGAGCGATAGGTGCGCCTCGCGCTGTCGTTCGGCAACGAGCGCCTCGGCGGTGGTGCGTCCGGCCAGCATGGTCTGGTCGGTATATTTGATGAGCCCGTCGAGCTCGCCCAGCGTGAGTTCCCGCGCCTGGCGCTCCCAGGCAAAGTCCGTTCGTATAGGCTTGGCCGAATCGAAGGGGTCCGTCAGCTCGTATTGAAGCCAGTCGGGCGCAAAGCCCGTCTCGATCATGACGGCTCGGGCGACCGATTCCCCGCCGCTCTCGGCGCGGGCGTCGGCATATCGAAGCGTTGTGAGGGCGGTGCGAATCGCACGACCATTGCGGGCAGTCGCTCGTTGCTCAACGGCCTCCATCAGCTGTTCCCGCGCAAGGCCGAGCTTTGAGATCGCCGAATCGGCAATGGGCATGCCGTCGGCAAAACCAGTTTGCAGCAGGCAATCTGTGGCCGTTTGGATGGGCGGCGTTACCGATATGCCGGCTCTGCGTATTGCTCCGGCCGGCTCAATCTGGTGTCGCTGAATATGTGCGCCCGGACGAGCCGACGGCTTTGTCGAGCTGCAAACATGCACGACGTTCAGGTGTCGCCACGAGACCTCGAGCCCCAGCAGGCAGGCTGCCGAAAACGAGCAGAACGTCCAATCGGGATGGATGATCGCAAGGGCGCGGATAATCTCGCAATGGCGTTGCGCTCGGTTGAGTTCATCCCAGCGCGTTTTTCGCGCGAACAGTCCCGGCATGGGGGAGACGACCATGTCGCCGATGCGCCGAAGGAGCGCTTTTCGGATCGCCGTGCTCGGGGGAATCAGACAGCGCCCCTCATGTTCGGCTTGAGTGAGCAGTTGGTCGATGAGCTGGTCATTGCAATGGGTCATGAGCTACCGCCTCCTTTTGGGTAGCAAAAACGTATCAGCTGGAACTTGCCGCTCAGCTGACCAAAAGCTGACCAAAATCTAACCATGCAGGTAGATGACCTGCTTTTGGCGACATATTTCTTGTTTGAATCGGTGGGCGGTAATCGGCGACCGTGAACGGTAGCTGGATATGAAGTCTTGGTAAGTTTCGAGACGTGTACTTTTTGAAAAAGAGCATTCTATCTGCTGTTTTGTGTTTCTGGATCGCATATTTGAAGGCATGTGATAAAGGCGGCGGACTGTCGCCTTGTATCTGCGGAAACTGTGACCCGGAATTGCCACTCGGAATGGGACGTGCTTTCCGGATCTCCCTTCAAGCGGAAACTACATCCCAGATTTCGGCCTCAGAGTGGGATGCCGTTTCCGGATCGGGCCTCAAGCGGAAATTGCATCCCGGAATGAGCGCTTAGAGCGGGATGAACTTTCCCAACGGGGCCGCATGCGGAAACTACGTCCCGGAATGAGCGCTCGGAATGGGATGCATTTTCCGGTAGAAGCTTCAGCGGAAAGTGCATCCCAGAATTCAGGCTCAGAACGGGACACGCTTTCCGGATGGGATGCTTGGCGGAAACTACGGCCCAGTTTTTGGCTCCAGAACGGGATACATTTTCCGGAACGGTCCACGTGCGGGGGTGTACCGCCCCTTTTCGTGCTCCGCTTGTCGAATTACGTTATAGCTAGACATATTATAGGAAGGTATAATATAGCTAGCTATAACGTAAAGGAAGGATGACCCTATGTTTATCGGAAGAACAGTGGAAATGTCCGAGCTCAATCGACTGTATGGCACGGGCTCCTTTGAAATGCCTGTGATTTACGGCCGCCGTCGTGTGGGTAAAACGCGCCTTATCACAGAGTTCATCCAAGGCAAGAAGGCTATTTACTTTCAAGCTCGTCGTACCAATGCGGAGGCAAACCTGCACGGCTTTAGCCAGGCGATACTTGCAGGCTCGGTTGGTGCTGCAGGCGTGTCGTTTCGTAGTTTTGACGAAGCGTTCGATGCATTGGCCACCATGGCTCGCACGGAACGTTTGGTTGTCGTGATTGACGAGTATCCCTATCTCGCCCAATCGAATCCCGAAATCAGCTCGTTGCTGCAAGACAAGATCGACCACTTATACAAAGAGACCAGGCTCATGCTGATCCTATGCGGCTCGTCTCTTTCGTTTATGGAGGAACAGGTGTTGGGCTACGAGAGCCCACTATACGGTAGGCGTACGGCCCAGTTTAAGATCATGCCGCTCGATTTTACGACGACCCTCGGGTTGTGGCAGAGCATGGGTCGCGAAGACGCTGCAGTTTGCTATGGCATGACGGGTGGCATTCCTGCATATATCGAGAAAGTCGATCCTGCCGCACCGCTCAAGGACAACATCAAATGTCTTTTTCTTACTCCTACGGGCTATCTCTTTGAGGAGCCGAGTAACCTGCTATTGCAAGAGTGCCGCAATCCCGAGCAATATGATGCGATCGTGCAGGCAATTGCCCAGGGGCGCTCGAGGATCTCGGAGATTGCGAGCTCTACGGGAATCCCTGCGAGCAACGTAAAGAGCTATGTGGATAAGCTGGCGTCGCTTGGGATTGTCGAGCGCGAGCTGCCGCTCAACGAGACGAGCAATAAGCGAGCCGTGTATCTGCTGAGCGACCAGATGTTTAGGTTCTGGTACAAGTTTGTGCCGCAGAACATTGGGCTGATTCAAAACGATATGGCCGAGATGGCGTATAAGCGCATTGAGCCGCACGTATCGGATTACATGGGTACGGTCTTTGAGCTTATATGCAGGCAATACGTGTACGAACTCGCGCGGGCGGGCCAGCTCGATGTGGTTCCGGCGAGCGTCGGGCGCTGGTGGGGGACGGATAATCGCACGCATACGCAGGAAGAAATCGACTTGATCGTTGACGATGGCGAGGGCGCTGCGCTGTTTGCGGAGTGCAAATGGCGCAATGAACCGGTAGGCGAGGATGTTCTGGAAAAGCTCGTGTACCGAAGCGAGCTCTTTAGACGGCAGCACAAAAGCTATGCGCTTTTCTCAAAAAGCGGCTTTACGCAGGGATGTCGGGATGTCGCGGAGAGTAGGGGAGACGTCAAGCTGATCTCGTTTGCCGAGATGTGAGGGCGGGGATAATGAAGCGCGTCCTGATTTGATGCTGGGAATGGGATGTGCTTTCCTTTTGCGACCTTTGGCGGAAAGTGCGTTCCAGATTTCGGCTTCAGAATGGGATGCCGTTTCCGGATCGGCCCTCAGGCGGAAACTACGACCCGGAATTCGGCTCCAAAACGGGATACGCTTTCCCGGTGGCATCTCTGGCGGAAACTGCATCCCGGAATGAGCTCTCGGAACGGGATACGCTTTCCCATCGGGGCTTCAAACGGAAACCGTGTCCCGGAATCGAGCCTCAGGGTGGGACGCATTTTCCGGTAGAGGCCTGGGACGGAAGGCGTGTCCCAGAATCCGGCTAATCCGATGGCCAGGTGGTTGAGCGAGCGGGCTCCGAGGCTCCATTACTGAAAAATCATTTGTTAAACCTGGCAACCGTAGGTAGAATAAAGTCGACGTCAGCCCAAGGGTGATAGCTGGGCAGCGCCGTTACTTAGTTCAAGGGGTCAATGCCTTAACGGCGTCGACTCCTCTTCTTTAATATGAGAAAGCCATTGTCAATAGGCGTGTTTGTTCGAGCCCGGTTTTAAACCGGGCTTTTTCGTTTCCCGTCGGGAGGGCCCGCGCACGCTGCACGTTTAGTCGACGCTTGCCT
>CABUWA010000066.1 GCA_902495085.1 uncultured Collinsella sp. | reverse complement strand
TGGCGGCGAGGTCGAGCGCGTGCTGCGTATGGCCGACGGCGCCCTGCTGCTGGTCGACGCCTTTGAGGGCCCCATGCCCCAGACCCGCTTCGTGCTGCGCCACGCTATCGACACCGGCCTTAAGATCATGATCGTCATCAACAAGATCGACCGTCCGGGCGCCAACCCCGAGAAGGCCTACAACGACTGCCTGGACCTTATGGCCGACCTGGGTGCCACCGACGACCAGCTTGAGTTCGCCATGGAGCACGTGGTCTACGCCAGCGCCATGAATGGCTTTGCCCGTCTCGATCCCAACGACGGCAATATGGACATGTACCCGCTGCTCGATATGATCATCGACGACATGCCCGCGCCCGAGGTTGACGAGAACGCCCCGCTGGCCATGCAGTGCGTGACCATCGACCACTCCAACTTCGTTGGCCGTATCGGCATCGGTCGCGTGTACTCCGGCACCATCCACCAGGGCGATCAGATCCTGGTTGTCAAGAACGACGGCTCCAGCGCTACCGCCACCGTCAAGCAGCTCTTTACCTTCGACTACCTGGGCCGTACCGAGTGCCAGGAAGTCGGCGCCGGCGATATCGCTGCTGTCGTGGGTATCGACCGCACCGATATCGGCGATGTTTACACCGACCCCGAGAACCCCGTCGAGCTCGAGCCCATCGAGATTGACCCGCCGACCCTGTCCATCGTCTTTGAGGCTTCGACCTCCCCACTCGTCGGTCGCGACGGCGACATCGTGGGCGCCCGTCAGCTCAAGGAGCGCCTGTTCAACGAGGCCGAGAACAACGTGACCATGAAGATCGAGGAGCTCGAGGACAAGAGCGGCGTCGAGGTCTCGGGCCGCGGCATTCTGCACCTGTCCGTCCTGATGGAGTCCATGCGCCGCGAGGGCTTTGAGTTCCAGGTCGGTCGTCCCCGCGTTCTGTTTAAGAAGGACGAGAACGGCAACAAGATGGAGCCCGTCGAGCAGGCCGTCGTCGAGTGCCCGGACGAGTACTCGGGCAAGGTCGTTGAGGTCTTCGGTACCTCTGGCGGCATCATGACGAGCATGGATACCTCGGGCATCGTGACGCACCTCGAGTTTAAGATCCCGACCCGTGGCATCATGGGCCTTAAGAACCGCATCATGAACGTCACCCACGGCGAGGGCGTGTTCTACCACACCTTCCTGGAGTATGGTCCTTACGCCGGCGAGATCGGTAACCGTCAGAACGGCGCCATGATCTCCATGACCACCGAGAAGGCCGTTGCCTACGCTCTTGGTACGCTGCAGGAGCGTGGTCAGCTGTTTGTTGAGCCGGGCACCGAGTGCTACGAGGGCATGATCGTGGGCGAGCGCAGCAAGGCCGGCGACATGGTCGTCAACATCGCTCGTACCAAGAACCTGGGCAACCAGCGTTCCTCGACCTCCGATATCTCCGTCCAGCTGGTGCCGCCCCGCACCTTCTCGCTGGAGGAGGCGCTGGAGTACATCGCCGACGACGAGCTGGTCGAGATCACTCCCAAGAACATCCGCCTGCGCAAGCGTTTGCTCAACGCCACCGACCGCAAGAAGGCTGCCGTCCGCGCCGGCCAGGTCAACAAATAAGCGCTGGGGCTTTATAGCGACTAACAAGAAAGGGCGTCGACCGCAATGGTCGGCGCCCTTTTTGGTGCAAGGGGGACGGGTTAGTTTGCACCACAGCTGGGGCGACTATCCCTCCGATCGGCTTTCCAGGCAAAGTAAAGTTGTTTAAACATATACATAATTTCACTGAATATAGCCGGTATGATACAAAACTGTTAACAGGTAAATAGTAACTGGTATTAAATTAAAAGACCTCTTGACCTGCGGTTTACATGATTGGTATCTATATTATATTTTATGCATTGTGGCATAGACGAACCGTCTTAGAAGGTGTTCCCCAATGGGTTCTTGCAACGCGCTAGGTAGGTTCTCGTTGATGGTGGGGCTTGTGTTCGATCCGACGATTCGCCGTATTCCACACTGTGTTGTAGGAATTAGGGGACAACTATGGATGCACACCGCTCGCGGTCGCTGGGTATGGCGGCCCTGATCTTCATTCTAATTTGCCTCACCGCCGCAATTTTCCACGGCGCAGCCCCTGTGCGCGCCGAGGATGCGACGACGCCGGATCCGATTGTGATTGATGAGAAGACGGCGACGGTTGATGTCAAGCTGTATACCGATGAGTATCGTACTCAGGAGCTCAATGGTGCCGTAACGTCTACTTCGAAGCTCTATGGAGCTTTCTCAGCGTATTTCAGGACTGGTAAGGCGCCGTCGACTGGCAGTAACGTCGCCGTCTATAAGTTTCCCGATACCATCGCCGTTGACGATAACGACGGTGGCGACCTTATGGAAGGTCCGGAGGCTACCTCTGCCAGGGCTGGCACGTGGAAGATCAAGGACAATAAGGTCTTCTTTACGTTTGACAAGGCGTGGCTTGCGAATAACCCTGCGGACATCCATGTCGCGGCAAACTTCTCGTTTCATCTTTCAAATAAGGACACCGGATCCGGCAGCAACGTGTCTGTCGAGTTTCCTGGCAAGGGATCGATCGATATTCCCACCAAGGACGGCAAGGTGACGGGAGAGAAGACGGGGGTTTACTCTCAGGGTTCAGACGGTGTGGCCAAGGTGACCTGGACCGTTAAACTCACTGTCGAGTCGTATGCCACGGACGTTAAGATCACCGATACGCTGGGCGAGAACTTCAGCTTCGTGGAAGGCAGCTTCAAGCTTGATAACAAGACGATTGGGTCGCAGCTAAAAATCGAAGACCAGACCGCGACCATCGAGAACTTGGGCAGCCTCCCCCAGGGTGTCCATACGATTACCTATGAAACCAAGCTGAAGAGCGACATCTCCACAAAAGACAAGGAGTTCATCAGCGCCCAGGAGGCTTCCAAAAATACGGTAACTTGGGACTGGGCTGGCGCAAACGGCGATGGCGAGCATAAGGCTGAGGCCTGGCCTAATGAATTTCGCTATGACATGATCAACAAGTCCAAAGGCTCAGGCAACCCGTCTGACATTAAGTGGACGGTCAAGCTCAACCAAGGCGAGCTCAAGGCCGATATGAGCGGTTATGTGTTCACCGATAAGTTGGACGATAAGCAAATGTATGAGGGGAGCTACACGGTATATAAAGGCGATTCCAGTTCGGTTTTTGATACCGGCGTGATCGACCCGTTGAAGAACTCCTTTAGCTACCAGTTTCAGGCCAACCTTGCCGACAAGTACGCCACTTATCGCATCGAATATCACACCAAGATGAAGGACACGAATTCATACGAAACGGTGAGTAATGAGGCGAAGATTGAGCACGAGGGCCGCGTATCAGGCAACAGCGGTAATACGTTTACGCCGCAACTCGTCGGTAACTCCTTTGTGGTCAAGACCCTTGAGGACTGGAGCACTGCCGCTACGGACGGCACGGCCACCTGGAAACTCGTCGTTGACCTGCGCTCAATTGTGAATGCGTACAACCCGGAAAGCGTTACCGTGTACGACACATTTCAGAGCGCTTTGAGTCAGACGCTCGGACCTGTTCCCGAAAGCTACTCCATCATAATCGGAGATGAGAAGCTGGAAAGGGGTCAAGACTGGGATTTCTGGTATAAGTACGATACCTCTTCGGTTGGCCGCAAAAAGAACATCAACCTCTCTATATATACCAACAAAGATAAAGTTAAGAGCGCGCTTGAGCGGTCGCGGTATGCGGAGATTACCTATAAAACGAAGACCGATGCTCTGCCGGGTTGGTATTCGAATTTCGCTGCTGTTGGAGTGCAAAACTGGAAATCTTCCCTTACCGATGTAGTCACCTATGTCGTCGACAACGAGGCGCCTAGCCCCGCGGTGGAAAAGGCCGCCTCGGAAGCTGTCGCCAAATGGGATGAGAGCTTTGACTGGGGAAAGATCGACGACTCGAAAGAAAAGGGCGCTTGGGTTATCAACTGGACGGTCTATGCGAACCGCGCCTCTACGGTTGGTGAGGACTATTACGGCGCGACCAAGCTCAACGGCAATCCGCTTAATATCGTCGATACCCTTCCCGCTGGCATGAGCTATGTGCCTGGTTCTGCCAAATACCTGCTGTATCAGAACCCACACACGCCTCCGGTGTCGAACAATTACGGACGTGGCGATGAAATAACTACGCTCCCGCAAGGTTTTCCGAACGGCAAGGATCTTACAGGCGATCAGGTGAAGTCCGACACTTCGACGAATGCCGTCACCTTCTCCATCCCCACAACAGAGCTTGGCCAGTATGCTGGTTACGCCAAGCTTACGTATCAGACGGCGGTCAAGCGTGGTGAGCTCGACACCTCCGCGAACGAGGTGAAGTTCACCAATTCTGCCAGCGCTGAGTCGGGAAGCAAGAAATTTGACTCTGGCAGCGGTACTGTCACCATTAAGAACAACGTCATCAAGAAGACCGGCGAACAGGTCGACAATAGCAATCGCATCAAGTACACCATTCTGGTCAACGAGTCAGCTGTCGATCTTAAGAGTGGCACTGATGTCCTCGAGCTGGTCGACACCATGGATGCCAAGTGCACGCTGGTCCCGTCGATGCTTAAGGTCTATGAGTGGGTGAATGGTGCCTGGTCACCGCTGACTGATAAGGACTATTCGTCGAAGATGGAGCAAGTCAAGGATGAATCTGCCTCGCGTACGAAGCTGACGCTTAGCGTGCCCGACGGCAAGTATCTCAAGGTCGAGTACGAGGTCATCCCGAGCGGAAATCTTGGCGATAAGGTGCCTCTTTCCAATACCGCCACGCTTACGGGGGTGACGGATGGCTCCGCGACTGATGAGCAGACTTGGGAAATAAAAAATGCGTCCGCCAGCGCGGGTGGCAACGGCTACGGCATCACGATGACCAAGTATGACGCCCAACAAGTCGGTGCGACGCTCAAGGATGCTAGGTTTACGCTCTATAGCGTGAAGATGGATGAGGTTGCAACGAAAGGTATCGAGGGGGCAAGGGCCGAGTTTGAAACCGCCAACACCGACGTCAGCGGCAAGATCTCGTTTGGCAGAGAAAGCAAGGCGATGAACAGCTGCGTGCTCTACCAGCTTGAGGAGACCAGGGCGCCTGTTGGCTACGCCAAGGCCAAGCCTATGTGGATCATGCTCAAGGGCAACGCGAGCGACGAGGATTATCAAACTGCGCTAGCTAAGGCGAAGACCATCGTCGGCGACGCGGAGATCATAGGCGATGACAAAAAGGACGAGATTTGGGTCTATGACAATCGTCTAAAAGGATCCGCAACAATCCGGGCCAAGAAGGTGCTTGAAGG
This sequence comes from uncultured Collinsella sp., assembly GCA_902495085.1. Classification (GTDB taxonomy): domain Bacteria; phylum Actinomycetota; class Coriobacteriia; order Coriobacteriales; family Coriobacteriaceae; genus Collinsella. The sequence continues at coordinate 4,914 of CABUWA010000066.1, read as the reverse complement.
GGGCACACTCAAGAAGGGGCAGTTCTCGTTTGCGCTTAAGGATGGCGACGGCAGGGTGCTCCAGACGGTGACCAACGACGCCGAGGGCAATGTGTCCTTTAACGTCGACTACAACAAGGCCGATACCTACACTTACACCATCTCCGAGGTCGAGCCTGAGGGTGCTGTCGGCCATGTTAAAGACCACATCACCTATGACACGACCCCGCGCAACGTCACGGTTACGGTAACTAATGGCACGGACCAGCTCAACGCCGTAGTTACCTATGGTGATGGCTCTCAGGATCCGCCGACCTTCACCAACAAGTACTCGATCACGCTTCCCGAGGCGGGCGGGGCTGGTTTGACTATGACGTATCTGGCTGGTGCTTCGATGCTGTGTTTTGCCGCGACGTGGATGCATGCTCGTCGTCATCGCGATACGGATCGAGGTGGTCGTCGTGAGTAAACCACTCCGTCATATGTTGGCCGTCGTGGTGATAGTCATCGTTGCCGCATTCTCTTTCGCGATTGCTCCTGGGATGGCTCGTGCTACCGACACCGGAGCCGTTACGGTGGACGGTACAGTTGCGACGCGGTATGACGCGTACCAGCTCTTTTCGGCGACCGTTATCGACGACGCCGATGCCGATCAAAAGGTCGCAACTGACATAACGTGGGCAAATGACGCCGTTCGCCAAGCTGCTCTCCCCGTGCTTCATGATGCGGGACTTGATAGCTCGGTATCGACGGCGCAAGCGGCTGCCGAATGGATGAATACCGACGGGCATATGACGACCACGCTGACGGCAAAGCTTGCCCGTGCGACTTGCAATGCCGACGCACCTTCCGTGACCCTTAACGCTGCCACGGCGGTCGAGCTTCCCAGCGGTTACTGGCTCATCGTCGCCGACGACGACGCCATCGCCCAGAACGAGGTCGGCACCGCGCCGATCATGGCCCTGGTCGGCGGCAGCGCCGTCACCGTCAAGCCCAAGGCCGCGACGCCCAAGGTAGCCAAGCACGTGCTGGAGGACGGCACCGCAACCTGGGGCAAGGCCGCCGATGCCACCGTGAGCGACGACCTGTACTGGCGCCTCTCGGCCACGGTCCCGGCGGGCCTCACCGCCTACGACTCCTACAGCGTGCAGTTCGTCGACACTATGAGCGCGGGGCTCGACGCCTCCAGGGTCGCCTCGAGCATGCGCGTGTACGTGGCGGCGGGCGCGGACGGCAACTTCGATGCCGTCCCGGCCGGCAAGGACGGGTGCGTCGGCACCGAGCCCGCGCAGGGCTGGACCGACATCACGGCCCAGTGCAGGGTCTCGGTCGAGGGGAGCACCTTCACCGTGCGCACCGGCGACCTGATCGCCGCGCTCGGCGGGGCCGACGCCTTCGCCGCGGGCGCCCGCGTGGTCGCCGTGTACAACGCGCCGTTGGGGGCAAACTGCAATCGAGGCACTGCCAAGGGCAATCCCAACGAGGTCTACCTGCGCTACCCGCGCTCTCCCTTCGCGGACCAGTCCGGCGACGCCGGCTTCACCCGCACGCCGAGCGATGACGCGTGCGCCTACACCTGGGGGCTCAGCCTGATCAAGCGCTCAAGCTCGGACGATAAGCCGCTCGCGGGCGCCAAACTGCGCATCATCGATGACCGCGGGCGCATCCTGACGACTGACGGCACGTGGACGACGGATGCCGATGCGTGCATTGTGACCGACAAGGACGGTCGCGTGGAGCTGAACGGCGTGGACGCGGGCGTCTATACCGTCGAGGAGGTCGCGGCGCCTAGGGGCTACACCGCCTTTGAGGGCAAGCGAACGGTGACGGTTACGGCCGAGAGCCTGGACGTTAAACAGGTGGCGGCCGCGAAGCCCAAGGTGACCGTATCGGCCGAAAGCCCCCTGCGGGTTGATGCCGCCGATGCCGGGACGGGTTCGATTGAGCTGTCGGTGCTCAACACCCCAAGTAAAGAAGCGAGTCGAGACTTTATGCCCTCGACGGGAGATAGAACGTTGGTGCTGGTGGTGGCTTTGGCTGCCATCGGAGTGGCGGCTATTGTCGCCGCGCTCGTCATCAAGCGGGGAGGCGGTCGTCGTGAAAAATAATTGCCTTCCATGCTCACTGGCGTACTGCCTCCGTAATGAGTGACGCGCAGGCCTACCGACCTGATGATCATTGGTCTTGAAAAGTTACTAGAGAACCCTCCAAGAAAAGCGGGGCACCCGGTCGATATGACCGAGTGCCCCGCCTCGTTTGTTGGTGCAAAGTAACCTGACCCCTTTGCACCACCACAAAGGTGCCTGGCCCCTTTGTGGTGATCGGCTGCTAAGCGGTGGGGAGTTCTGGCGTGTTGGCCGGCTGCTGCGGCTTAAGGTGGGCGTTGAGCCAGATGGTCTGGATAACGTAACCGAGCATAAAGACAAAGGCCACCCCGCTGATGAAATCGCCTACGAGGGGGATTGCCGTAAGCGCGCCCGCGGCGATGCCGCCCACGGCCGCCATGGCGTAGCGGTTCTGGCTATGTCCGACCATGCGAGCGGTCGCGCATCCCGCAAAGGCGCTCGACACCAGTGCGATGCCGATAACGCCGCACAAGAGGGCTCCGGCAAGCGACAGACCGGCGATAGAGATAATCAGCAGTAGGACGGCGGGGACGACAGCAATCGTACCCAGAAGACCGCTCACCCACAGAGGCGTGGGGTGCTGGTGGAGCATGCCGGCGGCACTGGCGGTCGCACGCGGAAAGACGAGCTCGAGCAGCAGAGCGACAAAGCAGGTGGAAAGCGCCGCGGCGACGATACCGCCGATGACATCGTTAACGGTGGAAGTATCCTCGTTCTCGGTGCGGTCGATCTTGAGTGCGCCGACCTCGGCTCCCGCGGCGCGCTCGGGGTCCTCGGAGACGTGCGCGTTCACGGTGCCGGTGATGTGGGCGTTCTTGCCCAGGATGAGCTTGTCGGCCCAAACCTCGACATCGCCATCGACGGTGCCGTCGATGGTTACCGTATCGCCCGCGAGCGCTGCCGACTTGGTGGAGCCTCGCAAGGCAACCGTCTCGCCTATCGCGTAGAAACAGTTAGCGGTGCTGTCGGAATTGAGAACGACATGCTGGCCAGCGACGGTCACGCTGCCATCAACCGCGGTCTTGGCAATGTCGATGGTGCGTGCCGCCAGACGGACGGCGCCGCCCACTGTGCAGTCGCGGATCGAGAGGGTATCGCCCGCGGCGATGATATCGCGGTCGATGGACGTATCGTCCAAGTTGAGGTCCTGACCTGCCCAGTACAGGTCACCTTCGACGCCGGACGGATTGGCGTCATTGTCGGTCGCAAGTACGTTGCCTGCGGTGTCCGTGCCGGCGAACGACGCCGTGGGAAGCGCGGTGATCGCCAGCGCGATGAGCGCGAATGCCATAAGCAGGCAGCGACGCATCTTGTGTGACGGCGCCGCCGCGGTTTGATTGAAAGCCATGGTTGATCCTTTTGTTAGGTGTTTGGCATATACCTAACAGGGTACCCAACGCGCGGGCGCTCTAAAAGAACCTCTCGGTTGCATTTCGAAGGATGGGCCCGCGCCACCTATTTTTTGCGGTGCAAAAAGCGTGCGATGTCTTCCTCGGTGGGGCTTTTGATGTCAAAGCGCAGCGAGAGCCAGCGCAGACCCATGGTCACGACAACGCATACGACCAGCGCGGCGACATTGCTCATGATGCCGCTCATAACGAGACACACATAGCTTGTCGATCCGGCGATGGCGGCGATGGCATAAAAGTTAGTACGTTGGAAAATGCCCGGAACCACGCCCATAAAGCCGTCGCGCAACATGCCGCCGCCCACCGCGGTAAAAAAGCCCATCATGATGCACACCGCCGGTGCAAAGCCGTAGACCAGCGCCTTGTCCGCTCCGGTGGCGGCATAGATGCCGACCGAGATGATGTCGAGCAGGGGAATGAGTTTTTCGGGTTTGTCGACGATTGCCGGGAAAATGTAGATGATGGCTGCCGTGGCGATGGAAAGCGGCAGTGCCATCGGCTGGTTGAGGATGTAGACGTTGCCCACCTGCAGCGTCATATCGCGCAAAAGACCGCCGCCCAGACCGCAGACCACCGCGAGCGCGACCGCGCCCACCAGGTCGAGCTTGTGCTCGCGCGCAACCAGTACACCCGAGATCGATGCAGCGACAACAGCGAACATCTCGAGCCAAAACGGAATAGCGACCATGGCATCCGATGCATGCGAGGTAATGGTCATAGCGGCGACGACGGGCAAGATGGGGTCCTTTGAGTTACGGGTTTAGACAATGCCCGTACATAGTACATGTTCGACGCCGATTGCGACCCTATTGCTCGGCAAACGGTCGGGACTGGATGCGTGCGTAGGCACCATGTTTGGGGATCTGGGTTGATGTTGAACGCGATGGGGGCGTGGCTGAATAGGAGGGATGTCCAAATTTTGAGCGGAGCTCAAAATTTATCCGGTCGGCTTGCGCCGACCGCGCTGCGCTAAAAACGCGCCACTGGCGCGTTTTCTTTACGCTCCGCGCCCTGGCGGGTTCGAATCCCTCCTCCTCCACCGTATTTGCTTGTTAGGGACTCAAAACAAAAAAGCTCCCATTCTTGGGAGCTTTCTCAACCAAAATGGCGGAGGAGGAGGGATTCGAACCCTCGTGACCTTATACAGGCCAAACGGTTTTCGAGACCGCCGCATTCAACCACTCTGCCACCCCTCCGCGTGGGGTAAAAACAAAGCAGGCTCGAAGGCCTGCTTTGGAATTAACTGGCGGAGAGTCAGGGATTTGAACCCTGGAGACGCTTTTGACGCCTACACGATTTCCAATCGTGCTCCTTCGGCCACTCGGACAACTCTCCGTTAAATGCGAAAGTCAGTATACACGAGGAATCGCAAAGTGCAAACAGAAAAGTTGGCATTTTTT
>CABUWA010000065.1 GCA_902495085.1 uncultured Collinsella sp. | reverse complement strand
TCAGGTCCCGTACGTACCGTTCATGCTCGCACGACGGGTAAAGAGCGCGATGAGATGATCGCCACCACCAAGGCCGAGATCGAGAAGAAATTCGGCCAGGGTTCCATCATGAGGTACGGCGACGGTGGTCCCGAGCTCGAGGTCGAGGCCATTCCCACGGGTGCCCTGGCACTCGATGCCGCGCTGGGTATCGGCGGCGTGCCGCGCGGCCGTATCGTCGAGATTTACGGTCCTGAGTCCTCCGGTAAGACGACGCTTTCGCTCGAGATCCTGGCCGAGGCCCAGGCAATGGGTGGCGTTGTGGCATTTATCGATGCCGAGCACGCGCTTGATCCCACGTATGCCGCGCGCATCGGCGTGGATATCGACGAGGTGCTTATTTCCCAGCCCGATACGGGCGAGCAGGCGCTCGAGATTGTTGACATGCTCGTGCGTTCCGGCGCCATCGATGCCATCGTCGTCGACTCCGTCGCCGCGCTGACCCCGCGTGCCGAGATCGAGGGAGAAATCGGCGATACTACGGTCGGTCTTCAGGCTCGCCTGATGAGCCAGGCGCTCCGCAAGCTCGCCGGCTCGCTGTCCAAGTCCAACACGACGTGCATCTTCATTAACCAGCTGCGTGAGAAGATCGGCGTCATGTTCGGCAACCCCGAGACTACGACGGGCGGCCGCGCCCTTAAGTTCTTCTCTTCGGTGCGTATCGACATTCGCCGTATCGACAGCATTAAGCTTAAGGACGAGGTTATCGGTAACCGCGTGCGCGCCAAGGTCGTTAAGAACAAGGTGGCAGCTCCGTTCCGTTCTGCTGAGTTCGACATCATGTACGGTACGGGCATCTCTAAGGAGGGCTCGATTCTGGACATGGCTGTCGAGTGCGGCATCTGCAAGAAGATGGGCTCCTGGTTTGCCTATGGCGAGGACAAGCTCGGCAACGGTCGCGAGGCCGCCAAGGCGTTCCTGCGCGAACACCCCGATTGCGCTGACGAGATTGAGCATAAGGTCCGCCTTGCCTGCGGACTTGAGTTTGATGACGATGCTCCGTCCGAGGTCGAGCTGACCGATCAGCCTGCGCCTGAGGAGTTTGACGAGCTTTACGCCATCGATGGTTCCGCCATGCTTGATGATGACGACGAGTAGCGGTTACGCTCATGTCGTATATGGTGACCGAGGCCACGGTCGTCTTTCCCGATAAGAAGGCGGCCTCCTCGTTCTCGAGCGGGTATGCGTCCAAAAAGCCATGCGCACATATCGATTGTGAGCTTGAGGGCGGTTTTGAGCGGTCCATTTGGATTCCCGTGCGGGTCGCGCGCCTGTATGTCAAAAATCGCCCCGATCTGCCCTGCGATTGGGATAACTTTCGTGAGGCGGTGCAGCTCATCGAGCGTAAATGTGCACTTACCATGGTGACCGAGATGCTATCGCGCCGCGACCATGCGACGGGTGAGGTCCGTGACAAGCTGGCTCGCTACGGCTTTCACCAGCCCGCGATCGATTTCGCCGTCGAGCGCGCCACCGAGTATCACTTTTTAGACGAGAACCGCTTTTGCTCGTACTTTATCGAGGAGCGCAAGCGGCGCGGTTGGGGACAGCGCAAAATCGAGACCGAGCTCAAGCGCCGTCATGTCGTGCTCGATGACATTCCCGGTTATCCCGAGGATTATTTTGCCGTCGAAGACGATTTGGCGCGTGCGTCAGCCCTGCTCGCCAAGCGGCGTGTTCCAGAGACGCGCGGATTCGAAAAACTGGTTCGGTTTTTGATGGGCAAGGGCTTCTCGTATCACATCGCCGCCGATGCCGTTAAGGCACGTCTCGATGCCGAACGCGAGGAATGTGCGGTTTAGGCGTATGCGTTTTGTGGCCCTGCCGTTCACCGCGTTTTAGCCGCCGTGCCGGGGCCATTTATTTGACAGTTGTTGTGGTTCAACGTACGATAAACACTGTCATTTGCTTTGTGATATGTGCTCATCTGTGATGAGTTTGTTTATATGTTTATCTGTATCCGACCCGCATAAGCTGCGCCCATATTACTCAAATGTCGCGAGCCGTTCGTAAGGACGGTTCGCTTTGTTGTGTAACGAATCCATAAAAAGGAGTGAGCATGCCTATCATCGCAGCGCTCGTTGGCATCGTTTTGGGTGCCATCGCCGCCATTGCCTACATGCGCACCGCCAAGCAGGGTAGTCTTCACGAGGCCGACGAAAAGATCCAGTCGGCACACGCACAGGCTGAGTCCCTGATCGGTGATGCTAAGCGTCAGGCCGAGACCCTCAAAAAAGAGGCTCTGCTCGAGGCTAAAGAGGAGATCATCAAGAACAAGCAGGCCGCCGAGGCCGAGGACAAGCAGCGTAAGAGCGAGATTCGTACGCTCGAGAACCGTGTGATGCAGCGCGAGGAATCCCTTGATCGCCGCAACGACGCTCTCGACAAGCGTGAGCACCAGCTGTCCAGCCAGGCCGGTCAGGTCGAGAAGCGCTCCCGCGAGCTCGAGGAGCTCTGCGCAAAGCAGACCTCCGAGCTCGAGCGTATCGCCGACCTTACCCGCGAGGACGCCCACAAGGAGCTCCTCGATAAGGTTCGCGGCGAGGTCACCCACGAGGCCGCCACAATCATTCGCGAGTCCGAGCAGCAGGTTCGCGCCGAGTGCCACAAGACCGCCCAGGAGATTCTGTCCCTGGCGATTCAGCGCTGCGCTGCCGACCACACTGCCGAGGTCACCGTTACCTCCGTGCACATTCCCTCTGATGACCTCAAGGGCCGCATCATTGGCCGCGAGGGTCGCAACATCCGCACCTTCGAGCAGGTTTCCGGCGTCAACCTCGTGATCGACGACACGCCCGAGACCGTCGTTCTTTCGAGCTTCGACCCGGTCCGTCGTGAGACCGCCCGTGTTGCCCTCGAGAACCTCATCGCCGACGGCCGCATTCACCCCGCCCGCATCGAGGAGATGTATCACAAGGCTGCCGACCTGGTTCAGCAGCGCGTGCGCGAGGCTGGCGAGCAGGCTGCCTTCGATACCGGCATCCACGACCTGCACCCCGAGATCGTCAAGACCCTTGGTGCCCTGCGCTACCGTACCTCGTTTGGTCAGAACGTGCTTCAGCACTCCCTCGAAGTCTCTGACCTGTGCGGCGTGATGGCTTCCGAGCTTGGCCTGGACGTTGTGACCGCCAAGCGCGCCGGCCTGCTGCACGATCTGGGCAAGGCAATCGACCATGACGTCGAGGGCCCGCACGCCGTCATCGGTGCCGAGCTTGCCCGCCGTTATGGCGAGAAGCCCGTTATCGTCCACGCTATCGAGGCTCACCATGCCGACGTCGACCCCAACACGGTGCTCGATGTCCTGGTACAGGCCGCCGATGCTGTCTCTGCCTCTCGCCCCGGTGCCCGTCGCGAGTCTGCCGAGAACTACATCAAGCGTCTTGAGAAGCTCGAGGAGATCGCCAACTCCCATGATGGCGTCGAGCGTACCTATGCCATGCAGGCTGGTCGCGAGGTCCACGTCATGGTTCAGCCGGACAAGATCTCCGATGCCCAGTCCACGGTCCTGGCTCACGATATCGCCCATCAGATCGAGGAAGAGATGGAGTATCCCGGTCAGGTGCGCGTCGTCGTGATTCGCGAGAGCCGCGCTGTCGATATCGCTAAATAACATGAGCGACGCGAACGAGCTCATCTCATTTATCGCGTCGATGTCGGGGGAGGGTAACCTTCGCGTCGAGGAGAACCTTGGCGAGGGGTATGTCCGCCTCCGCGTTTCGGAGGCCGAGCGGCGCCAGGCAAAGCACGACATTCAGCATGTCGAGGATATCGTCATCGAAATGCTCCGTAATGCTCGCGATGCTGGCGCCGACAAAGTCTATCTCGCTACGACCAAGGAAGATGGCGTCCGCACGCTTGTCTTTCTGGATAACGGTTCGGGCGTTCCGCAGGATATGCAAGAGCGAATCTTCGATGCCCGCGTTACCTCCAAGCTCGAGAGCATGAAGATGGACCGTTGGGGCGTTCACGGTCGTGGCATGGCATTGTTTTCTATCAAGCAGAACACCGACGAGGCCCGTGTGGTCACGTCTGGTGTCGACCTTGGCTCGGCCTTTAAGGTGAGCGTTGCGGCCGACCGTCTCAGTGAGCGTGCCGATCAGTCCAGCTGGCCCCAGGCCGTCAAGGATGAGGACGGACGTTATGTCTGTGCTCGCGGCCCGCATAATATTATTCGCGCTGCTTGTGAGTTTGCGCTCGAGGAGTTGCGTGGTTGCGATGTCTATCTTGGTTCTCCGTCTGAGATTGCCGCGACCCTTTATGCTCAGGCGTCAAGTCGGCTCGATACGTCCCGTCTCCTGTTCATTGATGACGAGAGCGAGCTTCCGGTTGTCGACCGTTTAGGCCTTGCCTCTGATGCCGAGGACTTTATCCGTATCTGTTCGGGTTTGGGTCTTGAGATGTCCGAGCGCACGGCCCATCGCATTTTGGCGGGGCAGATTAAGCCCGTTCGCGGTGTGACCGCGCGTCTGCTTCGCGAGCGTGATTCGTCCTCGCATGCGCCGGCTCCTGTCGATCTCGCGAAGGATCGTCGCGGGCTACGTATTGCCAAGGATGACATGGCACAGTTTTCGCGTGCTGTGGAGCGCGACTTTAATGATCTTGCCGCCCGGTACTATCTCAACCTTTGCGGCGACCCAAAGATTCGTGTTTCGCGTGATCGAATCACTGTGACTTTCGATCTTGCCAAAGAGGAATAGTGCCTTTACCGAGTCCACTCGGTACGATACAGTTATTGCAGTTAAAACGTACTTTTAAACGCAGGAGTTTCTTCATGGATTGCCTGAAGGTATCAAGCAAATCATCGCCCGCGTCCGTTGCCGGCGCCATCGCCGGCATGGTCAAGGATGGTGTACCCGTCAACATCCAGTGTGTCGGCGCTGGTGCTGTCAACCAGGCCATTAAGGCCGTGGCTATCGCGCGCGGTTTTTTGATTCCAACCGGTTTTGATATTTCCTGCGCGCCCGTGTTCTCCGACATCCTCATTAACGGGGAGTCGCGCACGGCCATCCGCCTTTCTATCTACGTTCACCAGATCAATCGAGCTGCTATGGATAACGTCGTCATGGATGATGTTAAGCCTGTGGCATAGCTTCTGCTTGCCTCGATTCGCCTCCCTTCCATCGTTAGGACTTATGCACATGGACCAGTGTTCCGTACGCGATATTCTTGCCGGTAAAACCTACTTTATCCGCACCTTTGGCTGCCAGATGAATCAGCACGATTCCGAGCGCGTGAGCGGTCTGCTTGATTCGTATGGCTGCCTCATGGCGCTCGATCCCGAGCATGCCGATATCGTTGTCTTCATGACATGCTGTGTGCGTGAGGCCGCCGATACTCGCCTGTACGGTCAGTGCAATTCCTGCAAAAGCCTGCCGCCTTCGCCTTCGGGCAAGCGTGTGGTTGCCGTGGGCGGCTGCATCGCGCAGCGTGATGGAGAGGGCCTGCTCACCAACGTCGATAACGTCAATGTCATCTTTGGCACGCATTCCATCGCACATGTGGCCGAGCTCATTGCCGAGGCGTCCCTTGATGGTAAGCGTCATATCCGCACCAATGAGCATGAGGATACGGATGCCATGAGCATGCCGTGGCATCGCGAGACCCAGTATCACGCCTGGGTGCCCATCATGACAGGCTGCAATAATTTCTGCACCTATTGCATCGTGCCGTACGTGCGCGGTCGCGAAAAAAGTCGCCCCTTCGAGGAGATTGTCGACGAGGTGACCGGTTTGGTGCGCCAGGGCGTGCGTGAGATTACGCTGCTGGGCCAAAACGTTAACTCATATGGTCGCGATCTGTTTGGCAAGCCGCGTTTTGCCGATCTGCTGCGTGCCGTGGGCGATACGGGTGTGGAGCGCATCTTCTTTACGTCTTCGCATCCCAAGGATCTGCTCCCCGAGACCATCGACGCCATGGCCGAGACGCCTGCCGTTATGCCGCAGTTGCACCTGGCCGTCCAGTCAGGTTCGACACGGATCCTCAAAGAGATGAATCGCCGTTATACACGCGAGGACTATCTGGGCCTGGTCGATCGCATTCGCAACCGCATGCCCGATATCGCGCTCTCGACCGATATTATCGTTGGCTTCCCGGGCGAGACTGAAGAAGACTTTGAGCAGACGCTCTCACTTGCCGAGACGGTCCGCTATGCTCAGGCCTATACCTTCATCTATTCCAAGCGCGCCGGTACCCCGGCCGCCGAGATTGACGATCCTACGCCGCATGAGGTTATTCTCGAGCGTTTCAACCGCCTGGTTAAGGTTATCGAGACCACGGCGCACGAGTACAACCAGGGTGAGCTTCATACTGTGGTGCCGGCGCTCATTGAGGGAACGAGTAAAAAGAACGACGCGGTCCTGCTGGGCAAGAGTCCCAAGAATCAGACCGTGCATGCGCCTATCCCCGAGGGTTACAGCATCGATCAGCTTGTTGGCAAGATCGTTGATGTTGACGTCGACGTTGCCAAGACCTGGTATTTGTCCGGCTCCGTTGTGGGCGAGCCGCGCTAATGGTTTCTCCCGGGGCAGGTCTTTCCGCCGTTGCGATCGTCGGTCCGACGGCGGTTGGTAAGAGTGGTGTTGCCGACCGTTTGGCGGCTCGTCTTTCGTCCGAAGTGCTGTCGTGCGATGCGATGCAAATCTATCGCGGCATGGACATCGGTACCGCAAAGATGGCGCCCGATGAGTGTACGGCGCCGCTGCGTCTCGTCGACATTGTAGAGCCGGGTGTGGCGTACTCTGCGGCGCTTTATCAGGCTGACGCTCGCGCGCATGTTGAGCGTTTGCTTGGCGAGGGCCGCCTACCGGTGTTTTGCGGGGGCACAGGCTTGTATCTCAAGGCCGCCCTGGATGAGATGGATTTTCCCTCGGGCGAGCTTGAGGACGATCGTCGCGCGGGGTATCAGGAGCTTGCCGAGCGTATTGGCGAGGAAGAACTGCATGCCCTGCTTGCCGAGCGCGATCCAGAATCAGCTGCTGTTATTCATCCGCATAACGTGCGGCGTGTGATTCGCGCGCTCGAAATGCACGATGATGGCGTTTCCTATGCGCAACAAAAGTCGCAGTTTAGTGTTCCGCGCGAGCATTATCATGCGTTATGGTTTGGCCTGACGCGAAATCGCGAGGTGCTCTACGAGCGCATTAATCTGCGTGTCGATGTGATGTTTGAGCAGGGTCTTGTTGATGAGGTTCGCGGTCTTATGGACCAGGGGCTGGGAGATGCCCTGACTTCGATGCAGGCAATTGGCTATAAAGAGATCATCGATGCTTTCAATGGCGTGACGAGCATGGATGAGGCTCGCGAACTCATTAAGATGCGTTCGCGTCGCTATGCCAAACGTCAGCTTTCGTGGTTTAAGCGCGATGACCGTATCGCGTGGTTTGATATGGATGAATGTACGATCGATGAGGTCGTTGCTGATATCCTGCATCGTATTGAGGCTGCCTAATGGCTCGTTTCCCCCTTGTTCCCACGGCACCCGAGCCCGAGCGTGCCATTTTGGTTGGTGTTGAGTGGCGCGACAATGCATGGCCACTCGATCGATCGCTCGATGAGCTGGAGCGCCTTGCCCACACGGCTGGTGCCCAGTGCGTGGCTCGCTTGTCTCAGCGTTTGGTAAAGCCGTATCCCAAATCATTTATCGGTTCCGGTAAGGTAGAGGAGCTGTGCGGTCTGGTACATCGCATGGATGCCGATGTCGTTATTTTTGACGACGACCTGACGTCCTCGCAGCAATCCTATTTGGAGAAAGCCGTGGGCGAGCCGGTAAAGATTATCGATCGTACGGCACTGATCTTGGATATCTTTGGCCTGCATGCTCAGACGCGTGAGGGACGCCTACAGGTACAGCTGGCGCAGCTTCAATATCTGTTGCCTCGTCTGCGCGGCATGTGGAGCCATCTCGCCAAGGAACAGACGCGCGGCGGCATCGGCTCACGCTTTGGTCAGGGCGAAAGTCAGCTCGAGGTCGACCGTCGCTTGATTCGCAATAAGATCGCCGCGCTTCGTCGTGAGCTTAAGCAGGTTGAACAGCGTCGCGATGTCCAGTCCAAGAGCCGCATTGAGTCACCGGCATTTCGCGTCGCGTTAGCCGGTTATACCAATGCCGGTAAATCGACGTTGCTCAATCGCCTGACAGGCTCTACGGTACTTTCGCAGGACAAGCTGTTTGCTACGCTCGACCCGACGACGCGTTCGTATCGCCTGCCCGGCGGTCGCGGAATGACGATTACCGATACCGTCGGCTTTATTCAAAAGCTGCCGCATGGTCTTGTCGATGCCTTTAAATCGACGCTGTCCGAGGTGTTGGGTGCCGATCTAATTCTCAAAGTCGTAGATGCGTCTGACGAGGACTATGAGCGACAGCTGGAGGCTGTCGACCGCGTGCTTGATGAGATCGGCGCCGGAGAGCGCCTAACGCTGACCGTATTCAATAAAATCGATCTTCTCGATAGCGTTGATCGATTAAGTTTCCGTCGTCGTTTTCCGGAAGCCGTTCTGTTCTCGGCCCAAACGGGCGAGGGGCTCGACGATCTCGTCGATCGCATTGCTCGCGAGGCAGCTGCCACCGATGTACTGCTTTCAGCCGACATTCCATATCGTGAAGGTGCGCTCATTACACTCGTGCATGAGCAGGGGACCCTTTTGCATGAGGAATATCTTGAGGATGGCGTTCGTATTGTGGCGAAACTGCCGGCTCGTGTCGCACCGCGGCTCGAGCGTTATCGCACCGAGTAGGCGAGCTCCAAAATGCCCAGTATAATGGGCTGATGCAGCAGATAAAAGGGTAGTGCATAACGTCCAAGGCTGGCGAGCGCCGGCAGGGAGTTGGCGTAGGCCCAGCTAGGGACGGTCTTATCGATTCCCTGCGCTATATGTGCGGCGAAGTATCCTGCAAGATACATAAAGATAAACGGGATGATGGGGTAGTAATCACCTGAGACAAACCCAGGGCTCGGAAATCCCAGCCACGCCAGGTAGGGGACAGGGTAGATTGTTTTGGGGATGCTCCAGGTGAGGGCGAACATCACAAGGCATAGGGACATGCCCCATCTCGCTGATATCTTTTTAAGGACGGGATCGGTCAACGCCACGATGCCGGTACATGCGGCCATGCAGTAGATGATGCCAAAATTAACCGAATCATCGACTGAGACAAGTGTTGTTGCCAGCCAGACGACGAGTGCTGCTAAGGCGTATTTGGCGGCACGTTTGATATTGTTGCGCGAAAGAGTGCACATCCAACCCGCGATAAACAAGAATACCCAGCTGATGCTGGCGCGCCAGATGTCTTGAAAGACAGTCTGGGTAAACCAGGGCATATCCCAACCGTACAGGTAGGCGAGATCGTAGCAAGCGTGAAAACCTGCCATTGAAATCATCGTAAACCCGCGGACGGTATCAAAGATGGTGATGCGTTTTTGCATTACGAGAACCGGCGCATCAAGCCGACGACTTTGCCCAAAATAACGGGATTTGTTGCATAGATAGGCTCCATGGTGTCATTCTCAGGCTGTAGGCGTACGCGTCCCTGCTCCTTGTAGAACGTCTTGACGGTCGCTGAACCATCAATCATGGCCACGACGATTTCGCCGTTCATGGCACTCTTTTGTTCACGGACGATGATGTAATCGCCATTGAAGATGCCGACATTGATCATTGAGCTCCCATGCACCTCAAGGATAAAGGAACCCTGATCAGTGGCGATTTCGGTCGGGATAGTAAAAGTGTCTTCGATATTCTGCTCGGCCAGAATGGGAATCCCAGCCGCGACGCGACCAACGAGCGGTAGCGAGACCGTTCCGCGAGGTGCGGTGGGCTCGTCAGATTTAGAAATTGAGACAGAGGAGCCGTCCTCGTTAAAGAGTTCCAGGGCGCGCGGTTTGGTGGCATCGCGCTTGAGCAGCCCGCGCGCCTCCAAGGCAGATAAGTGGGCGTGCACGGTGCTGGGGGAGGAAAGGCCCACGGCAGATGCCATCTCGCGCACACTGGGCGGATAACCCTTCTCCTGCTGATATTCCTTGATGAAGTCGTAAATTTGCTGCTGACGCTTGGTAATTTTGCGAGCCATCAGGGCATCCTCTCTACCCATGTCAAACAAATGTTCGAATTTTGCTTGACAGGAACAACTGTTCGAAGATAATAATAACCGAACATTCGTTCTCGCGCTAGACATTTTTGTCCGCGCGGCTTGATAAAACTGTTCTCAGCAAAACACGCGAGAGGAGAAC